>JBMSOD010000009.1:0-32578 GCA_049422085.1 Burkholderiaceae bacterium
GATCAGTGTTGATGTTGGCCAGGCGTTTCAGGGGGGCGAGCAACATGAGCATCGCCGTGACGAAGGAGACGAATCCACCGACGCTGGTTTCATCGGCACGGGATTGCACCAGCGCAATGGCAATCACGATGGCCACCGAAATCGAGGCTGCGATCTGCGTGACCGGAACAATCGTGGCACCGGCGACGGTCATGCGCATGGCAAAGCGTCTCAGTCCGTCGCTTGCCGCCGCAAAACGGGACTGTTCCCAGGCTTGTCCTCCATAGACCTTGACCACCGGACTGCAGCGGATGGCCTCCTCGATCACACTGGTCAGCTCTCCGGTGTAGCGCATCTGCTCATTGGAAAGACGCCGCATTCGACGGGAGTAGGCGCGAACCATCAAGGCCACCACGGGAATCAGCACGGCCACGATCAGGGTGAGTTTCCAGTTCAACCAGAGCAACCAGCCCAGCAGGCCCAGGATCACCACACTGTCTCGCACCAGGGTGGTCGCAACCTGCGTCAGGGTTCCGGTGACATTGCCCACGTCGGCGACGATTCTGGAGATGAGCTGACCCGCCGGCTCTCGGGCAAAGAAGTCAAAGGGCAGCGCGGTCAGCCGGGCGAACATGTCGCGGCGAAGGTCTGCAAGCAGACGCTGGCTCACCCAGGCCATCGCATAGGTCATCAGGAAGGTCGCCATGCCCCGCGCCAGAAAGAGGGCGACCACCGCCAGCGGCATGGCCCAGAGCATCCAGTCATGGCCCTGCCGACCAAAGCCGTCATCCAGCAGAACCTTGAAAATTGCCGGCAGCAGCGGTTCGGTCGCCGCCGTGAGGATCATGCCCAGCACGCCCAGCGCGACCATGCGGCGATAGGGCCGCACGCCCGAGATCAGGCGCAGGATCAGTTGCCGGTCGCGTGACGCGATCGGTTCAGCCATAACGCAACTCGACGCCCGATTCGCTGAGCCAATGGCGCAGCTCGCTCAGCAGGGCCTCATCCGGGCGGACCCTCCAGGCGTCACCCAGGCGCACCGAGCATCGCGCCGACCCATTGTGATAGTGGATTTCAACCGGACACCCTCTCGGTGCGACAGGCATGTCATCGTCGGCACTGAAGACTCCGTCGATGACGCTTGAGCCGGATTGCACCCGAAACGGGTGCAGCAGTGCGCGCAGTCGGGCTGCATCGGACTCGCCATTCATGCGCAGCATGAGGGCCCGGGCATGTTCCTGACGTGCGGTGGTCAGATCGAGAATGCGATCGGCACTCAATCGCCATCCGCCACTGTAATCGTCACGCGCGACGCGCCCGTGCAGGATCAGCAGTTCGTCCTCGCGCAGCACGGCCCGGCTCTGTTCGTACAGTTCGTTGAAGATGGCGACCTCGACGGCCGCGCTGCCGTCATCCAGACCGAGCCGGACCATCTTGCCGCGCTTGGTCATTGAGGTGGTCAGGGTGGTCACAATGCCTGCCACCACAACGGCTGCCGGCCCTGACCCCGATTCCGCCATTCTGCCCAGATCGGCCAGCGGGGTTCGGGCGAAGCGGCGTACTTCGGTCGCATGCCCCTTGAAAAGATGGCCGCTGAGGAAGAATCCGAGAGCTGCCTTTTCTTCCTGCAGTCGTCTGCGCTCATCCCAGGCGGGTGCAGCCATCCATTGCGGCGTGGCCACCGGGCTGCTGTCCTCACCAAACAGGCTCGATTGTCCGACACTGGCCTGAGCCTGCTCGGCAGCCTCCATGGCCTGGCCGACATTGGCCAGCAGGCGAGCGCGATCGGCGTCAAGCGCATCGAAAGCACCGGCCCGCACCAAGGCCTCAATGGTGCGCCGATTGACAATGCGACGGTCAATGCGGGCGCAAAAATCGAAGAGATCGCGGAAGGGGCCCTCCTCGCGTGCGCGAAGGATGTCCTGAACGGCATTCTCACCTGTGCCCTTGACCGCGCCCAGCCCATACCGGATGGTCTTCGCGTCGACCGGATCGAATCGATAGCCCGAGCACTGGATGTCGGGACCCAGCACAGTCACGCCGTTATCGCGGGCGTCCTTGACGAAGAGCTGCACCTTGTCGGTGTCATCCATGTCGGAGGACAAGGTGGCAGCCATGAACTCCGAAGGATGGTGGGCCTTGAGCCACGCGGTCTGATAGGTGACCACCGCATAGGCCGCCGTATGCGATTTGTTGAAACCGTACTCGGCGAACTTCTCCATCAGGTCGAAGAGCTGGGTGGCCAGCGCCGGGTCATGGCCCCGGGTCTTTGCGCCTTCGGTGAAGATCGCACGCTGCTGGGCCATTTCTTCGGCCTTTTTCTTGCCCATGGCCCGACGCAGCAGATCGGCACCACCCAGGGTGTAGCCGGCGATGATCTGTGCGATCTGCATCACCTGCTCCTGGTAGACGATCACCCCGTAGGTTGGCTCCAGGCACTCGCGAAGATCGGGATGGAAATAATCGATCTTCTGCTGCCCTTTCTTGCGCAGGATGAAGTCATCAACCATGCCCGAGCCCAGAGGGCCGGGGCGGTAGAGCGCGAGCACCGCGATGATGTCTTCGAATCGGTCCGGGGCAAGTTTTCGCAACAGCTTTTTCATGCCGTCACCTTCCACCTGAAAGATCGCGGTGGTGTTCGCGTCCTTCAGAACCTGGAAGGCCTTGGGGTCATCAAAGCTGAGCGTGCTCAGATCGAGCGTGCTGGCCGGGTTGTTGCGACGAATGAAATCGACTGCAAGCTGAATGATCGTCAGGTTGCGCAGACCCAGAAAGTCGAACTTGACCAGACCGACCGCCTCGACATCGTCCTTGTCGTACTGCGCCACCACCGAGTCGGTGCCGGGCGCCTGATACAGCGGGCAAAAATCGGTGAGCTTGCCAGGGGCGATCAGCACGCCACCCGCATGCATACCGACATTGCGGGTGAGGTCTTCAAGGGGCTCGGCCACCGCGAGCAGTTCCCGAACTTCTTCTTCCTTGCGTTCGCGTTCGGCAAACAGCGGCTCGACATCACGGGCCTTGGCCAGCGACACTGGCTTGGCCTGCACAATCGGGATCAGCTTGGAGAGCTGATCGCAGAAGGTGTAGGGCATGTCGAGCACCCGGCCGGCATCGCGAATGACCGCCTTGGAAGCCATGGTGCCGAAGGTGGCGATCTGCGAGACCGCCTGCGCGCCGTACTTGTTGCGCACATACTCGATCACCTTGCCACGATTGTCCTGACAGAAGTCGATATCGAAGTCGGGCATCGACACCCGCTCGGGATTGAGGAATCGCTCAAAGAGCAGCGCGTAGGGCAAGGGATCGAGATCGGTGATTCCCAGTGCCCAGGCCACCAGCGAACCGGCGCCCGAGCCACGTCCCGGCCCCACCGGCACGCCGTTGTTCTTGGCCCAGTTGATGAAGTCGGCCACGATCAGGAAGTAGCCTGGGAAGCCCATCGCCACGATGGTGTCGCATTCGGTGCGCAGGCGCGCCTCGTAGCGTTCCCGCTCTGCCTGCCTGCGAGCTGCATCGGGAAAGGCGCGTTCCAGACGGGACTCGAGCCCTTCGGCCGCGAGCTGCCTGAGGGTGTCATCCACCGTGAGGCCCGGTGGGGTCGGAAAGTCGGGCAGACGCGACTTGCCCAGGGTCATCTCGAGATTGCACTGCATCGCGATCTGGACCGAATTCTCGAGGGCCTGGGGCAGATCGGCGAAGCGCTCTCGCATGTCCTGCTGCGAGACAAAGAACTGCGCCTCGGTGAATCGGCGCATCCGACGCGGATTGGCCAGGATCTCACCCTCGGCGATGCAGACCCGGGCCTCATGGGCACGAAACTCCTCGGGACGCAGAAACTGCACCGGATGGGTGGCCACCACCGGCAGGTCAAGCGCCAGCGCAAGGGCAACCGCCGCGCGCAGATGTGCTTCGCACTGGGGGGTTCCGGCACGCTGCACCTCAAGGTAATAGGCGCCCGGGAAGCGTGCAGACCACTTGCGTGCGAGTTCAGCAGCGGCCACTTCATTTCCGGCGAGCAGGGCCTGGCCCACATCGCCCCGTTGTGCCCCCGAGAGTGCGATCAGGCCGTGGTCACCGTCATCATCGCGCTTGAGGGTATCGAACCATTCGGCGCGCATTTCGGCCTGACCGCGCCATTCGTTTTCAAGCCACGCACGCGAGAGCAACTCGCACAGATTGAGGTAGCCCGTGCGGCTACGCACCAGCAGCAGTAGCTCTGCCGGTCGATCGCGCTCGGGTGCCTGGGTGATACGAACACTCACGCCCAGAATGGGTTTGATCCCCTTCGCCCGTGCAGCGCGATAGAACTTGATCCAGCCGAAGACATTGGCGCCATCGGTCAGGGCGAGCGCCGCCTGCCTGTCTGCCGCAGCCGCGCCGACCAGATCATCGATCCGCACAATCGAGTCCGAGATCGAATACTCAGACCGGATCCGCAGGTGAACAAAACAAGGCGCAGCCATGTGCCGATTCTACCGCCGGGGCGTCCCGGATCCTTCAGATATGATCGCTCGCCCGGAACTTGAAACCCGCATCTTGAATTCGCCCGCTGCCCGATCTCGCCCAGACCTTGTCATGCTGAGACAGCAGCACCGTCGCGCCATCCTGATCCTGATTGCATGCACCGCGCTCTGGAGCACGGCCGGGGTAGCCACGCGCTTCATGGAGCAGACCGAGGGGTTCGAAATCGCCTTCTGGCGCGCCCTGTCCTGCATGGTCTGCATCGCGGGCGTCCTTCTGGTCCAGCGGGGACGGGGCTGGCTTGATCCGGTCCGTTCGGCAGGCTGGGCAGGCTGGGTCTCGGCCTGCATGTGGGCTGTCATGTTCACCTGTTTCATGCTGGCGCTTACGCACACCACGGTTGCCAATGTCCTTGTGGTCATGGCTGCATCGCCCCTGCTTGCAGCGCTGCTCGGACGCGCGTTGCTGCGTGAACATATCGGACTGAGGACCTGGGCAGCGATCGGCGTGGCTGGCATCGGAATGATCTGGATGACCCGAGAGGGGCTCTCGGGAGACGGTCTTCTTGGCATGGCCATCGCCGCGGCGGTTCCGGTCGCTTCGGCCATTAACCTGGTGATCCTGAAGAAGTCGGGGCCCAGGCTGGACCTCGGTCCGTCCGTCATGCTGGGCGCGATGATCTGCGCTGTGATCACCCTGCCGATGGCCTGGCCCATCGGCGCAAGCGCTCAGGATCTCGCCATCATGGCTGCCCTCGGCGCCTTTCAGCTCGCCCTGCCCTGCCTGCTGCTCGTGGGGGTGTCGCGATATCTCGCCCCTCAGGAAATCGCCTTGCTCTGCCTGCTCGAAGTGGTGCTTGGTCCGCTATTCGCCTGGATCGGCGTGGGGGAGCGGCCATCCGTCTCGACCCTGCAGGGCGGCGCGCTTGTTCTCGGCGCCCTGGCCTTCAATGCCTACTTTTCGACGAAGGCCCGTTCGATCACATAGTCGCCCGGCACTCCAAGCGAGGGCGAGATGACAAAGCCACGGGCATCCAGCAGCGAACGGGTGTCGTTGAGCATGGCCGGACTGCCGCAGATCATGGCCCGGTCTTGATCGGGGGACAGCGGTGGCAGGCCAAGGTCCTGACTGATCCGGTCTGATGCGATCAGATCCGTGATCCGTCCCTGATTGCGAAACGGTTCACGGGTGACCGTGGGGTAATAGAGCAGCTTGTCGCGAAGCAGTTCGCCCAGAAATTCATGTTCGGGCAACTCGCGCTCGATCAGCTCGGTATAGGCCAGTTCGCTCACGACGCGGACCCCATGCACGAGAACCACCTTCTCGAAGCGCTCATAGGTATCCGGATCACGGATGATGGACATGAATGGCGCAAGACCGGTACCGCTACCGAACAGGTACAGATTCCGTGCGGGCTTCAGGTCGTCGATCACCAGGGTACCGGTCGGTTTGCGTCCGACCAGCAGTTCATCGCCCGGCTTCAGATGCTGCAGTCGCGAGGTGAGCGGACCATCAGGAACCTTGATGCTGAGGAATTCGAGCTGCTCCTCGTAGTTTGCGCTCGCAATGCTGTACGCACGCACCAAGGGCTTGCCCTCGACACTCAGGCCGATCATCACGAAATGACCATTGCGAAAACGCAAGGATGGATCGCGGGTGGTCTTGAAGCTGAAGAGGGTCTCGTTCCAGTGATGGACTTCGAGTACCGTCTCGGAGGAAAAGGCGGACATGCCGTGATTGTCGCTCAAAACCCCGGACAATTCAGGGGGAAGGCCGCACGCGAAGCCGCACGCAAAGTCATGAGCTTGCGACTCCCGGGCATGAGGCCCGACATCAGGTCTGCGAGCTTGCTTCGGGCCATCAGCCCGGTTTTTTGAGCAGTCCGGCGATTCGGGATCCGAATTCACGGGCGGTCTCAAGATCGCCCGGGGGCGGCGCCTGCTCCGGAGGCAGATTGTCAGCCTGAGCCATGACCCCGGTCGAGGATCCCAGACGGTTCAATTCGTCGGGATGGCCGGGCTGCGAGGGCGGCATCAACCCGGTGCCCACCCAGATCATGCCGTGCTGCATCGCGAAATTGACCATCCAGTTGAGTGTGACCAGCTTGTCACCACTCATGTTGAGTGAACAGGTCATGCCCCCCGCGAGCTTGTCCTTCCAGCCCTGTCGAATCCAGACGCTGGAGGACTGGTCGGCGAATTGCTTGAAGGCAGCCGACGGACCCGCCATGTAGGTCGGGCAAGCCAGGATGATCGCGTCCGCCCGATCGAGCCTGGTCCAGGCCGCCTCGTCAAGGCGGGTCACATCGATGGCTTCGGCCTCGATCCCCGCATGCGTCGCGACGCCCTCCAGGGCTGCGTCGACCAGCCGACGGGTATGTCCGTATCCGGAATGAAAGGCAATGATCAGCGAGGCCATGGTGGCTGCGTTCCTGAGATGAGGTGCCGGCTGAACAGGCGTTAGCGAGGAAGGTCGAAGACCAGCACTTCTGCCGCCTCACCCTGCTCAAGAATCAGACGCGACTCCCCGCTCAGTTTTGCAGCGTCGCCTGCAGACAGTCGGTGGCCGTTGACTGTCAGGACGCCGCGGGCAAGGTGGACATAGACCAGCCGACCCGGATCGGGGCTGAACTCCGCCCTTTCTTGCGCCTCGAACAGCCCCGCATAGACCCGTGCCTGTTGATGAATGCGCACAGAGCCTTCATGACCGTCAGGCGAGGCAATCAGACACAGTCGCCCGCGCTTGTCCTTCTCTGCAAAGTTCTTTTCTTCATACCCGGGCTTCACACCCAGGCGATCTGGCGTGATCCAGATTTGCAGGAAGTGGGTGGGTGCATCGGCCTGATGGTTGAACTCGGAATGCATCACCCCGGCGCCGGCACTCATGCGCTGAACGTCTCCGGGCCGGATCACCGAGCCGTTGCCCATGTTGTCACGATGCGCCAGTGCGCCTTCCAGCACGTAGCTGATGATCTCCATGTCACGATGCCCATGGGTTCCAAAGCCGGTCCCCGCAGCGATCCGGTCTTCGTTGATCACCCTGAGCGGACCAAAACCCATGTGCTGCGGGTCGCGATAATCCGCGAATGAAAAGCTGTGCCAGGAATCAAGCCATCCATGATTGGCATGGCCACGCTCACGCGCCGGTCGAAGTTCGATCATGTCAGAGAGGAGGAGCCCAAAGCGGAGAAAATCGGGCAAGCCCAAAGCGGGAGACCCGTCAGAACGCGAGTCTAATGGGCTTTGAAAATCCACCACTGCTTTCCAGGCAATCCGCGCACACTTCCAACTGATCGCCGGAAGATCACGCCACACACCTCTCGAACAGTACTCCCAGCGCATGAAGTCCAGTGCCTACATCGGGCGATTCGCTCCATCTCCAACCGGCGCCCTGCATGCCGGATCGGTGGTCACCGCACTGGCCTCGTTTCTCGACGCACGTGCGCATCGGGGCCAGTGGCTGCTTCGAATCGAAGACATCGACCCGCCCAGGGAAGTTCAAGGGGCCTCGGTTCAGATCATTCAGACCTTGCAGGCGCTCGGGCTTTGCTGGGATGGCGATGTGACTTTCCAATCGCAAAACACCGCACGCTACGAGGATGCACTTGTCCGGTTAAAGGCCTGCGGCCAAGCCTATCCCTGTGGTTGCAGTCGGACCGAGATTGCAAGACGCTGGCAGGCGATGCATCCGGCGAGCAGATCCGTCCAGCAGGAATGGCCATACCCGGGCACCTGCAGGCAAGGCATGGTTGAAGGTCGTGCAGTGCGATCCTGGCGGCTTCGCGTACCGACCGGCATTGAAGTCTTCGCTGACCGGCGTTGCGGCGAACGACAGGAGGATGTCAGCAGCAACACCGGCGATTTCGTGCTGCGGCGGGCCGATGGGTTGTGGGCCTATCAGTTGGCGGTGGTGATCGACGACGCCGCTCAGGGCGTCACCGACATCGTACGCGGCGAGGATCTGCTCGACTCGACCGCACGGCAACGGGTGCTGCAGCGCGCGCTCGGACTGTCAATGCCGCGCACGCTTCATGTGGGTCTCGTCATGGGCGACGACGGCCAGAAACTCTCGAAACAAAATGGCGCTGTCCCAGTGAGCACCGCGAGACCTCTGGAGGTTCTCGGGCTCGCACTGCGGACACTGGGGCTGCCCGAACCGTCCAGCCACAATCCTGAAGATTGGCTGCAGCAGGCAACGGCCTCCTGGGCCGCCCGGTGGGGGATCAGCCCTTGAGCGGCCCGCCGCCCAGCAGCGCTGCCACCGGTCGCAAGGGCCGTTTGCCCGCAACCCGCCCCACTGGCGAAGCCGTCTGCGCCGCGTTGGGCGTCGAGGCACTGCCTGCCTGTGCGCCCTCTGTGGCGGCCGGCTCGATATAGGGCTGGGTAAAGAATGGATCGAGAGGAGGCTGCGACACGCGCGGTCTTGAAGAACGATCCTCCCGCCAGGGGCGCTCACGACTGGAGTCCCTGTCTTCTCGATCGGACCTCGGGCTACGCGAACCGGAGAAACGCGCCTCCCGATCGCCACTGGTGCCCTCCTCATGCTCCCGGCCTGGCCGTCGGGGCGGGTCGATGCGCAGCACCTCGAGGGGCAGCTTGCGTTTGGTGAGCTTCTCGATATCGGCGAGCAGCCGTTCGTCGTTGCCCGCAGTCATCAGTGAAAAGGCCAGGCCCGAGGCGCCCGCGCGGCCGGTGCGGCCGATGCGGTGAACATAGTCCTCGGGCGAATAGGGCAGGTCATAGTTGATGACGGCAGGCAATTCGGCAATGTCGAGTCCGCGCGCCGCCACATCGGTTGCCACCAGAACTGCGACGCGCCCCGCCTTGAAGTCATCGAGGGTCTTCAGTCGCTCCTGCTGGGATTTGTCCCCGTGAATGGCAGCAGCGCTCAGTCCGTCGCGCTCGAGTTGTCGCGCGAGCCGCCCTGCTCCGATCTTGGTGTTGGAAAAGACAATCACCTGGCTAAGGGTGTGTTCACGGACCAGATGGCTGACCGCCGCGCGTTTGTGCTCGGGCGTGTCGACCTTGAAAACGGTCTGCGTGATGTTCTCGGCCAGCGCATTACGCCGGGCCACTTCGATGAGCTGCGGCGAGTTGAGGAAGGACTCGGCCAGCTTCCTGATCTCGGGCGAGAAGGTGGCCGAGAACATGAGGTTCTGACGATCCTTGCCCAGCAGGTTGATGATGCGCTGGATATCGGGCAGAAAACCCATGTCGAGCATGCGGTCTGCCTCGTCGAGCACCAGGATCTGGACCTGACCGAGGTTCACGCTCTTTTGCTCGACATGGTCAAGCAGGCGGCCCGGTGTCGCCACCAGAAGTTCACAGCCCTGACGCAATGCCAAGGTCTGAGGCTTCATGTCGACGCCGCCAAAAACCACCGCTGACCGCAAGGGCGTATGCCGGGCGTACTGACAGACATTCTGGTAGATCTGGTCGGCCAGCTCACGGGTGGGTGCCAGCATCAGCGCCCGTACCGGGTGGCGGGCTGGCGACGTGCTGGAACTGGCCAACGGCAGCAGGCGGTGGATGATGGGAAGCGCAAAACCAGCCGTCTTGCCGGTGCCGGTCTGGGCTGCGCCCATGACATCGCGCCCGGTCATGACCACGGGGATCGCCTGCTCCTGAATGGGCGTGGGCTCGCGATAGCCGAGCTCGGTCACGGCACGTACGATCGGCTCGGACAGGCCGAAATCAGTAAACAGGATCTGCCGCTGCGGGGTCGCTTCAGGCGCTGAGGTGCCCGCGGCACCGGTGTCCGTCGAGGCTGCCGGTACGGATTCTTCGACCGTCGGCGAGGGTGTATCGCTCATGGATGGAGCGTGCTCCAGGGCGAATGGTTTCGCCAAAATCCGACATCGTACGCGAAAACGCGTCAGAGAAACCGGTCGAGCAGTCGGCGGCTGTGGCGGTCCAGGCTGGAGAGGTCCCGGATCAGATAGTGCACGCCATGGCGATCAGCCACCAGCAGAGCCGTTCGGGATAGCCTGCGGATATCTTCTTCGCCTTTGAGGATGAGTTCGGCCTGACCCCGATCCGTGCGCACCGACCAGGTGCTGGGTGTTGCAAAACTGGATACGCTCTCGATGCTCAGGATCTCGGGAACGAACTCCCTCGTTTCGAGATGGGCCTCGATCAACTCGCGGGTCGACGCTGGCTCGACCTCGTCAAGGCGACCGATCCAGGCAAGTTCATGACCATCGACGCCCATGAGCGAAATGCCTTCACGAGGCGCCGCCATCGGGAAGGCCCGGACCGGCACGACGCCTTCATGCTTCATCCCTTCTGCGGTCTCGAAGACCAGACGACCGAAGTCATCCTGAGTCAGTTTCAGCTCACTGACCTGCCGCATTGACCACCTCCGTCGGCCAGACCTTGGGTTCGGGCGACTCATCGTCCCGACGCGCCTGGGCCTGCCAAAGCCTGTAATAGGCCCCTTCGCTCGCCATCAGGGTGTCATGGTCACCCACTTCAACCACCTCGCCGCGATCCAGCACAACCAGACGATCCGCCTTGCGCAGCGTGCTCAGCCGGTGGGCGATGGCGATCGTGGTGCGACCCTGCACCAGATTGTCGAGCGCCTTCTGGATCTCTTTCTCGGTCTCGGTGTCCACCGCCGAGGTCGCTTCGTCGAGGATGAGAATTCTCGGGTCGATCAGTAGCGCCCGCGCAATCGAAATGCGCTGCCGCTCTCCCCCGGACAGGGCCTGGCCGCGTTCACCCACCAGCGAGTCATAGCCGTGCGGCAGGCGCAGGATGAATTCATGAGCATGGGCCGCACGTGCGGCCGCCACGATCTCCTCGCGGGTGGCTTCCGGTTTTCCGTAGGCAATGTTCTCGGCGATGGTGCCAAAGAACAGAAACGGTTCCTGGAGCACGAGCCCGATATGCCTTCTGAACTGCCCGATCGGCACCGAACGGATGTCAACGCCGTCAATGCGGATCGCCCCATCAGACACATCGTAAAAACGGCAGATGAGGTTCACCAGGGTGCTTTTTCCTGAACCGCTGTGGCCGACCAGACCGATCATTTCCCCGGGCGCAATGGCCAGATTCACATCTTTCAGAATGGTCCGGTTGCCATAGCGAAAGCCTGCCGCCGAGATATCAATGCGACCGGTCGTACGTGGCAGGGGCACAGGCGTGATCGGTTCCGGGACACTCGAGACATGATCAAGGATGTCGAAGATCCGCTTGGCCCCCGCGGCTGCCTTCTGGGTGACCGAAACGATCCTGCTCATCGAGTCGAGCCGGATGTAAAAGCGGCTGATGTAGGCAAGAAACGCAGTGAGTACGCCCACCGTGATCTGATTCCTTGAGATCTGCCAGATGCCGAAGGCCCACACCACCAGAAGGCCGATCTCGGTCATCAGCGTCACCGTCGGCGTGAACAGGGACCACACCTTGTTGACCCGATCATTGACTGCCAGGTTGTGGCGGTTGGCCTCTCGAAACCGGTCTGTTTCGCGCCCCTCCTGGGCAAATGCCTTGACCACGCGGATGCCCGGGATGGTGTCGGCAAGCACGCTGGTGACCTCCGCCCAGATCCGGTCGACTTTCTCGAACCCCGTACGCAGGCGATCGCGAACCACATGAATCAGCCAGGCAATAAAAGGCAGGGGCAGGAGGGTGACCAGGGCGAGCCAGGGGTCGATCGAAGCCAGAATGACCGCGGTCATCGCGATCATCAAAAGATCCGTTGCAAAGTCGAGCAGGTGCAAGGACAGGAACAGGCAGATCCGATCGGTTTCCGAGCCGATGCGGGCCATCAGGTCACCTGTTCGCTTGCCCCCGAAGTACTGCAGGGACAGGTGCAGGAGGTGCTCATAGGTCTGGGTACGCAGATCGGCGCCAATGCGCTCGCTCACCAGCGCCAGAATGTAGGTACGCGCCCATCCAAGTACCCAGGCCAGCAGCGCCGCCGCGAGCAGCCCCCCCAGATACATGCCGACCGTCTTCGCCTCAATGGGCACCCCCTTCTGAAAGGGAATCAGCACCTCGTCCATCAGAGGCATGGTGAGGTAGGGCGGCACCAGTTGAGCAGCGGTCGCAGCGACCGTCAGCAGGAAACCAAGCAGCAGTTGCCCCTTGTAGGGCCTGGCGAATCGCCAGAGCCTCAACAGCACCCAGGTCGACGGGGGGGCGTCAGGCGCGGTGTCGCAGGCGGGGCAATCCGCTCCCGGAGTGGGCAGAACAGCCTGGCACCGCGGGCAATGGGCCACGAAGGGCTCGGACGCTTCGCGCGGAGTCAGCCTGGCATGCTCGAGCGCATCGATGACCCTCTGGGCGTCTGCGTCCACTTCGAGCGTGTAGCGCCAGACCGCGTGACGACGCCGCTCATCGACCAATTCAAGGGCACCGACCCCCGCATGGTCACGTTTGCGCAGGGCCAGTCCGTCGGAATGGGGCCAGCTGGCCCATGGCCCATCCGTCGACCGGCTGCTCAGCAGCCGTCTGTCGGTCGCGAGAAGGACGCCCCCGGCAAATCTCAGATGCTCGTCAAGATCCGTGACCAGGCAGGCCAGCACCTGCTCGCCGGGCTGCAATGCGGCACCCGCAGACGCATGCCAGTCCTTCGGGAGGTCGACAGGAAGATCGAGGCGGGGCGGTTGGACTGCGTTCATGGTCTCCAGCCCGGGGATCCTGCGGGCTCGCAAGGGTACTCCATTCCGCCCCCATGTTGCGTAAACCGGACGGTGACTGGCGCGTTAATGACTTCACAGGCATCGTCGCGCCCATCACTGAGGCTCATCCCTGAGCAGGCCGCAAACGACCGCCCCACCCGCCCAACCCCCTGCCTCGCGCCGGGCAATGGGCCCAGAACAGAGCCTATCCGTCCCCTGCCATGCCATCCATGACTGCCCCCGGAGACATCCGGATTCTCGAAATTCGCTCCCTGAAGGGCCCCAATCGCTGGACTTACAGGCCCGTTCTTGAGGTCCTGATCGACATCGGCGCCCTGGAAGACTACCCGTCGAACACCCTGCCGGGGTTTGTCGACCGCCTCAAGGCCTGGTTGCCGGGCCTGATCGAACACCGGTGCAGCTATGGCGAACGCGGTGGATTTCTGCGTCGCCTCGACGAAGGCACCTGGCCGGGCCATATCCTGGAGCATGTCACGCTCGAGCTGCAAAGTCTGGCCGGGCTCCCTGCTGGATTTGGCAAGGCTCGGGAAACCGAGATCCGGGGCGTCTACAAGGTGATCATCCGCGCCTGGCACGACGAAGTGGCGCGCGCGGCCCTGATGGACGCCCGCGAACTGATCCTCGCGGCCATTGAAGACCGCCCCTTCGACGTTCAGGCCTGCGTGCGTACGCTGCACCGCAAGGTCGATCGTCTATGTCTGGGGCCGAGCACGGCTTCCATAGTCGATGCCGCAGATGACCGGGACATTCCCTACATCCGTCTGAACGACGGCAATCTGGTTCAGATTGGCTACGGAGCCAGACAGCGCCGGATCTGGACCGCAGAAACCTCGTTCACAAGCGCCATCTCCGAAGGCATCTCCCGCGACAAGGACCTCACCAAGCAGCTCCTGCAGCCCGTGGGCGTGCCCGTCCCCGAGGGCGAGTACGTCCGAAGCCCCGAGCAGGCCCGTGATGTGGCCGAAAGCATCGGATATCCGGTGGTGGTCAAGCCTTACGACGGCAACCACGGTCGAGGGGTGTTTACCAATCTTCAGACCGCGCAGGAGGTCGAAGCCGCTTATGTCACCGCACTCGAAGAAGGCAGCGGTGTGATCGTCGAGCGGTTTATCAAGGGTTACGAGCATCGCCTGCTCGTCGTCGCAGGCAAGCTGGTGGCAGCCGCGCGGGGCGATCTCGCCTTCGTCACCGGCGACGGTCGATCGAGCATTGAAGATCTGATCGCCAGACAGCTCAATTCGGACCCGCGTCGCGGCAGCAACGAAGACCAGCCACTCAACCCTGTGCGCCTCGACAGCGCCGCCCGCCTCGAACTGTCCCGCCAGGGCCTCTCAGGCGAGTCCATCCTGCCTGAAGGCGAACGGGTGCTGATCCAGCGCAACGGCAACGTCGCCATCGATTGCACCGATGAGGTTCACCCAAGTACCGCCATGCTCGTCTCCCTGGCAGCGCGTACGGTGGGGCTCGACATCGCCGGCATCGATCTGGTGGCCGAAGACATCTCCAGACCGCTCGCCGAGCAGGGGGGCGCCATTGTTGAAGTCAACGCCGGACCGGGCCTGCTCATGCATATCCGCCCAGCCGAAGGCAAGGCCCGCCCGGTCGGGGCCGCCATCGTTGAGCACCTGTTTCCCGTCGGACAGAACGGCCGCATTCCTCTCGTCGGGATCACCGGCAGCGAAGATACCGGGTTGGCCTCCTGGCTGATCACCCGTCTGATGGCCTCGACGGGCCAATGCATCGGTAGCGCCACCCGCAACGGTCTTCTGATTGGTGATCGGGTCGCACGTTCCGGAAGAGCCGATGACTGGGAGAGCGCGCACAAGCTCCTGCTCAATCGCTCGATCGAAGCGGCGGTTGTTGAAAACCCCCCAAGGCAGATTGCCGAGGTTGGCCTGGCCTACGATCGCTGTCTGGTCGGTGTGGTCACGTCGGCCGACACCACGGCCCCCTTCAACGACCTTCATATCGTCACTCCCAAACAGATCTTCGGCGTCATTCGCTGCCAGGTCGATGTCGTGCTGCGTGAAGGTGCTTCGGTCCTCAATGCCGATGACCCCGAAGTGGTCGACATGGCAGAACTGTCCGACGGTCAGGTCATCTTCTACGGGACCGACGTCGCCAGCCCGGTCATCGTCGAGCACCTTGAACACGGTCGTCGTGCCGTCATTGCCCACGAAGGGCAAGTGCTTCTCGCGGTCGGTCACGAGAAGACCCGCCTCGACGAACTCCTCGACACGGTTCCCGCCAAAGCCATGCTTCCCGCCATCGCGGTCGCCTGGGCCATGGGTTTCACTCCCGAAAAAATTCGAAGCGTGCTGCTCGCTGCGGCCAAAACACTCCCAGATCACTTCCTCCGCACCGCACGGCTCGCCGAAACGGTGCTCTGAGTCCCCATGGAAATTTCCCGTATCCGCGCACTGCGCGGACCGAATCTTTGGTGCCGCCAGACGGCCATCGAGGCCGTCGTTCATTGCACATCGCAAGACCAGGAACCGGCGCAGCTCAATGCGCTCAGGCTGGGCCTTGCACGCAGCCTTCCGGATCTTGCGACATGGCTCGAGGCTGAAGGCCGCAACGCCGACATGGCGCAGACGCTGGGTCAGCTGGCACTGTGCCTGCAACAGGCCGCAGGATGTCCAGTCCGGTTCACGCAGCATGCGCCCACCACCCAGCCCGGCGTAAGCCGCGTGGTCATCGAGTATTCCGAAGAAGAAGTCGGGCGGCTCGCCGTCGAACAGGCCGAAGGACTGATACGGACGATCCTGGCCGGTCAAACCCCGGATGCGCCCGCAATCATCGCCCGCTTGCAGGAACTCGATGAGGACATTCGCCTGGGGCCCAGCACGGGTGCAATCGTTCACGCCGCGGTGGCGCGTGACATTCCTTTTCGCAGGCTGACCAAGGGCAGCCTTGTGCAGTTCGGGTGGGGCATCCACCAGCGCCGGATCCAGGCGGCTGAAATCGATCGCACCAGCGCGATCGCCGAGTCCATCGCCCAGGACAAGGACCTGAGCAAGCTGCTTCTCGACGCCATGGGCGTACCCGTCCCCCAAGGCCGTGCCGTCAACAGCGTCGATGAGGCCTTGCAAGCCATGCACGAGCTCGACGGACCTGTGGTGGTCAAGCCCCGCGACGGCAATCAGGGCAAGGGCGTGACGGTCAATATCCAGGACGAGCCTGGCCTCATGCAGGCCTGGGAGGCCGCCAGGCAGATCAGCTCCGACATCATTATCGAGCGGTATATCCCGGGTGATGACTACCGCCTTCTGGTGGTCGATCAACGTCTGATCGCCGCGGCACGGCGAGACCCTCCCTTCGTGATTGGGGACGCAGTCCACACAGTTCGGCAACTGGTCGATATCGTCAATCAGGATCCGCGACGTGGCGATGGCCATGCCACGCCCCTCACCCGTATCCGTTTCGATGCCATCGCGCTGGCCCGACTGGCGCTCCAAGGCCTTCAGGCCGACGACATTCCGGAAGCCGGGCGCAAGGTTGTCCTGCGCAACAACGCCAATCTGAGTACCGGCGGATCCGCCACCGATGTCACCGACGAGGTTCACCCCGAGGTGGCAGCCCGCGCGGTCGAAGCAGCCCAGATGGTCGGGCTCGATGTCTGTGGCGTCGACATGGTCTGTCAGACCGTGACCCGCCCCCTCGAAGAACAGGGCGGGGCGATCGTCGAGGTCAATGCAGCGCCTGGCTTGCGCATGCACCTGGCGCCCTCCTATGGGAAAGCCCGTCCGATCGGCGAAGCCATCGTGGATACGCTCTACCCGGGTGGACACAATGGCCGCATCCCGGTGGTCTCGGTCACGGGCACCAATGGCAAGACCACGACGGTGCGACTGATCACCCATCTGCTCAAGGCCTCTGGCCTGACGGTGGGCATGACCGACACCAACGGCGTCTACGTGGGCGAACAGCAGACCGACTCTGGCGACTGCAGCGGCCCGCGCAGTGCACGCAGCGTGCTGATGCATCCGGACACGCAGGCTGCCGTCTTCGAGACCGCGCGTGGCGGTCTGCTGCGTGAAGGGCTGGCTTACGACCGCTGCAGTGTCGGCGTGGTCACCAATGTCGGACAAGGGGACCATCTGGGTCTGAACTTCGTCGAGACAGCTCAGGATGTCGCCGACATCAAAAGCATCGTCATCCAGAACGTCGCACCCGACGGCACCGGTGTTCTCAATGCCGCCGATCCACTGTGCGTGGCCATGGCCGACCTCTGTCCGGGTGCCGTGACCTTCTTCTGCGCAGAGGCCGGTCATCCGGTCATCCTCGCGCACAGGGAGCAGGGTCATCGGGTGGTCTTCCGCCAGGGCGATGATCTTGTCGCAGCCCAGCGAGAGCGTGAGTGGCGCTTCAGTCTCAAGGATATTCCGCTGACTCAGGGCGGGGCCATTGGCTTTCAGGTCGACAACACCATGGCGGCCATCGCGGCCGCTTGGGGGTTGAACCTCGATTGGAATGTGGTCCGAAAAGGGCTCTCGAGCTTCACCAGCGATGCCCGTTCGGTGCCTGGCCGCTTCAATCTGTTCACGCACCGGGGTGCCACGGTCATCGCAGACTATGGCCACAATCCCGATGCCATCCAGGCCCTTGTACAGGCCACCTCCAGTCTGAAGGCGCAACGGCGCAGCGTGGTGATCAGTGGTGCCGGAGACCGACGCGATCAGGACCTGCGTGTCCAGACCGAACTACTTGGTGCGGCCTTTGATGATGTGGTGCTCTACCAGGACGCGGCCCAACGTGGACGCGCCGATGGCGAAGTGCTGGCCCTGTTGCGTGACGGACTCAGCAATGCAACGCGCACCTCACGTATCGACGAGATCCGGGGCGAATTCGCGGCCATCGATCTCGCCCTGGATCGCCTGCAGGAAGGCGACCTGTGCCTGATTCTGGTCGACCAGGTTCAGGAAGCACTCGATCACATCGCCCATCGAATCAGCGAAGGCTGAGGATCCCTCATCCGGCGCCCAGAGTCATCTTCATCTGGGCGGCCAGAACGGGCATCAATGGCACGACCTTGATGCTCAGGCCTGAGACACCGGCTTCGGTGGGTCGATCAATGGCACCTTCGCTGCGGCCCGATTCAACCGGGCCACTCTGGCTGTCGCTGAGCACCAGAGAGCGCAGTCCGGCGGCGTTCAGCACGTCGAGCACGGCCGATGTCGGACGTCCATGCGCCATCAGGCCATGCACCTGCAAAGCGCCTGCCCGATATAGCGCAGAGGCTGCGCGGGCCAGCGTCGCTCCGCTAGAGATCAGGTCGTCGACCACCAGGACCTTCAGGCCCGCCACCTCACCCACGACTGAAGGGTCCCCTTCAATCTTTCCGGCAGTGCGTCGCTTGTCCAGCAAGGCGAACGCGGGCTGCAAGCCCGTACGCGCTGCGATCAGACCACGCACCGCCTGAGCTCGACGCACACCCCCGGCATCGGGCGATGCAACCGCGTCCATGGCCTCGACATGTGCTGCCAGCGCCGGGGCGTCATTCATCTGCGCCTGCAGCCAATCCACCAGTGAGGGACCGTGCACGGGCACCCTGAAAGCGTTCTCGGTCGCAGCCGGCTGATGCGACTCGAAGGTCCATAGGGCGTTCATGCCACTCGCCTGAAGGATGCCCGCGAGCCATTGCAGGCTGAGTGGGTCGCGGAGCTGGGTGGCGCGGTCCTTGCGTGCATAGGGCAGGCATGGCAGAACCACGCTCACATGCGCTGCCTCCTGGCGTCGCAAAGCGCTAAGCATCAGCCCCAATGCGATCAGGCGGTTATGGATCTCCCCGCTTGTTCTTGCGACCACAACGACCTGTCGACGACGGACATCCATCATGGGGCGCAACTTGAACTCGCCGTCTTCGAAGCGCCGCCATTCAAAAGGGCCCTGCTCCCAGCCCGTCTCCTGAGCAAGACGGGCCCCGAAGGCGTCTGCGGTGGCATCGAGATCAAAAATCAGGATCGACATGGGGCACGCAAGGAGAAAGCTCACGACGGACAGGATCCGCGGAGATTGAAGCGTCTGCTTGATCCTTCTCAAGGGCCCTGAGCGCCCTTCCCTCAGCATCGATCGGCCTTCAACCCCATGGACCCGAACGAATCATGAAAACCGACAGCCAGCTCAAACAGGATGTTCTTGCCGAACTCGAGTGGGAGCGCTCGATCAATGCCGCCCATGTCGGCGTTGCGGTCAAGGAGGGGGTCGTCACCCTCAGCGGTCATATCGATACCTACGCCGAAAAGGACGCCATCGAGCGTGCAGCCCAACGCGTCGAAGGTGTGCGGGCCGTTGCCGTCGAACTTGACGTCAAGCTCTCTCCCACACACCAGCGCAGCGATACCGAAATCGCGGTCGCCGCAGAGTCGAGCTTCAAGTGGCACTCGCTGGTGCCCGCTGACCGGATACGCGTTCGCGTTGAAAAAGGTTGGGTGACCCTGTCCGGTGAAGTGGACTGGGACTACCAGCGCCGCAATGCGGAAAGTGCTGTCCGCGCTCTGACCGGGGTGGTCGGCGTGAGCAATACCGTCACGCTCAAGCCTCAGGCGGCGCCCACCGATGTTGCACAGCGGATCAAGGACGCACTGGCCCGCAGGGCCGAACGCGAGGCCAAGGCCATCGAGACCGCGGTAAGCGGAACAACCGTGACCCTGCGGGGCAATGTGCATACCTGGGCAGAGCGTGCTGCCTGCGAAGGTGCGGCCTGGTCAGCCACGGGGATCTCGAAGGTCATCAACGAGCTGCATGTGGTGCCCTGAAAGCCCGGACCCGCGCCCTCCCATCTTCCCGTCCTTCCATTCTTCCATTCCAGAACCTTCCATTCGCTTCTTGCGCTGGAGCTCCGTCATGAACGAACTGATGAACTTCGACCCTTTTTCCCCGAGCCCGATCGAGGAAACCCTGCGCAGCATGATGCGCCCCTGGCGCATGGACGTTGCCGAGCGAGCGCCGTCGATGCGTCTGGACATCGCGGAAACTGACAAGGACTACCAGATCAAGGCTGAAATCCCAGGCGTCAACAAGGAGGACATCGATGTCCGGATCGAGGGCAATCAGGTCACACTGAGTGCCGAGGTGAGAAAGGAAAAGCAGGAAAAGGACGATGGCCGCGTCCTGCGCAGCGAGCGGGCCTACGGCTACGCCAGTCGCAGCTTCACGCTGGGCTGCCCTCTGGATGACGCCAAGGCAGATGCGCGCTACGAAAACGGTGTGCTGACCCTGGCCATTCCGAAGAAAGCGGAAGCCGCTGGACGCAAACTGTCGATCCATTGAACGCAGGAAGAACCGCCTGCGAAAGCAGGCGGCTCAGATTCGGGAGGGACAGTGCACTGCACCACGGGTGTTGCGTGCAACGGTCTGAAGCCGCTCCAGGTCGATCAGCTCCACTTCGCGCTGTCTCACCCTCAGGCAACCCCAGGTGCTGAGTTCGCCCAGGGATCGACTCACGGTCTCATGCGCAACGCCCAGATGGCTTGCAATATCGCGTCGGCTCATCGGAAGCCGCAAGCGGGTTGCAGACTGCCCGAGGGTTGCCATGCGACGTGACCGTTGAAGCAGAAACCGCGCCAGACGGGCTTCCGAAGAGACAGCCGACATCACCTGGGCGAGTGCCGCAGCCTCGGACAACTGACGACTCACTGCCCGTTGCAGCGCATGGTCGAACACCGGAAAACGGATGCGCAGATCATCGAGTTCACGCAGTGCGAGCGAGTACACCGCTCCATCTTCCAGTGCAATCGCGCTGAAGGTATGGCGTGTGCCCTGCAGCCCGTCCAGGCCCAGGATTTCGGAGGGCCCGGGAAATGCGGTGACCTGC
This sequence comes from Burkholderiaceae bacterium, assembly GCA_049422085.1. Classification (GTDB taxonomy): domain Bacteria; phylum Pseudomonadota; class Gammaproteobacteria; order Burkholderiales; family Burkholderiaceae_E; genus UBA4615. Next base: position 20,904 of record JBMSOD010000009.1, read on the forward strand.
TCATAGCCGTCATCACAGACAATCTGTGTCTTGAATGCGCCCAGACGGATCACATGCAGGCTGCTCGGCAGCAGGTCGGCATGAATGAGCGTCGCCCCTGCACGCACCGTGCGCAGGGGAACCAGTACATGCTCTGAGCCCTTGGGCGCAACCTCGCCCAGCGTGTTCAAGAGGTCGCCCATGCGCCCGGTGACCCGAGTTGAAGCGCATGAAGGCGTTTGGACGTGATGGCCTGATTCCAGGCCTGCAGGCAACGCAGACACCTGTGCCCCCTTTCTGGCTGCCCGATGCAGCCGCGACCTCCCAAGGTTCTCGCAGGCTGCAGGCGGCGGCCATCGGCGCAGGGCCTTGCCCGGGATCGGACAATCGGCTGTCCGCGACGCGCGGTCAGTCCTCGTAACGGCAGCCCCGCTGCTTCAGGGCTGCATCGATCCAGTCGATGTTCTGGGTGCCGTCCTGAATGGCGCGCATCATGCCGGCCTCTGCATTCGATTTCTCGCGGGCCGCAGCCAGCACCTCCGATACCTGATCGAAGGGCACGGCGAGCACGCCGTCGTCATCGCCGAGCACCAGATCGCCTGGTGCGATGACCATGCCCCCGATCGAGATGGGCTCGTTGATTTCTCCAGGGCCGTCCTTGTAAGGGCCACGATGGGTCACCCCTGCAGCAAAGACCGGAAAACTGCCGGCACGCAGGGTACGCGCGTCCCGGATGGCGCCATACAGCACCATGCCTGCGAGTCCGCGCCGCACGGCGGTTGCCACCATCAGCTCGCCGATCAATGCATTGGTGAGATCACCGCCGCCATCAACCACAATGACATCCCCGGGCGAAGCCATATGCAAGGCCTTGTGGATCATCAGGTTGTCGCCCGGCCGTGTCCGCACGGTAAAGGCGGGGCCGGCCATCGGGGTCCCGTCATGCATGGGGCGCAACGCCGGTCCACCCGCGAACATGCGGTGCATGCAGTCGCTGACATTGGCCACAGGAATCTCTCTGAAGGCCTGCACCTGCGCCTCGCTGACCGCTCGTACGCGACGACGAATCCGGAATCCGATCATGGGGGTCTCCTTCAGGACCGATTGAGCCAGGCCGCAACCTTGGGATGACGACGCAGTCTTGGATAGACCTGGAGTGCGTTCAGTCCGTACACGGCTGAACGGGTCTTGTCATTGAATGCCGGGCTCGCATCAATGTAGCGCTGAGTATCGTCATAGGCATGTCCGGTGCGCGGATCGATGCCCTGCACCGCCCCGAAGGTCTCGGAGGCGAAAAGAATATTTTCTGCAGGAAGAACACGGCCCATCAGGTCGATGCCAGCCTGATGGTAGACGCATGTATCAAACCAGACATTGCGCAGGACACTTTCTTCAGGTTCGGGCAGGCCCCGATCCTGCGCCAGTCCCCGGAATCGGCCCCAATGAAAAGGCACCGCGCCGCCCCCGTGGGGAATCACGAATCGCAGGGTCGGAAAGTCCTGAAAGATCGAGGAGGTCATGCATTGCACAAACGCCGTGGTGTCCCCGTTGAGATAGTGGCTCGCCACCGCAGGCTCGAAGTGCGGATTGCAGCATCCGCTCACATGCAGCATGGCAGGCACATCCCAGTGCACCAGTCGCTCGAACAACGGATACCACCAGTCGCGGTCCCACAGGGGCGGATCGCTCCACCGGCCACCGGTCGGATCAGGATTGAGATTGACCCCGATGAAGCCCTGCTCGCCGATGCGGCGGTCGATTTCCTCGATCACCGCCGCGCCGGGCCTGGCACCTGCCGCCTGCGGTAACTGGCACACGCCCACGAACCGGTCGGGAAACATGCGGCACACCCGCTCGATCAGGTCGTTGCAATAGCTTGCCCAGACACGGTTGCTCGCCTCGTCGCAGGTGTGATGATCCATGCCGATCGCACGGGGTGAAAAGATCGTGAGATCAACGCCCCGCTCATCCATGCGCTTGAGCTGTTTCGGCAAAATACCCTCACGGATTTCTTCATCGGTCACCAGCGGCGGTGCCTCGGGAAGGGCGCATCCATGCGTATCGAAATGCAGCTGCTGCCGTCTGCGGAAATCGGCCACCTGCGGCGGGGTGGTCGTGAAATGACCGTGAACATCAATGATCACAACAGAACTCCAGGAAGAACTGCCTCAGGCCCATCAGGCGGCCCATCAGGCCTCAGACGACTGGGATGACTGGGACGATGCCGGCAGGACAGGGACTCCCAGTTCCGACGAATGTTCGCCCAGCCCGGGGGCAGCGTGACCAGGTGCGGGGCGTTCGCCGTCAAAGGACACCGGCAGACCCACGATCCTCAGCCCCGATCCGGGCAGTTCCTGGAAGATGCCCAGGGCCTCGGTCTGGGGTTGTGACCTTGCCTGCTCGAAATCATGAATCGGCGAACAGGGCACGCCCGCCGCCTCCAGTCGATCGACCCACTGCGCCACGGTCTGGGTCCTGAAAATGGCCGACATCTCGGGGATCAGGTCAGGCTTGTTCTTGAACCGCAGGGCGTTGGTCGCAAATCGCGCATCGGTCGCCCAGTCGGGGCGACCCAGTTCACGGGCGAGCTTGGCAAACAGCCGGTCGTTGGCGGCCGCCACCACGATCTCGCCATCCATGGCCTCGAAGGCCTGGAACACCACCACCCGCGGATTACCCGTGCGATGTCTCACCGGTTGCTCGCCACTGATGCCGAAACCGGCCATGAGCATGCCCAGCCAGCCAAAGGCGGTCTCGAGCAGGGATGCGTCGACCGTGCAGCCCTGTCCGCTTGAATGACGCTGAAAGAGCGCGGCAATCGTGGCCAGGGCGGCCCAGACGCCCGTGCCGAGATCGAGAATCTGCATGCCGACTCGGGACGGCGGGCCATCGGCCGTGCCATTGACACTGAAGATGCCCGAGAACGCCTGAATCATCGGTTCGTATCCCGGCTTGAACTTCATGGGCCCGACATGACCAAAGGCCCATAACGAGGTGTAGATCAGGCGCGGATTGATCTCACGGAGTACCTCGGGACCGATGCCCAGTTCATCCACCACGCCAGGCCTGAGGTTCTGGATGAACACATCGCTCTGGCGCACCTGCTCCTTGATCCAGGCAATGGCAGCCGGATCCTTGAGGTCGAGCGTGACGCCCTTCTTGCCATGGTTGCAGGCATGAAAGGTGGTGGCGGTGCCTTCAAAAAAGGGAGGCCCCCAGCCGCGGCAATCGTCGCCACCTTCGGGCCGCTCGACCTTGATGACCTCGGCACCGAGTCGTCCGAGAATCTCCGCAGCGTAAGGACCTGCAATGTTCTGTGCGATCTCGAGCACACGCACGCCCGCAAGCGGCAGGGGTCGGCTCATGGTCTGGGGTCTCCTCGTAAAGACCCCATTGAATCAGTTTGTGTCGTCTTGTGCCAGCGAGGCCAGCGCACGCAATGGAATCGGTTTGATCGGTGCGCGGATCCGATAGGCACCGACCTGCTGGGGACTGCGTCCGAGCGCCTCAGCGAGCACTTGCGTGACCACCGTGCCGCAAACACGGCCCTGGCAGGGCCCCATGCCGCAGCGCGAAAAGAACTTGGTCTGATTCGGGCCTTCGCAGCCCAGGCGAGCCATCTCGCGAATGCGGCCCGCACTGACCTCCTCGCATCGACAGACCGTCACCTCATCTGAAGGCTGTGTGATCCACCCGGGAGGTGCATAGAGCGTATCGAGAAAGGGCCGCGCGGCGAGTTCACGCTGAAGTTCCCGGCGCAGCGGGCGGACACGCTCATCGAACCCGTCAGCATTCAGACATCCCAGCGCCTTGGCGCTCGCCAGGGCCGCGATCGCGCCCCGCAGTTCGGCAGCCCGGGCACCGGCGATCGAGCCGCCATCACCGGCCACTCGAAGGCCAGGCACCGCGGTCAGGCCGAACTCATCGGTCTCGACATGCCAGGCCTGCTGCACCTCATCCCATCGATGAGACAGACGAAGCAGCCGCGTGAGCTGGGTGTTGGGCTGCACACCATGATGCAGAAGCACCAGATCGGCGCCGATCATGTGTGACCTGCCCTGGGTCCTGAAGCTCAGCGCCTCGGCTCGACCCTGTCCCGTCACGCTCAGGCCGCTGGCCCCACGGATGTGACGCACGCCATGACGCCGCAGCGCGGCAATCAGTGACAGACCCTTGAGCAGCAGCTTTGGATGGCGCAGGGCCTGGGGCAGATGGCGGAGTGCGCGACGCGCTGCACCCTGGCCAGTGGTCTCGACCACAGTGAGCTCACGCACCCCGGCCCTCGCCAGTTGAACCGCGAGCAGCAAAAGCAGAGGCCCGCAGCCTGCAAGGACCACCCTGCCCTCAGGCACGATCCCCGCTGTCTTGAGTGCAATCTGTGCAGCCCCTGCATTCATGACTCCGGGCAGGGTCCATCCAGGCAGGGGCGACGGACGTTCCATGGCGCCCGTCGCCAGCAGCAGCTCCCGAGGCCGGAACTGCAGCACCTGCCCCGCCTGCAGCGCACTGACGGTGCGGTCGCGGTCGATGTCCCAGACCAGGCACTCGTGCATCACATGGGCGCCTGATGCGTCCAGTGCGGCCACGGCTGAACGGCCTAGCGCGTAATCGGCCCCAAGCAGCCTCATCAGGGCCGGCGAAGCCCGGCCAGCGTCGCGCCAGATCTGGCCACCACTACGGGGTTGCTCATCCAGCAGGACAACACTCAGGCCCAGGGCTCGGGCCTGAACCGCCGCTGCCATGCCCGCTGGTCCGGCACCAACGATCAGCAGATCGCATTCCTGCGGGGCGGTCATGAGCGCGCCCCCTTCTGCCGTCTGACCGTCATGCCTTCCTGGACGCTCAGCATGCAGGCCTGCTGATTGGGGCGGCCATCAATTTCGACCAGACATTCGAAGCACACTCCCATCAGACAGAGGGGTCCGCGGGCTTCCCCCGAGACAGGGGTCTGTCGAAAGACGCACTCGCCCGCCTCGAGCAAGGCACTTGCGAGCATCTGGCCCGGTTGCGCATGCACCGGTCTGCCCTCGAATTCGAAGCGGATGCTGCCAGCCCCTTGCGGCGCCTGACTGTCCTCAATGCGCCGAAACATAGACATCTCCCTCCTTGAACCGGCCTGCTCCCATGCCCGCGATGGCCGCGGGCTTCGGTCCGCCACGAATCCAGTCGACCAGCGCACCGGCATGCTGGGCAGCCAGCGTCACACCGCTATGGCAGGTCACCAGGAAAGCGCCGGGCGCCTCGGTTGACGCTTCGTAAATTGGAAATCCATCCGGGCTCATCACCCGCAATCCACCCCAGGCGCGCACCAGATTCACATCGCCCAGCAGCGGAAAACAGCGCACGGCCCGGTCGGCAATCCGGGCCAGCTGCGGCAATGTCGTGCTGTCATCGAATCCGACATCCTCCTGGGAGTCACCGATCTGCACCACCCCTTCATGGGTCTGTCTGACCTGCAGCGTCGGATGCCGCAGGAAGGGCTGCATCCGTTCGGTGACAAGCACCTGACCGCGATTGGGTTGAACAAAGGCGCGCAGGCCCACCATGGGCGCGAGCGCGCGGTTGCCAAGGCCCGCCGCAAGAGCAAGAAGGCGACAGGTATGCACCGTCACCGGGCCGGCTGCGTGATCCCCTTCCTGAGCCCCTGCCTGAGCTGCGCCCCCCTCGGCAGATCTCGCGCCTGAGGCCTGTGTGCTCACCTTGAATCCGCCCCCCGGCAGGGGTTGGATCTGCGTGACCGTGACGCCCGTACAGTGTTCGGCGCCTCCTTGCCTCAGCCCTCTGATCAGCGCCTGAAGCAGGTTCAACGGACTGACATGGCCATCGAGCGGGCACAGAACCGCACCGGCCACAGTCGGACCCAGCTGAGGCACCAGTTCACGAACCTCGGAGGCACTGAGCACCTCGAAGGGATACCGGTTGGCGGTCAGCGGCGCGAGCTGATCGCGCAAACGCTGCAGGCGCGACACCCGTTCTTCCAGTTCGGTTTCGGACAAGGCAAAGGCGAGTCCACCCGGCTGCGACAGGGCCAGATCCATTCCGGTCTGGGCCTGAAGCTCCCGTGCAAATGCTGGCCAGGCCGCAGCCGACCCCATGGTCCAGACCGCATAGTTGGGATGGTCCAGCCCCTTGCCCTGCACCCAGACCAGACCGAAATTGGCACGTGCCGCCCTGAAGGCATCGTCGCCTTCATCAAGCAGGCGTACCCGTTCGCCGGCTCGGGCCAGGCCGTACGCAATGGATGCGCCCACCACGCCCCCGCCAATCACCAGGGCATCAACATCGGGACGGCTGATCTCAGGAGAACTCATGGGCGCTCTTCAGGTGGGCTCCAGGCAGGCCGGATATTGGACGACAAAGACGGCTGCACCTCAGGCCGCCTTGCCCGACAGCACCCGGTCCAGTCCGAAGAACCGATCGAGTGCCAGCATCAGGACCAGTGTCAGCACGATCAGCACCGTGGAGATCGAGGCCAGCAAAGGGTCAATGGTGTGGGCGATATGGTTGTACATCTTGACGGGCAGGGTTGCCGTTGAGGCCGATGCGACGAAGAGCGACATCGTCACCTCATCAAAACTGTTGATGAAAGCGATGATCCACCCCCCCGTCACCCCAGGCAGGATCAGCGGCAGTTCAACTCTCAAGAACACCGTCCAGGGTGAGGCCCCCAATGACAGTGCAGCCTGTGAGATCGTCCGGTCGTAGCCAGTGGCAGACGCCACCACCAGGCGCAACACATAGGGCAGCACGATGACCGTATGCGAAGCGGTCAGGCCCCACCAGGTACTGCTCGCACCAATCAGCGTGAAGAATTTGAGCAAGGCGATTGCAAGCACGATGTGAGGCACCATGAGTGGTGAGAGCAGCAGACCGAGCAGTGCGTCCCGGCCGGCAAAGCGATACCAGGCGATCGCGAGTCCGGCGGGAATGGCCATCAGCGCCGACAGCGTCGCTGCTGCGATTGCAAGCCAGAGGCTGTTGTAAAAAGCCTCGATGAAATCGGGTGACTTCAGGATCGCTTCATACCAGCGCCAGGAAGCCCCATCGAAGGGCATCGCGATATAGCCCTTGTCCGTGAGAGAGACCAGCACAACCATCACCAGTGGCGCGAGCATGAAGACCACAAAGGCGCCATGAAACAGCATCAGTGGCCATGACAGCCGCCTGCCTGATGCGCTGCTCACGGCGCTGCTCACTGGAACACCCGGCGCCAGCGCCATTCAACGAACCGGTTGGTGCCAAGGGTGACCGCAAGCACGATCACCAGCAGAACAGCGGCCAGCGCGGCCCCCAGCGGCCAATTGAGGTTACCGAGAAACTCGTCATAGATCGTCGTCGGAACCACCTTCAGGCGTCGGCCCCCGATAATCGCCGGGGTTGCAAATGCGCTGGCCGCCATCGCAAAGACGATGAGCACACCGGACAACATGCCAGGAACAATCTGGGGCAGCACGATGCGTCTGAAGACGGTCAGCGACGAGGCTCCCAGGGAGGCCGCAGCCTGGAGCGTGGCAGGATCGATGCGCTGCAGGCTCGCCCATACCGACAGCACCATGAAGGGCACAAGCACATGGATGAGCGCAACGGTCATGGCCGTGAAGGTGTACATCATCCGGACAGGAGACTCGATCAATCCCACGGCCAGCAGACCCCGGTTCAGTAGCCCCTCGCTTCCCAGCAGCACCGCCCAGCCCAGCGTCCGCACGATCACGCTGATCAACAAGGGGCCGAGAACAATCACCATGGAGACCGCCCGCCAGCGAGGGGACAGTCTGGCAAGAATCCAGGCCTCGGGCACGCCGATCAGCAGGCAGCCCAGCGTGACCCAGCACGATAGCGAGAGGGTGCGCAGAAAGATTGCATGGAAGTAGTCGTCGCTTGCCAGGTCGGCATAGTGGGCCAGCGTGTAGCCCTCGCCCACCCCAAGACCCGGCACGAAGGGATTCAGGCTGAGCCCGAGCAGCATGACCACCGGCACACCCAGCAAGCAGAGCATGAAGAGCGCTGCCGGACTCGACAGCCCCCAGGGCAGGGCGAGCCGGGTCATGACCGCAGCACCACCCGCGCATCTTCAGGCGACCAGGTCAGTCCGACCTGATGGCCTTCAGCAACGACCGGCAACTCGGTATTGGGCTGGGTCAGCCGCACCTCGCCAAGCGGCGTGTCGATCTGGAACAACCAGTGGTTGCCCAGAAAGACGCGCGCACTGACATGGCCCTGCAGCAAGGCCCCATGCCCGGCAAAGCGCATGCGCTCGGGACGGATGATGCAATCGACCTCGCCTGAGGGACTGCCGGGCGGAACCGGCAGCACAAGGACACCGGCCCTCAGGCTTCGTCCATCACAGTCGCCGCTGAAGATATTGGCCTTGCCCAGGAAGGTCGATGAAAAACGCCCATTGGGCTGCTCATAAAGGTCGTAGGGCCGGCCCATCTGCGCGATTCGACCGGCCTGCATCAGCACCACCCGGTCGGCCAGTGACAGCGCTTCCGACTGATCATGGGTGACCATGACCGTGGTGATGCCCAAGCGACGCTGCAGCGCGCGCAATTCGATCTGCATGTCTTCGCGCAACTTCGCATCGAGGGCCCCCATGGGTTCGTCGAGCAAAAGCACCGGCGGCTGGATGACCAGTGCGCGGGCCAGGGCAACCCGCTGGCGCTGGCCGCCGGAAAGCTCTCGAGGGATTCGCTGCGACAGGTCCTGCAGATGCACGAGGTCCAGTGCCTCCTGAATGCGCCGTTCTCGTTCCGCGGCTGGAATGCCTCGCATCTCCAGCCCGAAGGCCAGATTCTGCATGACCGTCATGTGCGGAAACAGCGCGTAGCCCTGGAAGACCACGCCAAGACCACGCCGATGAGCAGGCTGTCGGGTGATGTCCTGCCCGCCCAGCAGGACTCGCCCCGCGTCAGGGGTTACAAACCCCGCAATCATCTGCAGCGTAGTGGTCTTGCCGCAGCCCGATGGACCCAGAAGGCAGACAAACTCGCCTTGCGCGACCTCAAGGCTCACATCATCGACCGCGATGACGCGGTCGTAGCGCTTGACGAGATTCTCGACGCGAAGAAAGTCCGTCGATCCCTTTCGTTCAGGACTCACTTTTCGATGGCGCGGTTCCAGCGCTGGGTCCACTCGGCCCTCTTGGGGTTGATGATGCTGTAGTTCGGCGCTACAAGCGCACTGACCTGCTGGGGACCGAAGACCACCTTCTTGATCACCTCGGGCGGCAGTTTGGTGTTGGGGTTGACCGGACCAAATCCACTGTGGGTGGCCAACAGGGCCTGGATCTCTGCTGAAAGCACATGCTGCAGGAATTGCTGGGCCAGTTTTGGCTGAGGCGCACCGTCGACCACGCAGGAGGCCACCATGATCACCGGAGCCCCCTCCCTCGGATAGACGAAACTGACCGGAGCCCCCTGGTCCGCCACCGCCTGCACACGGCCATTGCCCCAGACCACCAGTGCCGCCTCTCCGGTCTGCATCATCTGGGCCATCTTGCCCGGGGCCGGCTCCCCGGCCAGCACATTCGGTGCGACCCGTTTGGCCATGACTTCGAAGCCGGGATCCATTTTTTCTTCGCCCCCGCCATTGACCCGCGCCTGCATGACCAGAGTCAGCAGCCCGTAGCCGTTGGTGATCGGCGGAATCACGACCTTGCCCTTGTATTTCGGATCGGTCAGATCATTCCAGGACGTAGGCGGGGCCCAGCCATTGCGCTTGAAGATCTCGGTGTTGTAGCCCAGGCCGGTGGCAATAAATCCGATGCCGACCGAACGATTGCCGACCATGCGTGCATTCGGATAGAGCTCCTTGAGGACCGGAGCATCCTCGATCGGCGCACACAGGCCCTGGCCCACCGCCTGATACATCGGGCCATCATCGATGATGGCGTAGGACAGTTCCTGCTTGCCCTTTTGCGCAGTGATCTTGGCAAGGATGTCGGTGGAGTTGCCTGGCACGTAGGTGACCCGCGAGCCTGTTTTCGCCTCAAAAGGCGGAATGATCGATTCCTTGAAAAGCTTTTCGGTCGAACCACCCGATCCACCGATGTAAAGCGTGGTCTGGGCGGAAGCGAGGGATGAAGCCAGCGTAAGCAGCGCGGCGGCCGCGCCAGTAAGCAATGGACGCATGGGGGGTCTCCGTTGATCTTGTGTTGAAAAGCCAGTGTCAATGTACTCCGCCCCACCTGCGCCGAACACTGCGAGAAACAGGTCTGCATATCATGTTTCGTTATATTTGAGCCATGAAGACATCGTCCAGACGGCCGCCCGGACAAAAGGCCCCTGCCCAGACGGCGCCGGCAGATCCGCGTGCTGGGGTTGCGACAAACGCAACGGCCGCACCCGTCACACAGCGTCAGATCCTCAACCTGCGCCATCTGGAGGCTTTCAGGGCCGTGATGCTCGCCGGCACTGTGGTGGGTGCAGCACAGTGGCTCAACCTCACCCAGCCTGGAGTGAGCCGGATTCTGTCCTTGATGGAATTACGCCTGGGTTATGCCTTGTTCGAAAGGCGCGGACGTCGGTTGGTCCCGACCCCCGAGGCCGAAGCTCTCTATCGGGAACTCGACCAGATCTACAGCGGCATCGAACGTCTGAGTCAGGTGGCCCAGGACATCGGGCAACAGCGGGTGGGTGCCTTGCGGATCGCCTGTCTGCCTGCACTGGCGCAGGGGCTCGTGCCCGATGCCATCGCCGATCTGCTGCAGGACCGCCCGGGAGTGCAGGTCTACCTTCAAAGCCTGCCGTCGCGACAAATTGCCAGAGCCGTTGCCACGCAGCAGTTCGATCTTGGCGTCATCGAACTTCCAATCAGTCATCCGGGCATCACGGCGCAAGCGCTCCCCGAATCCGAGATGGTCGCAGTCCTGCCCAAAGACCATCCGCTGGGACTGAAAAAACGGCTTCGGATGCGTGATCTCGACGGAGAGCGCATGGTGCTTCTGGCCCAGGAGAGTCTGGTGCGATATCTGATCGACGAGGCCTTCTCCAGGGCGCGTGCAGCACCACTGGTTGTGATCGAGACGCCCAGCTCACCGATCGCCTGCGCCCTGGTGGCCGCAGGCAGCGGCATCACACTGGTGTCACGCTGGACCGCCCAGGCGCTGCATGATGATCGACTGATCATCAGACCATTAGTCGAGTCCCTGCATTCGCGCTACGCCCTGATTCATCCTGAAGGCCGGCTCAGTGCCCTTGCCCGTGCCTGGGGACAGGCCCTTCGAGCGCGCATGCTGGATGCCGAAACTCTTACTCGGCGCGGATCCCCATCTCCTGTGAGAGCTTGCGCCAGCGGTCGAGCTCGCCGCGGGTGAACTTTCCGAATTCCTGCGGGTTGGGTGTCACAACCTCGCTCGCGGTCGATTCAAGCCAGGCGCGGTAGTCCGGCTCCTGGACCACCTGGACCACGGCCGCATTGAGCTTGCGGACAACGGGCTCGGGTGTACCCGCCGGAACAAACAGGCCGGTCCAGGCCCGCATCTCGTAGTTGTGATGCCCCATCTCCGTCATGGTCGGAACCTCCGGGAAGCGCTTCATGCGGCGCTCCCCTAGGACACCGATCGGAATCACCTTGCCGGTCTGGATGTATTGCCGGTCCACCTCTGCCAGATAACCGATGCTCAGATGGACCTGCCCGCTCGCGGTATCCAGCAGCATGGGGCCTGTGCCCTTGTAGGCCACAGAGCGCAGATCGAT
>JBMSOD010000010.1:0-32238 GCA_049422085.1 Burkholderiaceae bacterium
TCGAGGACCACGGTGATGCGGGCGCTGAACCTTAGGTTGGAGAACAGACGCTGGTCAAGGGTATTGCAAGAGGCAGGATTGATGCACCCGGAGGACGAAGCGCTCGAGAGCCTCGTGGGGGATTTTTTGATGGAGGTAGAAAACACTGAGATGACCCGCGCGTTCAAGATGGTGGTGCTCTTGGCCATCTTTGAACAAGGATGGCGGCAGTCGATGCCGCTGGCCGACATGGTCGGCGCCTTTAGACGCTACTTCAGCCAGCAGCGTCATGCAGCTGATGTCTTGGGCCAGCCGGTAGAGCCTGTGCTCAGTTCGCCGACTCAGGCCTGGGTCCGCTATCTGAGAGACCGTCCGATCAAGGCTTGGGTGGGCGGCAATCGAGGCCAAGCCTCACGATTTTTTTCGTTCGATGCAGACGCGGGAATCTTACGCCTGAGCCTTCCGGAACTTGCAAAGCGCCCGGACATGCATCGGCCCTTCGTCGATGCAGTTCTGGATCGTGCCCAAGCGCGACTGATCGAGTACTGGCGACGGCCGGGGCCGGGGCGGATGGTGTTTCCGATCGTGCCTCTCGGCGAAGGCGGCCGAGCGTTTTGCATCATGTTCGGCGAGCATCGCAAGGAGGCGGGCCTACCCGAAGGCTGGCATCTGGTGCGCATCAACGGCGACGTGCTTTACGGCAAGTTTGTGAAGGTAGCCCTTAACGTGTTGAAGAACAGCCCCGTCGACGATCGCTCGCACGCTAACCGTCTCACTGAAGAACTGACACGCCTCTTTGGCGGATCTTTGCCCTCGCGTGCGAGGGTTCGCTTGGTGAAAGACCCCGGGGCGCAACTCTGGGAGATCCAGATTGCCTGAGTTCGCTGCATGAGCGTCGGGCGCCACCGCATTCGGATAACACTGGGGCCACACCACACATGAATCCTCCGCACCCCTGCCACCTTCTGGTCGCCGGCGCCTCCGGCATCATCGGCCAAGCGGCGGTCGAGCACTTCAGCGCCCTGCCGGGCTGGACGGTCACGGCGCTGTCCAGGCGGCGCGGCGACTGGCCCGCGTCGGTCAAGCATCTGGCCGTCGATCTCACCGATGCGCAGGCCTGTCATGCCCACAAGGCCGAGTTCGCAGGCGTGACCCATGTCTTGTACAGCGCGCTCTTCGAGCTGCCCGATCTGGTGTCGGGCTGGCGCGATGCGCAGCAGATGGCCACCAACCTGGCCATGCTCAAGCATCTGCTTGATGCGCTTGAGCCAGCCGCGCAAGGCCTTGCGCAAATCACGCTGATGCAAGGCGCCAAGGCCTATGGCACGCACATCGAGCCGGCGCCGATTCCGGCCAAGGAGCGTTGGCCGCGCCATGCCCACGAGAACTTCTACTGGCTCCAGGAAGACCTGGTGCGCGAGCGTCAGGCCCGTTCGGTGGCACAAGGGCGGCCATGGCACTTTTGCATCCTGCGGCCTCAGGTGGTGCTGGGTCATGCGCCAGGCAGCCCGATGAATGTGGTGGCGGCGATTGGTGCCTTTGCAGCCATTCGCCGCGAACTTGGCCTGCCACTGGTGTGGCCAGGGGGTGGGCGTTTTGTGAGTGCAGCAAGCGATAGCCGCCTGATTGCGCAGGCCGTCGAGTTTGCGGCGACCTCCCCCAATGCGGCGAACCAGACCTACAACATCGTCAATGGCGATGCCCTGGCCTGGCAGGACCTCTGGCCTGCAGTGGCCCGGCATTTCGGCATGCCGCTCGGTGCACCCGAGCCGATCGAACTCGCGAAGGTCATGCCTGAGCAGGAGGCCGTGTGGTCGCGCATCGTGCAGCGCTACGGGCTTCGCGCCTCTACCCTTCAAGCGCTGATCGGCAGTTCCTGGCAGTTCACCGATCGTTCATTCGCGCACGGCAATGCACAGCCCGCACACAGCCTGCTCAGTCCGATCAAGCTGAAACAGGCAGGCTTTACGGGCTGCGTGGATACCGAAGACGCGCTGATCGAGTGGATGCAGAAGCTGCAGCGGGATCGGTGGTTGCCGGGTTAGCGCGCTCGACGGTCTCTAAGCCGACCAACCCATGGCTTAAGACTTCGGCGCAATTGGCAGACGAATTTCCACATGCGACGCTGGAGGCACCAAGGTCAGAGCGAGGCATGGAGAGCCCCTCCTACGAAATCCTCTGGCTAGGCCTCGAGGTGATCCGTGTCAAAGTTTTCTGGGCTATCCGGTCAGGATCTCGTTCATGCGCTGCGCCGCCTGGGTTTTGTTGAAGTGCGCATTTCCGGGAGTCATCTGCTGATGCGCAACAAAAGCCGCACCTGCGTCGTTCCGTTACACAGGGAGCTTAAGCGCGGGACCCTTTTTGGTGTTCTCAGACAAGCGGGTGTGAACATCGCCGAGTTTGAACATGCGCTCAGGCACTGACCGAAGACCGTAATGACAAATCCAGGAAGAGCCCCTAGACTCCACCCAATGAGCACGCCCATGACACTGACCGCTGTACTGACACCCGCCGAAGAGGGTGGTTATGTCGCCTTCAATCCTGAGACGGGCACCACAACCCAGGGCGAATCTCAAGACGACGCGCTGCGCCACCTTCACGAAGCGACTCGATTGTTTTTGCAAGAGGTCGGTCGTTCATCCGTGCCGACCTCCGTGGTCACTCAGTTCACGCTCGACGGTCTCTAAGCCGACCCTCGCAGGCTCAGACGGCGCCAGCCGCGCGCATCGCTTCGATGTCCTCGGCGGAGCAGCCCAGCTCCGCCAGAATCCCCTCGGTATGTTCGCCCACTGCAGGCACCGCATCCATGCGGGCGGCCCAGCTGCTAACCCGCGCGGGCGGTAGCAGCGAGGGCACTTCGCCCACCGGCGTATCCACCTGAGCCCAGCGACCGCGTGCCTTGAGCTGCGGATGCGCCCAGACATCGGCCATGGTGCTGACATTGGCGTTGGCGATGCGGGCTTCCTCCAGGCGCTCAACCACCTGTTGCGCGCTCAGCCCTGAAAACACCTTGAGGATGATCGCGGTGAGTTCGGGCTTGTTGGCCACCCGGCGCGAGTTCGATGCAAAGCGCTCGTCGAGCGTCAGTTCGGGCTGCTGCAACACCACAGCACAAAACGAGGCCCACTCCCGCTCGTTCTGAATGCCGAGCATCACCGCACGACCATCGCCCGCCACAAAGGGGCCATAGGGATGGATGGTGGCGTGGGCCGCACCCGAGCGCGGCGGCGGCGGCGCACCCTCGAAGGCGTAGTACATCGGAAAGCTCATCCATTCGCCCATCGCCTCGAGCATGGACACATCGATGTGGCTGCCCTCGCCGGTGCGACCGCGCTGCAGCAGCGCGGCCAGGATGTTGCTGTAGGCGTACATGCCCGCGGAGATGTCGGCGATCGAACAGCCCGACTTGGCGGGGTCATCGCCCGTGCCGGTCACCGAGAGAAAGCCCGACTCGCTCTGGATGAGCAGGTCGTAAGCCTTGCGGTCGCGATAAGGGCCGTCGGCCCCGTAGCCCGAGATGTCGCACACGATCAGCTTGGGGTGCTTGGCATGCAGGGCCTCGAAAGACAAGCCCATGCGCGCGGCCGCGCCCGGGGCGAGGTTCTGCACCAGCACGTCAGCACTAGCCAGCAGGCGCATCAGCACCTCGATGGCCTTGGGCTGCTTGAGGTCGAGCGTGAGGCTTTCCTTGGAGCGGTTGGTCCAGACGAAGTGCGAAGACATGCCGCGCACCCGCTCATCCAGATCACGCGCAAAGTCGCCCACCCCCGGGCGCTCGATCTTGATGACCCGCGCCCCGAGATCCGCCAGCTGACGGGTGCAAAAGGGCGCTGCAATGGCGTGTTCAAGCGCGACGACGGTCACGCCCTCGAGGGGACGGGTCAAGGCAATCTCCTGGAAATCCTTCGGTAACCAGACATCCTACCGGGGCGGGATCTAGATCGTTCGCTCAATGGTCATCGAATGTTCTAAGTCGCAAGGTCAATGTTCAAGTTGCTCAGGCGTCTGCACACTCAAGAGGTGAAGTCCTGGCTTAAATAATTATCTCAATCTGATATATCATCATGAGGCTGGTTGGTCGCTCAATCCTTCACGACTTCGCCCAGCGTCACCCCGACGCACGGACGGCAATCTCTGGCTGGCAGGCTGTCGTCGCAGAAAACTTTTTCGAGCATTGGGCGGCGCTGAAGAAAACCTTCAATTCAGTCGACAAAGTCGGCTCCTTCATGGTGTTCAATCTATGCGGCAACAAATACCGACTGATCGCTCGAGTTCACTTCGCGAGTCAGACGCTTCGCGTCGTCGCCGTGCTCACCCATCAAGAGTACGACCGGGCGCGGTGGCGCCACTGAACGCAGGCGCGATTGAGGACACGCTCATCCCGGCTTGGGAGGCTTTCCACGCGCTTTCCGATGTGGGCGCCATTCGCAATGCCGCGCATCACAAACGCATGCTCGGTCTTCTGGACCTTCTGATGCAGGCATCGGAGGGCAAACCGCGGCATCCAGCCGTTCCGCTCATCGGAATCGTCGCGCGCCTGATTGAAGACTGGGAGTCCGACAGGCTGCCACTCGCGCCTCAGCGCGGACGCGATGCCCTGCGCTACCTGATGAATGCCCATCGCCTGAAGCAATCGGATCTGCCCGAGGTCGCCAGTCAGGGGGTGATCTCAGAGGTGCTTTCAGGCAAGCGACAACTCAATGTCCGCCAGATCCGTGCGCTCAGCGAACGTTTTGGGGTGTCGCCGGAAACGTTTCTCAGCTGAGCGGTGATCGCCCCTCCGAACACCTGCATCGATCGATCAGGGTCAGTTACGCACTATCACGCCACTGCCGCAGCAAAGTCTGCATACACATCGCCGGGCAGGGGGTGATCCAGTCGCCAGGTGATGGCCATGGGCTGCTCGCCGGAGTGGCTCACGTACTTCGCTGGTCCCAAGAATAAAAACGCCCGATCCGAGGCCCTCATGCGCGCGAAGAGCAACACCTGGCTGGGCTGCCCGCCGGCCTTAGGCTGCGCATGGCGCTGATAGCGCAGGCCGGTGTCGCTGTCAGCACGAGTGACTGATTGGCTCTCCCAATGAATCAATTCTCTGCTGATGGCGTAATCCCGATAGCGTGTCGTAGGTGAGAAGCGGCCATCGGTCTTGTCCAGGGTAAAGGCCAGGAGATCACTGCGAATCGCCTCAGCCCAAAGCACGCCGGTCTGCCAGGCGCTGGGCACCGCACGATCCGAGGCGCCGGTGGCGGCAAGAATTTCTGCACGCGTATAGCGTGCATGCACCCGCAAGGGCACCTGGGGCAGTGGTCCGAGCGCATGACCCAGGTGGGAGATACGGGTCTTCAACACCGCAAGCAA
Source organism: Burkholderiaceae bacterium (assembly GCA_049422085.1). Classification (GTDB taxonomy): domain Bacteria; phylum Pseudomonadota; class Gammaproteobacteria; order Burkholderiales; family Burkholderiaceae_E; genus UBA4615. The sequence continues at coordinate 5,338 of JBMSOD010000010.1, forward strand.
TTGCAGCAATTCATCGATCACCTGCGGATGCTGCGCGAGCAGCGCGAGCGCTTCGGCCCGGCTCGCGCCCGACGGCAGCGAGTCGCGCGTGAAGACCGCCGCAATCATCATGGCCACGCGAGCATCTGTTCTTACCGAGGCAGGCGAGCGAGTCAGCGTCTGAAGGGCTTCTATCCAGACCGAGATACGCGGCTCATCGTCCACATGCAGCAGCCGACCACAGGCGCGCCTGAGTGCAACCTCTTCCGGGCCCGCGGCCTTGATCGCCAGGCCTGCATCCGCACGCAGATCCGACCAGCTCTTCTGGCCGCTGTAGAGGTCCTCGAGGGTCGTGCCGGTGTGCTGCAGGTACTGGGCGAGTGTGAGCGGCTCTCCATGAGCCTGGGCCAGAGCCTGCAATTCCTGGACCCGCGCAGACCAGCGGTTGGGCACAGCCTCGCGCAGGCTTTGCAGCACGATCTCTTGCGCCTGACGGTCGAGCTCCAGATGACAACCCGCAGGAAGCATCGGAAACCCCTGCTCCACGGCGTCCTGAACGGCTTTGCGCGATTCACCGGCGCCGCGCAAGAGGGCACCCAGCTTTCGATCGAAGCGAAAGTCGCGATGATGCTGGCCCACGAAATCCAGGACCGTGCACTGGCTTTTTTCGGGATGCTGTCGCAGGCCGCGCCCGAGCTGCTGAAGAAACAGGGTCGCACTGTCGGTCGGCCGCAGCATCAGAAGGGTATCCACCGCAGGCACGTCAACGCCTTCATTGAACAGATCCACCGAGAAGACGATCTGAAGCTCGTGGTCGCGCAGCTTGCGCAGTGCCGCTTCACGCTCTGCGCCGGGGGTATCCGCCCAGATGGCCTGAGCAGCGAGGCCCGCCTCTTCAAACTTGCGTGCCATGAAGCGGGCATGGTCCACGCTCACGCAAAAACCCAGGGCGCGCATGCGCAGCGGATCAACCACGCGCTCTCGCACCTGCCGGATCACCAGCCTCGCCCAGACATCATTGGCGGTATAGAGTCGGGTCAGCCCCTCAGGGTCGTAGCCCATGCCCCGGCGAAAGGGCACACGCGACAGATCAGTGCCGTCGCTCGTGCCGTAATACGCGAAGGGCACCAGTCGACGCTGATCGATCGCGTCCCACAGACGCAGTTCAGCGCTGATCACACCGCCAAACCAGCGCAGCACATCACCCCCGTCAGCCCGCTCCGGCGTAGCCGTCAGACCGAGCAGCTCCCGCGGACGCACGTGCTCGAGCAGGCGTTGGTACGTGGCGGCTTCGGCATGGTGGAACTCGTCGATGATGACGACATCGAAATGTTCAGGCGCAATCGACAGGCTGCTCTGGGCACTCAAGCTCTGGATGGACGCAAAGACCTCCCGAAATCCATCGGGGCGACTGGCGTCGGGACGGGCACCATCGACCCAGAGCTCACCAAAAGCCTGATCGCGCATCGCGATCCGGAAGATGTTGCGCGCCTGAGTGAGGATCTCCTTGCGATGGGCCACAAAGAGCAGGCGCGCCCGAGGCAGCCTCTCGCGCAGACGCAGATAGTCCATCGCGGCCATCACCGTCTTGCCCGTGCCTGTGGCGGCCACCAGCAGATTGGCATGCCGACCCTGTGCACGGGCCATGGCGATCTGCTCGAGCAGCCGCTCCTGGAAAGGCTCGAGCCGAATCTCCAGGGGCAGCAAGGGCAGCGAGCGATCGCTTGGCGTAATGGTCGTGCGCTCGCGAAACACCTGAGCATCAAAGGGCTCGAAATCCCCGCTGCTCCAGTAGCTCTCGAAGACGGCGGCCACCTTGGACAGCACTGACGGATTACGCACACCCGAAAAGCGCGCATTCCACTCCAGCCCGGTGACCTGTGCGCTATGGGTCAGGTTGGAAGAACCAATGTAGGCCGTGGAATAGCCGCTCTTGCGCGTGAAGAGCCATGCCTTGGCATGCAGGCGTGTGCCGGTTTCGTCATAGGACACTCGTACTTGCGCGCCGAGGTCTTGCAGCGCCTGCAATGCAGCGAGCTCGGTCGACTGGGTATAGGTGGTGGTGAGCACCCGCAAGGGCCGGCCCGATTCGCAGTGGGCGCGCAGGCTCTTGAGCAGCGGGCTGATGCCGCTCTTGCGAATGAAGGCCATCACCACATCAATCGCATCGGCCGAAGGAATCTCGGTGATGAGTTGTGCGCCGATCCGCGGCTCACCCGGGGCGTTGGTGAGCAGGGTGGTGTCGAGCAGCGGCGTCAAGGGCGCTTGCGGGGCCAGGGGCCGGCCGTCGGGGCCGGGCTCCAGCACGGCACTCAGCCAGTGCGCATCGGGATGCGGCATGTCGCGGGCCAGGTCGGGCGCGTGACCCCGTGCAAGAAGCAGCGCGACCAGCTCACGCGCCAGATCCACTGCGGCAAGCACCGGCGGCGAAGATCCTCGATCCGATCGGGCACCCCTCTCCCTGCGCTGGATCACGGCCTCGAGCGAGCGCTCGATCACCATAGCCAGATGCAGCGTCAGCCGATCCGCCGCCTCGGCAGGATGCAAGGCCTGCGTCAGCGCCCTGCCCTCCTCAAGTGAGGCCAGTTCGTGCGCCAGCGCCTCGGTCACGATGGACTGGTACAGGCCTGGAGGGAGTCGGGACATGGTGGCGTTGCCTCACCCGACCCAGTTTTCGACGGCCAAGCCTGGGACGCGTCCGAATTCGCGGATGTTGTTGGTCACCAGAGTCCAGGCATGGGTACGCGCATGTGCCGCGATCCAGAGGTCGTTGTTGCCAATGATCTGGCCTTGAAGTTCGAGCGACGCGCGAATTTGTGCGTAGTGGCGGGCCACCTGCTCATCGATATCGACAACCTGGATCAATCCTCGCAGTTGCTCAAGCACGGCATGGGTTTGATCTTTAAACCGACTTTTTTCGGCGCCATATCGCAACTCGCCCCAAGTGACGACCGACATGGCGACCGACGTCAGCGCCAAACCCTCCAGACGGTGTCGAACTTCCCGAGGATGATGTTTGACGATGTAGATGCAGATGTTGGTATCAAGCAAATAGTGGATCGCCATCGGAGCCCTTTCCTCAGAGCCCTTCGCGCTCTTGAGGCGGCGCATCGACCCTCGGCTCAGAAAACAACTCCGATGGCAATTCGGTCAGAACGTCAAAGATCGCCGCGGCGCTGGGCGCATGCTCTCGAAGGACAATGTCATTGCCCTGCCAAAAGATCTCGACCCGATCCGACTGAATTCGAAAATCTTTGGGCAGCCTGACCGCCTGGCTGTTTCCAGACTGAAAGACGCGCGCGTAAGCCATCAGTGCAATCTCCAAGGAGCAAACAGGGAGTATACACATCGTGTATATACTTTGTTTGGCTGTGCTGCTTTCACAGGATCACTCGGTCTGACCCCGGCCCGGAGGGAGTCGGAACATAGGAGGTCATGGGAGATACTAGGCTCAGCCACTAGGCACACCCCGCAGCCCGTCGCAAGCGCCCCTCTCGCACGATCAGGTGACCCATGAATACTTTCCTCCATTCTTCGCGCGCGTCGATCGGCCTCGCGTTTCTGCTGCTGCTCGGCGGCGCCGCCCAGGCGGCCGAAAGCCTCGCGGGCTCCTCTGCGGCCGGGGGGTCCTCAGCATCTTCCGCTGCCTCTTCGGCCTCAGATTCGGTGAGCGCATCGAGCAATAGCTCGACCCGCGTTGTTGCGCAGGCAGAGGGTCGCTATCGCGTGGCGATGATCGCTCCAGTGCCAGACCATCCGCACCTGATGCGCGTCACGCTCGAACAGAATCAGGAAGCGCTGCAGGTGCGCATGCCACGAACCGTAGTTGAAAAAGTCTCACTCGCGCCGGGGGTCGAGGTGATGGCCACCCAACAGTCCTATGGCGTGAGGTTCAGCCGCGCAGATCAGGTCGAGGCCTTTTTCCTGGTCATCCGGGATGAGGTCCATCGCGAGTTTGCCCAGACCCCGGTTCGGCTCTGAAATGACGAAAACCCTGTGCGGCTTCATTCTTGCGGCCGCACTGGGAATCATGGATGCGCAGGCCGGTGTGCTGCGCCACTGCGATCCACCCGTCGATCAGAGTGCCACCCAGCAAGACCGGCTCTTGCGCATGAGCGCACTGGTGCGCGACCGGCTTGCGGCACTGGGTTCGAATGTTGCGATGGTTGCGCGCTCGGGTCTGAACCTGTCCTGGTGGGATCAGCGTTATTCGCATGCGGGGCTCAGCCTCAGGCACAACCCTTCGGGGCCCTGGTTCATCCGTCAGCTCTACTACGACTGCACGGCCCGGCAGCCCAGGATCTTCGATGAAGGACTGGCCGGCTTCGTGAGCGGCGTCGCTGATCCTGACCACAACTACCTTCTCGTACTCGCCTTGCCTGCATCGACACTCAAGGGTGCTGCGGGATCAGAGGAGGAGCACAGTGCGCCCGACGTATCGATCGAACGCCTGGCACTTCATGGCCCCACCGCACTGGGTCTGTTGGGGTCTCAGTACTCTGCCAATGCCCATGCCTTCAGCACCCGTTTTCAGAACTGCAATCAGTGGTTGATCGAGTTGCTCGCGCTGGGCCTGCAGCCGGATGCGGCTCGCGACGCGACAACTCGCGGCCTGCATGATGAAGGTGGCGATCCGGATCAGGGCGACGTGAGTCGCTTGCGTTCAGGCGCGCAGGCGCTGCTGCGAGAACAAGGCTATATCCCGACGACCTTCTCACTGGGGCATCCCCTGATCACCTGGTTCGCAGGCCGCATTCCCTGGCTCAGCCTTGAGGATCATCCCCGCGAAGATCTGCAGCAAAACCGCCTTCGCGTGAGCATGCCCGCCTCCATTGCAGCCCATCTCTTGGCGCGAGTGCCGAGCATCACCCGAATCGAAGCCTGCCTGAAGGATGCGCGGATCGTGATGCGGGAGAACGGACCACCGCTTGACGACCACTGCAGCGCGATGCCGGGCGATCAGGTGCTGGCTCTGGATTGAGCCTTCAACTTACATTCCTGCGACGTCGACCCGCGCTGCGACCTCGTCCGCGTTCACAACACGCACCCCAGATGCGCCGAAGACACCAGGCGGATGTACTTGTCCTGCACCGAGCCGGGCTGCACCGTGGCTGAGTGATCGGGCGGGGTCCAGTCCTTCATGCGCTCGGCAATCTCAGCGTCACTGAGCAGCACATCAAGCCTGCGGCTCGCCGGGTCGATCACGATGGTGTCGCCATCGCGCACGGCAGCAATCGGCCCGCCGCGTGCGGCCTCGGGCGAGATATGGCCAATCAGGATGCCGTGCGACACGCCCGAGAATCGGCCATCCGTAATCAACGCCACCTGCTTGCCCAGGCCCCGCCCCTGCAGCTGCACGGTGAGCATCACCATCTCGGGCATGCCCGGTGCGCCCACCGGGCCCACATTGCGCACCACCACCACATCCCCCGGCACGATGGGTTCGCTGCCGGCCTCGGCGCGGATGGCCTGCATGGCCGCCGCCTCTGACTCGAACACCCGCGCACGCCCGCGGAACTCGCCCTGATCGAGCGTCTTGCCCGAGAGCTTGAGCACGCAGCTCTGTGGCGCGAGATTGCCGCGCAGCACACTGATGTGATGGCCGGGCGGTGCGATCGGTCGATCCACCGGAAACACCAGATCCCCGGCCTGGAGCTCGGCCAGGGTCTTCACCTGTGCGAGGTTCTCAGCCAGGGTGCGGCCGGTCACGGTTATCACATCGCCATGCAGCAGGCCTGCACGCAGCAGCTCTTTCATGACCACCGGCACGCCGCCGATCTCATGCAGGCTCACCATGGCATAGGGGCCATGGGGCTGCAGGTTGGCAATCAGCGGCACGCGCGCACCAATGTCATGGATGTGGTCGATGGTGAGCGGCACCTGTGCAGCATGGGCGAGCGCCAGCAGGTGCAGCACCATGTTGGTCGAGCCCCCCATGGCGTACAGCGTGGTGATGGCGTTCTCGAATGCGCGCATCGTGAGGATGTCGCGAGGACGAATACCCTGTTGCATCAAACGCTCGAGCGCCTCAACCGAGGCAAGCACCTGCGCCCGCACGTCTTCATGCATCGGGCTGCCCGCATGATGGTCGGCGGGATGGGAGGCGCCCCGCGGCAGCATCAGTCCGATGGCCTCGGCAGCGGTGCTCATGGTGTTGGCGGTGAACATGGCGCCGCAGGTGCCGCTGCCCGGCATCACGTTGTTCTCGATCTCGGCAAACTGATCGTTGGTGAGGCGACCCGCCTGATGCGCAGCCCGGCCCTCGGCCCAATCGAGGATGGTGATGTTGCGGCCCTTGCTGCGATAGGGCTCGAAGGACACCTGCCCGGGCGAACTCGTACCCGGATAGACCACCAGACCGAAGGCGTTGGTGCGGGCCAGCGGAATCATCGCGGCCGCCCCGGTCTTGTCGCAGCCCGAGATCACGATCATGGCCTCGCCATGGTGGGCTCTGTGGCCCACCTCGAAGCAGTCGGCCGCGAGGTCTCGGGAGAGCAGACTGAAGCCCGCCGTGGGCGTGCCCTGGGTGAGCGCATCCGAGACGGCCGGCGCGCCCACGATCAGGCCCTGGGCACCCTTCGCCTCCAGGGTCTGCACCAGCAGGTCGGTGATCTCGCGCACCCGGTTGTTGCAGCGATGGGCGTTGGTATAGGCACTCGCCACCGTGACAATCGCCTTCAGGCGCGCCTTGGCATCGGGGTCAAAGCCCGCCGCGCGCAACTCGACCCGGTTGCGGGTCCAGTAGGTCGGGCTGTCTTGTGGGCCGGCGACAGGCCGGGGGGAGGTCTCCTGGGTCATGTTCGCTCCTGGGCGAATGGGTTCTGGTCTTGCCGGATCTTGTCGGATCTTGTCGGACCCCGGCAGATCTGGATCGGTTGTCGGAATGATCGCACGCACCCCGACGGGTAAGCTTGTGCCATGAGCACAGACACGCCCCTGAAGGTCCTGCATGTCCGGATCCGCGCGCCACAGCCCTGGATGGCCTCGGCGCCCGTTCTCGAGGCTGCACTGAGTGCATGGCCCCATGGCGTGTGCATGGGCGTGTTCATGGGCCTGTTCGGGCTCGACAACCATGAGCTGCTGGTGATGCTCTCGCTGCGCGACGAGCAGCACAAGCGTGACAATCAAGCCAAATCAGACCCCTCTCAAGACCCCTCCCAGGACCTCTCGCGCGAAGCGCTGACTAGCCTCACCCATCTGCTGCCGCCCGGCTTTGAAGTGACCCAGTGGCAATCGATGCAGGCCACGGTGCGCCCTGATACCGATGCGCCCTTCGACCGCGCCGGGGTCTATGTCTTTCGATGGTTCTTCATGCCGCAGGCGCACATCGATGAAGCGGTGGCCCTGTCGGCGGCGGGCTGGGAGACCTTCGAGCGGCAGGACGATCTGGATGCCGGCGGGGGCTACCGGACCGAGCCCATGGGTTTGTTCGCGCTTCGACCGGGCCAACAGCCGGGCATGGTCGCGGGCACGCACTTGAGCACGCCTGCAGGAGCACCGCAGGGCGCCGGCGCGCTTCTGCTCGTGACCTGGTACGACTCCATGACCTCCTGGGAACGCTCGCGCACGCCCGACCCCCGAGCCACCGCGAACTTCAGGCGGCGCGCCGCGCTCACCACCTCCATCGTGGCCTATGCCACCCGGCTGGCCCGCACGGCCTGAGCCGCATCCGCCAAGGAGACCGTCTTGCCCAGTCAAGCCCTGATCACCGGTGCCTTCGATACAAAGGTGGGTGCCCTGCCCGGCAGCACCTGCATGTCCTTGCATACCGAGGCAGGCCTCGGCGCCATCGCCGATGCCGGGCTCAAAGTCAGCGACATCGATGGCCTGCTCACCGGCTATTCCTTCACCTCGCCGCAGCTCATGCTGGGTAGCGTGTTTGCCGAATATGTCGGCATGCAGCCCAAGGTGAGCGCCTCAATTTCCATGGGAGGCGTGACCGCCGGACTGCAGGTAGCGCAAGCGGTCGCTTTGGTGCAGTCGGGTCTGTGTCGCCATGTGCTGTGCATCTCGGGCGACAACCGGCTCACCGGCCTGGGCGATCGGGTTCAGGGGGCTCTGGCCGATATCGCCCATGCTCAATACGAGCAGCCCTATGGCCTCACCGTCCCTGCCGGCTTTGCCCTGGCTGCGCAGGCCTGGATGCATGAGTACGGCATGACCACCGAGCACATGGCGGCGGTCGCGGTGAATCAGCGTACTCATGCCGTGCGCCATCCCCATGCCCATATGCGCAAGCCCATCACCATGGACGATGTGCGCAACAGCAAACCCATCGCATCGCCGCTGCGCATGCTCGATTGCGCGCTGGTCTCCGATGGCGCGGGCGCCGTGGTGGTGAGCGCGCTTGATGTGGCCCGCGATACTGCCAAACCAGCGGTGCGCATCCTGGGCATTGGCGAAGGGCATACCCACGAGCATCTCTTCATGGCCCCGACCCTGCTCGACTACGGCTGCACGCAATCAGCCAACACGGCCTTTGGCATGGCTGGGGTGCAGCGCAGAGACATCGACTGCGCCCATGTGTACGACTGCTTTTCGAGCACGCTGCTGATTGCCCTGGAATGCATGGGCTTTTATGAACGCGGCGCGGCCGGGCCTGCAGCGCTCTCAGGCGAATTTGCATTGGGCGGGCGCCTGCCGCTCAACACCAATGGCGGGCTGCTCTCGTATGGCTCCTCGGGCGCCTCGGGGGGCATGTTCCATATCATCGAGGCGGTGCGCCAGCTCCGCGGAGAGTGTGCCGACCGCCAGGTACACGACGCCGAACTCGCCTTCGCTCATACCCTGGGCGGCACACTGTCGGGCCATTGCTCGATGGTGCTGGCGAGACACTGAAGCTGGAATGTCATCCATGACCACGATCAAAGCACCCCGCCAACACACTGCGAGGGCTCGACCATGACCCAGCCCACCGAAGCATCCGGCGTCCTTGATGGCCGCCCCCTGCCTGCGCCCGATGCCGACAGCCGTCCCTACTGGGAGGGCGCGGACCGGGGCGTCTTCATGTTCCAACGCTGTCGTGCCTGCAGCAGGCCGCAGTTTTATGCACGTGCGCTGTGCCGGCATTGCCATGCGACCGACCTGGCCTGGGAGCAGGCCTCGGGCGGTGGTTCCATCGCCAGTTTCACAAGAGTCAGCCGGGCACCGTCCGAGGCATTTGCGAAAAGCGGCCCCTATGTCATTGCCCTGATCGATCTGGATGAGGGCGTGCGGTTTTTGTGCAATGTGATCGACAGCCCGCATGAGGAGGTGCGCATCGGAGCAAGGGTGCGGGTTGTTTTCGAGGCGCGCGTTGCACCGGATGGTCGTGTGCGCCAGTTGCCCCAGGTCCGCCTGGACCATGATCGCTGAGCTCGGGGGAGCGGACGCCTGGATTGCTGGGCTGGGATGGGACACCGTGCTTGCCGCAGTGGTGGTCGGTCTGTTGATCGGAACGACCGGGGTCGGCGGCGTGCTGCTCGCCCCCTGGCTCGCCCTGGCAGGTGGCATGAGCGTTCAGCAGGCGATGGCCCTGTCGATGATCGCCTTCATGGGGCCCGGTCTGCTGGCGCTGTGGCGCACCCTTCACCGCATTCGGGTGGAAGGCCGATCGGACCATGTTGTTGAGGGCGCGGGTCGCCTGATTCTGGCGGCGCTGCCTGGAGCGCTGGTCGGTGCTGCGCTTCTTCGGTGGTTGCCCAATCGATGGGCCCTCTGGATTCTGGCCGGTGTGGTGTTCGCCACTTCGGTGCGTCTGTGTCGGGATGCGCTCGGAGAGAGCCCCAGACCCACACCTCGAGGCTCCGACATCGCGCCCTCGCAGCAGCGTGCGGTCTGCGTGGGCTGGCCCTCGGGTTTCGCTGTGGGACTCTTTTCAGCGCTCACCGTCACCGGCGGCCCGTTGCTGCTGATTCCGCTGATGCTCTGGCGGGGTGCCCGGCTTCAGCAGGGAATCTCGATGGGTCAGATGATTCTTGTGCCGATCGCGGTGGGCGCGACCCTGAGCAACCTCAGTTCGGGGCCCCTGCCCTGGCTTGCAGGCGTGGTGATGGCCCTGCTGATGGCTCCATCCACCGGGCTCGGACTCTGGCTCGCCCCTCGCATTCCGCGCAAGACCCAGGCCTTGCTGGTGGCCGCGATGATGCTGATCGCGTCATTCGGATCGGCGTGGAAGGCCATGAACTAGAGTTAGCATCACCCACTCGGCCCGCCTCGGGTCATTCACGGAGACATCTCATGCTGTACGAACTTCGCACCTACTTCTGCATGCCCGGGCGCCTGCCCGATCTGAACAAGCGTTTCGAGACCATCACCCTCAACATCTGGAAAAAGCACGGCATCGTGCCAGTGGCCTTCTGGACCAATGTGATCGGTGACAGCAATGCCACGCTGATCTATGTGTTGCAGTGGGACAGCCTTGCCGATCGCGAGCGCAAGTGGAATTCCTTTGCCACCGATCCCGAGTGGCTCAGCGCGCGCGCCGAAACCGAGAAAAATGGCCCCCTGATCTCGCACTTCAGCAACAGCATCATGGCGCCCACCAGCTATTCGCCCATGAAATAAGCCGGCACTCATGGACTCAAGCTGGCGGACTCACTCGGCATGAGCGCCGATCCCGAACTGCAGATCCTCGCCCTCGTGGTCGCGGCAGGGCTTGGTGCGGCGCTTGCGGCCTGGCTGCTGCGCCGGCGGCTGGACGCGGAACTGCGCGAGCTGCGAACGCGTGCAGAGCTCGCCCAAGCCGAGCTCGACACAAGCCGGAGCGAGGCAGCCCGGGCGATCGAACGTGCCGAGCGGGTGCCAGTGCTCGAGGCGCGTCTGGCGACGCGTGAGGAGGAGAACACCCAGTTGCAGGTGGAGTCCGCCCGCCTCAAAGCGGAGATCGAAGCGGCCCACGCGCTGGTGATGGCCGAGCAGGCCCGCGCCACCGCGCGGATCGCAGAACTCGAGAAGAACCATGCCGATCGGATGGTGCTACTTGAGCGCAGCCAAAGTGAACGGCTTGCACTGCTCGAACAGAGCCAGGCCGAGCGCGTGACGCTCCTTGAACAGACGCAAACCGCCATGAGCGAACGCTTTCGTGCGCTCGCCCAGGAAACGCTCGAGCTCAGCACGAAGCGTTTGCAGGAGCAGAGCCAGGCTGGCCTGTCCGTCCTGCTCGATCCCCTGCGTCAGCGTCTGGCCGACTTTCAGAAGAAGGTCGAAGATGTGTATGTCGACGAGAGCAAGGAACGCTCGGCGCTGCGCGAGCATCTGGTCTCCTTGCAGCGCCTCAACCAGACCCTGAGCGACGACGCCAAGCGTCTGACCGCAGCTCTGCGCGGTTCAGTGAAGCAGCAGGGCAACTGGGGCGAGCTGATCCTCGAGCGTGTGCTCGAGGCCTCAGGCTTAAGGCGCGGCCATGAATATCAGGTTCAGGACAGCCAGCGCACCGAAGAAGGCCAGCGGCTGCAGCCCGATGTGGTGATTCATCTGCCTGAGTCGCGGCGCCTGGTGGTCGATGCCAAGGTCAGCCTGATCGCCTATGAGCGCTTTGCGCAGTCCGAAGACGAGACCGCGCGCGAGGCTGCTTTACGCGAGCATCTGGGCTCAGTGCGCAGCCACATGCGCGGGCTGTCGGACAAGCGCTATCAGACCCTGTATGGGCCAGGTCTGGATTTCGTGCTGATGTTTGTGCCGATCGAGCCTGCCTTCATGGCGGCGGTCACGCACGATCAGGAGCTCTTCAACGACGCCTGGGAGCGCAATGTGCTGCTGGTCAGTCCCTCCACCCTGCTCTTTGTGGTGCGCACCGTAGCGCACCTGTGGCGCCAGGAGGCCCAGACCCGCAATGCACAGGACATCGCCCGCCGGGGCGCGGAGCTTTACGACAAGCTGAGCGGATTCGTGGCCGACCTTGAGACCGTGGGGCAGCGCATCGATGGAGCGCACAAGGCCTGGAGCGATGCGCGCCGCAAACTCAGCGAAGGCAAAGGCAATGTGATCCGTCAGGCCGAGATGCTGCGCGAGCTGGGCGTGAAGCCCTCAAAGCAGCTGCCGCCCGCGCTTTTAGATGCGGCGCTGGATCAGGCGATGCAGGATCAATTGCACGATGAGCCGCCTGCGGCATTGTGAAGGTCTGATCTGAGCCAGTCGGGTCATCCTACGGAAGGACTGACTTAGCCAAAGCGCGTGTTCAGATTTACGCTGATGCCTGCTCGCTGAGTAATAGCTTCATCAACGCCGGATGGATAAAGAGTTTTTCCCGGCCGGCCTTGATTTCTTCCAACACCCCGATGTCGCACAGACTCTTGAGATGGGTGGACGCCGTTTGCCGACCGCACAGACCGGCATCGACCAGATTACCGATGCGGCAATAAGGTTGCATGAAGATCAGGTCAATTAACTCGCGGCTGTAAACGCCGCCCGCTTTTGTCCGGACCGTTTCTGCCGTGCGGCCCATGAGATTACGCATCGCGGCGATCTTCTCAGTGGTCCAGCGTGCCGTATCAGCGATGGCCGTGAGCATGTACAACACCCATGGCTCCCATGCCGAGTCTCGGGTAACCGCCAGCAGCAGGCGATAGTAGTCCGCCTTGTGCGCAATGATGTAACGCTCGACATGTCCGGGCGACATGTCGAACCGCGCGACACCTCCGCACAATATGTCGAAATTATTATAGAAATTCGACAGATATCGGGGCGCAGATCGCTCCGGCTTACCACCAGCTGCCCTCCCCTCACACCTCCAGATCCGCCAGCAGCTCCGCATACTTGGCCTGCGCTTCGGCTTCGACCCGGGGCAGGTGATAGCTCGGAAACACGTCGGTAGACGCCTTGTACATGCCCAGCACCTCGCGGGCGAGCGTCACCTTGTGCACCTCGGTCGGGCCGTCGGCCAGGGCCAGAAAATAGGAGGCCAGCACCTGCTGCGCAAAGGGCATCTCGTTGGACAGGCCCAGTGAACCATGCACATGCAGCGCACGCGAGGCGATGTCATGCAGCACCTTGGGCATGGCCGCCTTGACCGCAGCAATGTCCTTGCGCACCAGTTTGTAGTCGTTGTGACGATCGATCAGCCAGGCCGTGCGCAGCACCAGCAGCCTGAACTGCTCCAGCTCGATCCAGGAGTCGGCGATCTTTTCCTGGACCATCTGTTTCTTGGCGAGCAACTCGCCCTGCGTCACACGGGACACCGCGCGCTCGCACATCATGTCGAGTGCCCGGCGCGCTTCGCCGATGGTGCGCATGGCATGGTGAATACGCCCGCCGCCCAGCCGTACCTGGGCCACCACGAAGGCCTGGCCGGGCGCGCCCAGCATGGCATCGGCCGGCACGCGCACACGATCAAAGTTCAGATAGCCATGGGTGGCCGCACGCTCTGCGCCCCAGCCGACATTGCGAACAATCTCAAGACCCGGGGCATCTCGCGGCACGATGAAGAGCGACATGCGCTGATAGGCCGGGGCGTCCGGATCGGTGATGGCCATCACGATCAAAAAAGACGCATAGCGTGCATTCGAGGCGTACCACTTCTGGCCGCTGATCAGCCAGTCGTCGCCATCACGCACGGCCGTCGTGGTGAAGATCTTGGGGTCGGCCCCGCCTTGCGGCTCGGTCATCGAAAAGCAGGAGACGATCTCGTTATCGAGCAGGGGCCTCAGGTACTGACGCTTCTGGGCCTCGGTGCCAAAGTGCGCGAGGATCTCTGCATTGCCGGAGTCGGGCGCCTGGCAGCCAAAGACCGTAGGTCCGAATGCAGAGCGGCCAAGGATTTCGTTGAGCAGGCCGAGCTTGACCTGCCCATAGCCCGGGCCGCCGAGGTTGGGGCCGAGATGACAGGCCCAGAGCTTGCGCTCACGAACCCGCTGCTGCAGGGGCCGCACCAGCCGCACAAATTTGGGATCGGTGATGTTGTAGGGGCTGTCCAGCACATGGTCGAGCGGCTCGACCTCGTCGCGCACGAAGGCATCGACCCAGTCGAGTTCACGTTGGTACTCGGGGTCGGTTTCGAAGCTCCAGCTCATCGGTGTCTCCCTGTGTTTTAGTTGTCGTTGCCTGGTTCTTGTCTTTGGCTTTGCGGCTCACCTACAGCTTACCGCTGCCGATAGTTCATAGCCCGCTGATCTGTTCACGGACGGTACGCAGGAGCGCATCCGATTGCTTCGGGTCGGTCATCACGCGGGACATGAGCAGCGCGCCGATCAGGGTACAGGCCGCTGTGGTCGCGCGATCGCGGAGCGCTGCATCTTCGGCGCTCGTCTTAGCGCTCGTCTCAGCACTGGCCTTGCTGCTCGCCTTTGCGCGAGTCTCGCCTGGCCCTTGCCCATGGTCGTCCTGTTGCATGGCCTGCGCCACCGCACCCACAAAACTTTCGAAGCGCTGTTCCATCACCGCCCGCACCGGCTCATCAGCCCGGGCAACATCGGAGGCCAGGGCGGCCAGGGCACAGCCCTGCGCGCGGGCATCGCGATGGGCGCGAGACAGGTAGTGCTTGGCGAAGGACTCAAGCCCCACCGGCCGGCCGGGATCCCGGAACTGTCGGCTGCGAGCGGCGCCCTCTTCTAGAGCGCGCTCCAGCGCCTGGACCAGCAGATCAGCGCGCGACTCGAAGTGGTTGTAAAAGCCGCCGTGGGTGAGGTCGACGCTGTGCATGAGGTTGGCAATGCTGACCGACTCCAGACCCGTGTCGCGGATCTGTGCGGCCGCCTCGGTCAGGATTCGCTCCCGGGTCTGGGCTTTTTCTGCCTGTGATCGGGCCATCGTGAAGTCCCCGTGTGCTGATGTTTACGCAGGCCCAGTATATAGGGATCTCCGCATATAAAGATGATGATCATCATGTACGTGTATGATGGTCATCATTCAAATCCAGACAGCATCAGGCCACCAGGAGACCCGCCTTGAGTTCAGCCCCCCAGCACCTGCTCACCGGGCCCATCCTGCCCACACTGGTAAGGCTCTCCCTGCCCAACGTGATCTCCATGGTGCTGACCGTGCTGGTCAGCATTGCCGAAACCTGGACCATCGGACGCCTGGGCACGGTGCCGCTGGCGGCCATGGCACTGGTGTTTCCGTTTGCCATGCTCACCGGAATGATGTCGGCGGGTGCCATGGGCGGCGGGGTGTCCTCGGCGGTCAGCCGCGCCCTGGGTGCGAACAATCTCGATCGGGCCAATACCCTGGCCTTTCATGCCCTTGCGATCGGATCTGCCGCGGGCCTGCTCTACACCGCCATCTTTCTGCTCTTCGGGCCCACCTTCTATGGCTGGCTGGGCGGACGCGGCGCGGTGCTGGCCGAAGCCTCTCGCTATTCCATGGTGCTGTTCTCGGGCGCGCTGCTGGTCTGGCTGAGCAATACGCTGGCCTCGGTGGTGCGCGGCACCGGCAACATGCGGGTGCCTTCGCTCACCATCATCCTGACCGCCTTGCTGCAGATTCCTCTGGGCATCGTGCTGGGTCTGGGCATGGGCCCGATCCCCGGTCTGGGCATGATCGGCGTGGCCCTTGCCAACATCCTGGCCACGGGGGTCGGCGTGGCCTATTTCTTGTGGTTCCTCATGAGCGGACGGGGGCGGCTGCGTCTGGCGATCCGGGGTGTATCGCTGCAGCGTGAAATGGCCATCGACATCCTCAAGGTGGGCGCAGTGGCCCTGGCCTCGCCTCTGCAGTCGGTGCTTGCCGTGCTGATCTTCACCGGCCTGGTGGCGCGCTTGGGTGTGGAGGCGCTGGCCGGCTACTCCATCGGGCAGCGGCTGGAGTTTTTGCTGATCCCCATCTCCTTTGGCATCGGCGTGGCGGCCGTGCCCATGGTGGGCATGGCGATGGGAGCCGGTCAGGTGGCGCGTGCGCGCAAGGTGGCCTGGACGGCCGGCGCGCTTTCCGCCTTCAATCTGGCGGTGGTGGGTGCGCTGGTGGCCATTGCGCCCGACCTCTGGGCAGGCCTGTTCACCAGCCAGGCCACCGTGCTGGAGCATGCGCGCCAGTACCTTCGGCTGGTCGGTCCGGCCTTTGGTTTTTTCGGACTGGGCCTGACGCTCTACTTCGCTTCTCAGGGCTCGGGAAAGATTCTTGGCCCGGTGCTCGCCAGCTCGGTACGCCTGGCGCTGGTGGCCGGCGTGGGCTGGTGGCTGGCTCAAAGCAATTCGGGAGCCAGTGCCTACTTCGGCCTGGTGGCCGCCGCCATGGTGCTCTATGGCGTCAGCACGGTGCTGGCGGTGCGGTGGACCCGCTGGGGCAAATAGCCCCGCGCAGCCTCAGGGCAGGAGCACGGTCGCCCCGGTGGTCTTGCGCGCAGCCAGGGCTCCATGCGCCAGGGCGGCCTCCTCGAGAGCGAACTCCTGCCGGGGCTCACCCACGATGCGGCCCGCCAGCACATGCTCGAAGAGTTCTTCGGCCATCGCCAGCATGCGGGCCCGCGGTGTGGCGTAATGAACCATGGCAGGCCGAGTGACCCAGAGCGAGCCCTTGGTCGACAGCAGGCGTGCATCGATGATCACCGGCCCGGAGCTCGTTCCATTGCTGACCAGGGACCCGCGCTGCTGAAGACTGTCCAGCGAGGCCATCAGCGTGTCCTTGCCCACCGAATCGAAGACCACCGGCACTCCCTTGCCGTCGGTGAGCTCTCTCACCCGGCGGGCAATGTCCTCGCGGGAAGTGACGATGGTGTGAGTACAGCCATGGGCACGGGCGATCTCGGCTTTCTCGTCGCTGGAGACCGTACCGATCATGGTGACCCCCAGGGCCCGCGCCCACTGGCAGGCAACGAGCCCGACCCCCCCTGCGGCGGCGTGATACAGGATGGTCTCGCCCCCGTGCAGGGGATACACCTGTCGAAACAGGTATTGCGCGGTCAGGCCTTTCATCATGAGCGCCGAGGCGGTGCGATCGGAAACGCCGTCGGGCAGCGGAATGAGCACCTCGGCCGGCATCAGCCGCACATCCGAATAGGCGCCCTGTGGCCCCAGAAGGTAGCCGACACGATCGCCCGGCTTCACGTCAGAAACCCCAGGACCGACCGCCTCGACCACACCCACCGCGTCACTGCCCAGACCGCTGGGCAGGTTCAGAGGATAGAACCCGGTGCGGAAATAGAGATCGATGAAATTGACCGCGATATAGGCATGGCGCACCCGTGCCTGGCCAGGTCCTGGGTCGCCCACCTCGACGGTCTCGAGACGAAGCACCTCGGGCCCACCCACCCGATCAAAACGGATCGCTTTCGCCATCAGCTGCTTTCCTGTTCCTTTTGAACATGGCCCCGATCGGGCTCAGCCCCGGTCAAGATAAGGCCGCTCGCCCACGGTGGTCACCCGCCAGCCTGAGCGGGTCTCCGGGAAGTAATCCCAGCAGGCGGTGTGTTGCACGGTGCGGTTGTCCCACATCGTGAGTGTGTGGGCCTCCCATCGAACCCGGCACTGAAAATCGACCCCATAAGCGATGTGATCGAACAGCATCTGCAGCAGGGCCCTGCTTTCGCGCGCGCTCAGGCCCTTGATGCGATCGGTGAATCCGGAGTTCACATACAGGAGCTTGCGACCGGTGATGGGATGGGTTCGCACCACCGGATGCACATTGACCGGATACTCCACCTCGGCCTTGCTCTTGTAAAAACCACGATACGGCAGATCGCCGGAGTGCACCGCCTCCCGTTCAAGCAGGAAGGCCTGCATGGTCTGGGAGAGCTCTTCAAAGGCAGCACTCATGGAAGCAAATGCCGTGTCACCCCCCACCGGTGGCACCACTTCGAGCCGGAGCATGGAGATGCCCGGGGGCTCAAGGTCGCAGGACACATCGGTATGCCATCCCTCGCCGGCTGCATGACGCGTGTTGGCATCGGCATGGATGCGCAGCGCCTCGGGATGCTGCTTGTCGGCAAAAGCCGGATGCACATGCAGCTTGCCGAAGCGTCGACCAAGCTCGATATGCTCTTCCAGCGTCATGCGCTGATCGCGAAACACCAGCACCCCGCGCTCGGCCAGCAGCGCCTTGATCGCCTGAATCTGTTCTTCGCTCGCCTCGCGCAGCATCAGACCCCGAAGTTCTGTGCCGACATGCCGGCTCAGCTCGGTGCGTTGCAGGCCGGCAAGGGCCTGGGTCGCCGTGCGCACCTGCGGTTCTTCCATCGTGACACTCATCGCTTTTCCTTTGCTCAGAATGGGCGATCGCCCTTGATGCCTGCCCGCTCCATCTTGCGAGGTTCGGGCCAATAGTCATGCACCGCGTAGTGCTGGGTGCACCGGTTATCCCAGAGAGCCACGCTGTTGGGCTTCCAGCGAAAACGCACCTGGTATTCCGGCACCGAGGCCTGACTCTGCAGATAGATCAGCAGCTGTGCCGCCCCCGGGTTCTTGTCGAGGCCAAAGCGCACATTGGCCGGGGTGTGATAGTTGCTGAAGTGCGTGGTGAAGCTGCCCACATAGAGAATCTTGTTCCCGGTCTCGGGGTGGGTGCGTACCACCGGGTGTTCCACCATCGGATAGTCGCGCGCCAGCCGGGCACGCTCTTCAATCGGCATGACCGCACCAAAGGAATGCTCGATGCTGTGCTTGGCTCGAAGTCCGTCGATCTTGCGCTTGATCTCTTCGGGTAATTGCGCGTAAGCCTGTTCCATGTTCACCCAGATGGTGTCCCCGCCCACTGGAGGACACTCGATGCAGCGCAGCACCGCCCCCATCGGCGGACATTCCCGCCAGGACGCATCGGTGTGATAGTTGTTCTCGTAGCTTTCCTTCTTGTCCGAGCGATGGATCTGCACCAGCCCCGGATGATCCGGGTGACTGCCTGCGACCGGATGATCTTCGAGTTCGCCAAAGCGGCGGGCAAAGGCGACATGCTCGGCCCGGGTGATGTTCTGGTTCCTAAAAAACAGGACCTTGTACTGCAGTAAAAGCGCCCGGATCTCCTGGAACAGGCCCTCGTCTCGGGCCGCATCGCCCAGATGCACCCCGGACACCTCGGCTCCGATATGGCGGGTCAGCGCTTCGACGTTCACCTTGCCTCCCTTATGCATTATTGTCGACAATAATTCATTCGGCCATCGTCTGGCAAGTTCGACAACACATCCTGATATGGGCAGATCACGCACCACCAACATTCCTGATCTCGCAGACCTCCTGGAGGAATCGCACCCTCGGCATCCGCTGGGGCAGGCCGTGGAGAAGGCGATGTTCACGGGGCCAGAGTGGTCTAGCGTGGACCCCTCGCAGACCGAAAAGATCGCCATTCGGCTGGCCGTCCTCATCACCCTGGGCCAGATTCCGCCAGGAAACCGGCTGCTGGAACAGGACATCAGCGAGGCCATGAACGTCAGTCGGGCCCCTGTTCGCGAGGCACTCAGAATTCTGGAGCGCGAACATCTGGTTGTGCTGGTACCCCGACGGGGCGCTGTGGTGACCTCGCCCGATGCATCGGAGCTGAACGACATCTTTTCGGTGCGTTCGACGCTATATCGGGTTCTTCTGGCGCAACTGATGCAGGATCAGCCCTTGGTGCTGGCGCACGTGCTGACCAGACATCTGAAGACCATGGCCATCGTTGCGCGCGAATCACCGGAAGCCTATGCGGTCGAAAGCTTCCTGCTGAATCTGGAGATCGTAGGCCTGGCCAGCAACCGATTGATCGCCAGCCTGCTCCGATCGATCGCTCTGCGAACCCTGCGCTATGTCAGACTGGGTCGCAGCACCAACCCCGCAAGCGTACGGGCCTCCTTGAGGACCTGGCGTCGGATCCTGAGAGCAGTCCGGGCTGGAAATACGCCCGAAGTGCTGGACATTGCGAGCGCCCACATCGACGAGATCCGGGTGACCTCGTTGCTGGCGCTGCAAGAGGCGCCTTAGACGTCGATGTTGCGGGCGCCGAGTGCGTTTTTCTCGATGAAGTTGCGGCGCGGTTCGACCTCGTCACCCATCAGGGTGGTGAAGATCTGGTCGGCAGCAATGGCATCTTCGATCTGCACACGAAGCAGGCGGCGGGCCGAGGCGTCCATGGTGGTTTCCCAGAGCTGCTCGGCATTCATTTCGCCCAGGCCCTTGTAACGCTGACGACCCACATTGCGCTCGGCATCGGACAGCAGCCAATGCACTGCATCGCGGAAATCCACCACCGCATGACTGCGCTGGCGATCACCCTCGCCGCGACGCACTTCGGCGCCCTCGCTGATCAGGCCGGACAGGGTCTGCGCGCAATCGACCAGAATGCTGTAGTCGTCGGAGGCCAGGAAATGATGGTCAATCAGGCTGACCCGCACATTGCCATGGTGCTGTCGCTCAACCTGCAGGCGCCAGGAATCGTCACGCGGATCCTGCTGGGCGCTGACGGTGACCTGCCCGTCGCCCTCGACCTGCTGGGCGAGCGTGCGATAGCGGGCCATGGCGGTCTGAAGGACCTGAGCACTTGACTCGGTTGCCGACTGGCTGGACAGATCAAGCGGCGTGCCATCGAGCACCGCGCGCAGCGCATCGGTATCAATCAGACGACCCACCCGATCAATGGCAGCTTCAGCCTGCAGATATTTGCGAGCCAGAGCCTCGAGCGCCTGACCGGCAAACACGCCCGTGGTGCTGGCTGCTGCCTGGGTGGCTGCGGCACCCGCAGCGCCGGCCACTGGCGTGCCCAATCGGGCTTCGTATTCCACCTTGGCGATGGCGTTGGGCAGAAGCACCGCACCCTCCAGGGCCAGTTTGAGCATGTACTGGCTGAGTTCGGTGTCGTCCTTGATGTAGCGCTCTTCTCTTCCGTGCTTGACCTTGTAGAGCGGCGGCTGGGCAATGTAGATATGGCCACGCTCGACCAGATCCGGCATCTGACGGTAGAAGAAGGTCAGCAACAGCGTACGGATGTGGGCGCCATCGACGTCTGCGTCGGACATGAGAATGATGCGGTGATACCGCAGCTTGTCCGGGTCGAAATCGCCCGGGCCACCGGTATGGCCGATGCCGGTGCCAAGTGCCGTGATCAGCGTGGCGATCTGCTCGGAGCTGATCAGCTTGTCGTAACGCGCGCGCTCGACATTGAGCACCTTGCCGCGCAGCGGCAGGATGGCCTGAAATTTACGATCACGGCCCTGCTTGGCCGACCCACCTGCGGAGTCACCCTCGACAATGAAGAGCTCGCTCTTGGTGGGATCCCGTTCCTGGCAGTCGGCCAGCTTGCCGGGCAAACCCGCACCCGACAGCACGCTCTTGCGGGTCATTTCACGGGCCTTGCGGGCAGCCTCACGGGCCCGGGCGGCCTCGACAATCTTGTTGCAGATGGTCTTGGCATCGATCGGCTTTTCGAGCATGTAGTTCTCGAGCGCCTTGGCCACCACCTCTTCTACCGCGGGGCGGGCTTCGGATGAAACCAGTTTTTCCTTGGTCTGACTCGAGAACTTGGGGTCAGCCATCTTGACCGACAGCACACAGGCCAGACCCTCACGCATGTCATCGCCTGCAGTCTCGACCTTGCTCTTCTTGGCGAGTTCGTTTTCGACGATGTACTTGTTGATGACCCGCGTCATGGCCGCACGAAGACCAGTCAGATGCGTGCCGCCATCTTTTTGCGGAATGTTGTTGGTGTAGCAGAGCACCTGCTCGTTGTAGGAGTCGTTCCATTGCATGGCGACTTCGACATACACGCGCTTGGTCTCACCACCGACCTCGATGTCGGTCTCGCCCCCGGTATGAAACAGGGTGGGATGAATGGCTGTCTTGGTGCTGTTGATGAACTGCACAAAGCCACCTACCCCCCCGGAGAACGCGAATTCTTCTTCCTTGCCCTGACGCTGATCGACAAGGCGGATGCGAACGCCATTGTTGAGGAAAGACAGCTCGCGCAGACGACGCGACAGGATCTCGTAGTGGAAGGTGATGTCGGTAAAGATGTCGACATCGGGCAGAAAATGAACCTCAGTGCCGCGCTTGTCGGTATTGCCCAGCACGGCCATGGGCGAGATCTCGACACCATCGACCTGCTGCAGGACTCGATTGCGGGGCACGCCGCGCTCGAACTCCATGTGATGCACCTGGCCATCGCGTCGGACAGTGAGGCGCAGCCATTTCGACAGGGCATTGACACAGGACACGCCCACGCCATGAAGGCCACCCGACACCTTGTAACTGTTCTGATTGAACTTGCCGCCCGCATGCAGCTCGGTGAGCGCAATCTCGGCCGCCGAGCGCTTGGGCTCGTGCTTGTCGTCCATCTTGACGCCGGTCGGAATGCCGCGACCGTTGTCGATGACCGAGATGGAATTGTCGGTATGGATGGTGACGACAATATCATCGCAATGACCGGCCAGGGCTTCGTCGATGGAGTTGTCGACCACCTCGAAGACCAGATGATGCAGGCCCGTGCCATCGGAGGTATCGCCGATGTACATGCCCGGGCGCTTGCGCACCGCCTCGAGGCCTTCGAGGATCTGGATGGAAGACGCGCCGTATTCGTCGGCGTGCGCCGCTTGACCGGTGTTGCTGCTCATAGGTTTTGGGGCTTAAGGCTCGATGGCATGGGCCCCGACGGGCGAGGCAAAAAATCTCGATGCGCGCTTGTCAGATGCGCATCGGCATCACGACGTACTTGAAGGTGTCCTCACCCGGAACCGAAAGGAGTGCGCTGGTGTTCGAGTCGCCAAACTCCACGCGCACCTGGTCGCTCTTGAGGTTGGTCAGGGCATCGAGCAGATAGGTCACGTTGAAGCCCACATCCAGCGCCTCACCGCTGTAGTCGACATCAAGTTCTTCGATGGCTTCTTCCTGCTCGGCATTGCTGGTCTGAATGCGAAGGGCATGATCGGACAAGGTGAACCGCACCCCCTTGAACTTCTCGGAGGTGAGGATGGAGGCACGCTGCAATGATCCGGCCCAGGCTTCGCGCGACAGGGTGATCGACTTGGTGTAGCCGGTAGGAATGACGCGCTGATAGTCGGGGAACTTGCCTTCAACCAGTTTGGTGAGGAGTTCGACTTCGCCAAACTTGAAGCGGGCCTGGTTGCCGGCAATGCGCAGCTGCACCGGATCTTCGGAATCGGCCAGCAGGCGTTGCAGTTCAGTGATGGTCTTGCGCGGAATGATGATGTCGGCGCGCGACTGACCGGGAGTGATCGCGCTTGCGCAGTAGGCAAGACGGTGGCCGTCGGTGGCCACGGCCTTGAGTTGCGGTCCGTCGACCACAGGCAGCAGACCGTTGAGGTAGTAGCGGATGTCCTGCTGGGCCATGGCGAAGTGCACCATGGCAAGCAGCTGCCGAAGCTGCTTCTGGGGCATCGACAGATCGACCGTGGGATTGTCGTTGGGGGCCACCGTCGGGAATTCTTCTGGCCCCAGGGTCTGCAACTGGAACCTGCTCTTGCCCGCCGACAGCGTCAGCCGCTTGCCCGACAGGCTGAGGCTGACCTCGGCTTCGGGCAAAGCCCGCAGGATATCGATCAGCTTGCGGGTATTGACCGTGACCGCTGCCTCTTCGGCACCTGCACCGATGGCTGCCGAGGTTTCGATCTGGATCTCGATATCGGTTGCCAGAAAGCTGACCTGCTCGCCGCGTTTGCGGATCAGCACGTTGGCCAGGATGGGCAGGGTATGCCTGCGTTCGACAATGCCTGCCACCATCTGCAAGGGCCGCAGGATGGCATCACGCGTGGCCTTGATCATCAACATCTCTTATTCCTTTGAGAATCTGTTGTTGACTGGTTGTTGTAGTCGGTGAATATGTGGACAAGGCCCCAGCCGCCAGGCAGCACGCGGGTCTTGACCCAGGACAAGCCAGGGTATGACCGTGCTCGTCTGTTTGTGACAGCGGGGACAGAGCGTGTCGGAATTGTGAGACGGGAGAGTTGTTCAACAGGCATGCACAGCGCATGCACCGGATATCCCGGGGTTTTCAACCGGTCATCCACAGGGCTGTGCACGTTCTTGTTCACAGGTACTCCCGCAGGGTCTGTTCAAGCACGTGAATCTGGTGGTTGAGCTCGGGTCGATGCTGGCGCAGTTCGGTGATCTTGCGCACTGCATGAAGCACGGTGGTGTGGTCGCGGCCACCGAAGAGTTCACCGATCTCGGGCAGGCTTTTCTGGGTGAGTTCCTTGGCCAGGTACATGGCGATCTGACGCGGCAGGGCAATATTGGCCGGGCGCCGCTTGGAGTACATGTCGGCCACCTTGAGCTTGTAGAAATCGGCGACCGACTTCTGAATGAACTCGACGGAAACCTGACCCCGGTTGTAGTTGAGCAGATCCTTGAGGGCCTCTTTGGCGAGCTCGAGGCTGATGGACTGATTGCGAAACTGGGCATAGGCCAGGATGCGACGCAGTGCGCCTTCGAGTTCGCGGACATTCTGGCGGATGTGCTTGGCCACGAAAAAGGCGGTGTCTTCATCCAGGCCGTGGCCAGCCTGCTCGGCCTTGCGCATGATGATGGCCACGCGCATTTCGAGCTCGGGCGGCTCGATGGCTACGATCAGACCGGAATTGAAGCGCGACTTCAGGCGGTCGTCGATGCCGGACATCTCCTTGGGGTAGGTGTCGCTGGAGATGATGATCTGCTTGCGCGCGGCAATGAGGTTTTCGAAGGCGTAGAAGAACTCTTCCTGTGAACGCTCCTTGCCTGAAAGAAACTGGATGTCGTCGATCAGAAGAAGGTCGAGGGTCTGGTAGTAACGTTTGAATTCGTCGACAGCCTGTCGGCGAATGGACGCCACCATGTCCTGGAAGAACTGATTGGCCGTGATGTAGCGCACGTTGGCCGAGGGCTGGCGTGCGATGACCGCATTGCCCACCGCATGGATGAGGTGGGTCTTGCCCAGCCCGACGCCGCCATACAGAAAGAGCGGGTTGTAGCTGCCACCGGGATGCTCGGCCACTTGCAGGGCCGCTGCCCGGGCGAGGTCGTTGGCCTTGCCTGAAACGAACTGGCCGAAGGTGAAGTCTGGATTGAGCCGTGAACGCTCGGCAGCAGGCGAGGGCTGGGGGAAGATCGGGGCTTCAGGGCGGGGCGAGGCTTCGGCGGGTCGATCAGCTGCAGGCTGAGCGTCGGCCTGGCCATGCTCGGCACTGGCTTCGCTCATGGCGGTGCCCTGAGCGATTTGAGCTGCCTGGACACCTTGGGCGCTTACCTCGAAGACCACCTCGGCCTGCGGGCCCACGGCATCTCGTAACCACTGTGTGATCCGCTCGCCATACTGGTTGCGGACCCAGTCGATCTTGACCCGGTTGGGTGCACCCAGGCGCAGGACGCGCTCGTCCTGGCCGCCCAGGCAGACCAGGGGACGGATCCAGGTGCGATAAATGGCCTCCGGCAGTTCGCTTTCGAGTTGCGCCGAGCAGGCCTGCCAGAGGTCTTTCATTGGCCAAATTCTACCTTATCCACAGGGTCAACCGGCCGGTTGGGCGTCCCTGGAAACCGTTTTGACGGATTCTTTCATTGACAGCCTGAAGATGGCTTGATGTAATGGCGGGCTTTTCGCTTACCGGCCCGCACACCATGAAACGCACCTATCAGCCCTCCGTGGTCCGTCGCAAGCGCACCCACGGCTTTCTCGTTCGCATGAAGACCCGTGGCGGTCGCGCTGTCATCGCTGCCCGTCGCGCCAAAGGCCGCAAGCGCCTGGGCGTCTGAGGCCCGGCCCGTGAAACCGGCAGCCTCGCCTGCCGGTGCACGTGCACGGCGCAGCAACTCTGCGCATCTGGCCCTGCTGGCCCGTCTGGATGCGGGCGGCAAGGCTCCACGGCTCATGATGGCCGTCCCCAAGAAGCTCGTTCCTTCTTCACCTGTTCGCAATCTGGTGCGCCGCGTCCTGCGTGAAGCACACCGATCGGCGTTGATGACTCATGCGCCTCTGGCTGACTGGTCATTGCGGCTGCAGCTTGTGAAGCTTCCTACAAACCCGGAGCTCCCCGAGACCGACGCCAAAGGTCAGGGGATCCGGCCTTTTCGGCGTCGCCCAACCGATGGTCTGCTCAAGCGCCGGCTTCGAGTCGAGGCCGACGAACTCCTGAGGCGTGCGCCCTGGGGCAGGGCGATGGCCGAACGTGGGCCCACGGAGGTTGCGACCGCCTCGGGGCGGCCAGCATGACAAGCGAGCGAGTTCCAGCGTCCATGCGGTTCACGGGCCGTGTGGCGGCAGGCCTGATGCGTGGGGTCATCCTGGGATGGCGCTACGGGATCAGCCCGATCATCGGACCGCGTTGCCGGTTTTATCCAAGCTGCTCTGAATACGGCCTTCAAGCCCTGTCTGTGCACGGCCCATGGCGGGGTGGTTCGCTTACCCTGCGCAGGGTCTGCCGCTGTCATCCCTGGAATGCCGGAGGAGTCGATCCGGTGCCACCGCGATCCGGACCGGACCCGGATGCCGGTCCCGATCAAAGCCCGGTAGCTTCACGGTCGATCATGGGCGCATCGCGCCCCGAGCGATAATCCCGAATTCACTCCCACATCTCCGATTCACCTCACGGGGAACTTCAAGGCGGTTGGTTTCATGCAGACGCAGCGCACCGTACTCTGGATCATCTTTTCCATGTCCCTGCTCTTTCTCTGGGACGCATGGCAGAAGCATCAGGGCAAGCCCTCCCTGTTTTCTGCGACCAGCACTCAGACGCAGACAACGGGTGGAAGCACGCCCGCGGACGCTGGCAAGGGTGCCGAGGTGCCCGGAACAAATGCGGCCACGGCCGGCTCAGGTCAGGCCGGTGCAGGTCAGGGCACGGGTGCGGATCGGTCCGTGCCCCAGGCGTCTTCCGCTGTGGTGCCGCCTTCGGGCGCGGCCCCCTCGTCCGCGGCAGCAGCAGCGGCCCAGCCTCCGGTGCGCCTTGCCAACGATGTGCTGGCCCTGGATATCGATCCGGTGGGCGGCGAGATTCAGCGCGCAGCTCTCCTGAAATATCGCGACGCAGGCGGCGACAAGTCGGACTCGTCCTCGCCTGTGGTGCTGCTCAACGAAAAGACGGGCCACGTCTATGTGGCGCAGCTCGGACTGATCGGTGCTCCGCAGGGC
>JBMSOD010000011.1:0-31886 GCA_049422085.1 Burkholderiaceae bacterium
AGGCCATCACGAACTGCCCCAGGCTTCGCGGCAGGATGAACTGCGCTCGCGTCCATCCGAACTCTTCGATCATGGGCATCATGAAGGCGCCGGTGGCGTAGTTCTGCGCCGAGACCGATACGAACTGCGTCACAAAACCGGCCACCACAAGCCAGGTGCCGTAGTAGGCGGGCCAGGCCCATCGAGGTCGCATGGGGTCGGGGGTCACTTTGGGGTCGGCGGTTTCAACCCCCATCATAGATCCCCCGCGCCATCATCAGGAAAGCGCGCTCGGGAATACGTACCGCACCCTCACTTGGCAACCGATTTTTTTCAGGAAACGGCACCGTTTAACATGCGCCATCGGACTGGCCCAGGATGAAACCCATGAAACGTCGAGCCCTCGTCACCGCAGCTGCCTCACTGACACTTGCACCGCGCCTTGCTGGTGCGCAGACGGGCTGGCCGGCTCGCCCGGTGCGCATGATTGTGCCGACCGGGCCTGGAAGTTCGCTCGATCTGATCATCCGCGCCACCAGCGAGCGGATCGCGTCCAGGCTCGGGCAGCCCGTGGTGGTCGACAACAAGCCTGGTGCGGGTGGTCTGTTGGGCACAGACGCGATCGCCAAGGCGACCGATGGACATACCTTCGGGATCAGCTTTAACGGGCCGCTTGCCTTTGCGCCCTTTCTGTATCAAAAGATGCCTTATCGGTTGCCCGACGATCTTGCGCCTGTGGTCATGACGACAAGTCAGCCCAATGTTCTGGCGGTCAATGCAGCTCTGCCGGTGCAATCCGTGACCGATCTGGTGCGCTGGCTGAAGGGCAATGTCGGCAAGGCGTCCTATGCCTCCATCGGCAACGGCAGCTCGTCGCACCTGTCGATGGAGCTCTTCAAACTGGCCACCGGAACCTTTGCACTGCACATTCCTTACAACGGGTCGCCACCCTCGGCACTGTCGGTGGCCAGTGGCGAGACCCAGATGATCATGACCGTGGCGCCCGCGTTGCTGCCGCACGTGCAGGCGGGCAGGGTCCGGATGCTCGCGGTGACCAGTCGTACCCGCTACAAGGCCCTGCCCGAGCTGCCCACCCTTGCAGAAAGTGGAGCTCCTGAACTGAAAGACTTCGAAGCGATCGCCTGGAACGCGATCGTGGGTCCCTCAGGCACGCCGAGTGCAGTGATTGATCGCCTCAACCGGGAATTCAATGAAGCCCTTCGGGACGCCGCAATCGCGGAACGCCTGGCAGGTCAGGGCATGACGCCCACAGGTGGCACTCCGCAGGACCTGGCCGGCCTGATGGCCGATGAGGCCCGACGGTGGGGCCCTGTGATCAGGCGCACAGGGCTGACCCTGGGTTGATGGGCAGCCGAGTTCAACTTCAACTCGTCGCTATGATGTTCATGATTGGTCCCGCTCATCCGGGACCTTCATGCCTGTGCCCCTGTCCTTGAATATCGCAAAGACCGGCATGATCCACCCGGTGATCAGCAGCAGGCCGCCGATGGGGGCAAGCTTTGAAAAGAAGGCATCGCCACTCATCACCCGGGCATAGATCGCGCCCGAAAACAGAAGCATGCCGAAGAGGATGAAGCCGCAGGCTGCCCCGAGCAGGCGACTGCCCGGCTGTTTCTGCCACCACAGCGACAGCACCAGCATCACCAGGCTGTGGATCAGATGCATGCGGGCAGCCGTTTCAAACGACCTTATGAGGCTCTCGCCAGCACCCGCCATGGCGTGAGCGCCCAGGGCGGAGGCCAGAACAGCCAGGGCACCACTAAGCAGGGACAGTCGAATTGCGATGTTCGGCAGGTTCATTCGCGGTTTCCGGGTGCATTTAATCGATATCTTGAACTCATGAATTATTGATTTTGAATGCATTGGACGCATGAGTTCTTGATGCCTAGGATCGATCCATCCTAACCTGCGCTGGAGCCAGAATCATGAAAGTCGTTGTCCTTGGTGCCGGACTGCTTGGCGTGACGTCCGCATGGTTCCTTCGTCAATTGGGCCACGAGGTCGTCGTGATCGACCGGCAGGCCAGCGCCGCTGCCGAAACCAGCTTCGCCAACGGCGGCCAGATCTCGGTGAGTCATGCCGAGCCCTGGGCCAACCCGGGTGCGCCGATCAAGGTCCTCAAATACAACATCGAGCAGATTGTCCGGCTGGGTACCTACAGTCGTGACACCCTGCAGCAGTTGAGGCGAGACACCGGGCTGGAATATGACCAGCGTACCCAAGGCATCCTTCACTTCTACACCAATCCGCGCGAGTTCGATGCAGCTGAGGCACCTGCCGCACAGATGCGCGCGCTTGGATGTGACCGTCGCGTCATTTCGGCTGACGAGGCAGTGCGGATCGAGCCGGCGCTTGCCCATATTCGCCCGCAATTGGCCGGTGCAACCTACACCGCAGAGGATGAATCCGGAGACGCCAATCGCTTCGCCCGCGAATTGGTGGCCCTGTGCGAACAAAGCGGAGTGGTATTTCGTACGGCGCGTGCAGGAACTCTTCCCCGGTGCAGGCGACACTAAGCAGGCCCAGTTCTGGACGGGGCTCAGACCGGCAACGCCGAGTAATGTTCCTGTGATCGGCGGCACACGTTGGCCCAACCTCTTTTTGAACACGGGTCACGGGACTCTCGGCTGGACCCATGCCTGTGGCTCAGGAAAGAGCATTGCACGCATCGTGTCGGGTCTGACGCCCGAGGTGGATTTCGCCTTCACCCAGGCAACGCGCCTGTCCAGGCCGATGCAGATTGTCGCCGCCTCGCTTGAAAACCAGAAGTAAACCTGCCTTACCGATCTCACGGGCGGACTCAGGCCACTGGAGAGATGCCCGGATTTCGGATCGCCGAATCGATTTGTTCCGTTTCATTCACTTGTGCTGACGCTAAGATCAGCGGGTTGACCCTGCCGGTATTCCGGCGGACAGGAAACCCGCCGACATGATTCCGTCCAACCGCCAGTTTCTTGAGCGCACCCGGGCCTGGGCGGATGAGATCAATGAGGTCCTCGCCTCTGAATCCCAGATCGCCAGGCGCGGCACGATCATTGCGCTGCTTCTGGCGGCGGCGGTCCTGCTGTTGGCCGGTGTTCAGTCTCTGGTCCTCGCAAGAAGCGGACTGAGCGAATCTCAGGCCCTGGCGACCCCCTTCGTGCTGGCCAGCGTCGTACTTCTGTGCGCAGCCTGGGTCGCGCGCATGGAACGAGTCACGCCTCGTGCCATGCTCAGTCTGAGCACCATCATCGGAGTCATGGTGCTGGCGGCAGTCGGAATCAACGGTCTTTTGGCCACAAGCGCGGTGGCGGGGGCGATCGTGCTGATTCACATCCTGCTTCGGCCTGCTGTCGCCCTGGTGTTGTGCGGCCTGCTCCTGCTCTCCACTCTCCTGGTCATCCTCTTCGTCTCGCCACCGATCCGGTCCGAGTTCACGCTGCGCTTTGCAGCCACCAATGCGTCCATCATCGTGTTCATGCAGATGATGGTGGGGCATTGGCGCAAGATGGTTGAGCGTTTCGCAGTCCTCAGTGCCGAAATGGATGGCCTGGCGTCGCAAATGCAGACCGAACTCGATGAGGTGCGCCGTGAACGCGAATCCTTGCGGGTCACCGATGTGCAGTCCGGGTTGCCCAATCAGGTGGGATTCACCGAGCGGGCTCAGCGCGTCCTGTTGGAAACGCCGGTCGGAATTCGGCGTGTCCTTGCCAAGTTGCGAATCGACAATCTGCACCAGTCAATCTCGGTGCTGGACACGCTTGATGAGCAGCGTTTGGTTGCAAAGATCGAGCAGCGCATCCGCTCGCAAAGCCAGCAAGACCTGCTGATCGGTTTGGTCAGCCCGACCGAGCTGCTCCTGCTCTGTCCGGAGCCCTCCACAAGCCAGGTCAATGGGCCGCAAGGTCTGGTCGAACGGATACGCGAATCCATTGAGCGGCCGATCTCGCTCGAGCCCGGGGGAACCTTTCTTCCGCGTTGCCATATCGGGTTAAGCCAGTGGCCGTCCGATGGCATTCATGTGCCGACACTCATCAAGCATGCTGATACCGCTTCCATCGAGGCTCAGCGTATCGGCGCGCCCCATGCGATGAGTTTTTCGCCCCATCTGCGAGAGCTGCAGGAGTCACGGCAACAGCAGATGCGCCTGATTGCGCAGTCGATACGGGCCGAGAATCTGCAGATGGTCTTTCAACCCATTGCCAGCACGAACGAAGGGCGCATGCGCAAGGCCGAGGCGCTGGTTCGCGTGATTGATCCCGAGCGGGGACCTGTCTCTCCTGCGCAGTATCTCGAACATATTCAGGACAATGAGCTGCTGGTGCTGCTGACCGACTGGGTTTTGCGCGAGTCGGCACGTCAGGTTGCCCGATGGCGAGAGCACTACGATCCAGGCTTTCAACTGAGTGTCAACATTCCTCCGCATTGCCTGGGCCGCTACATCGCCGACTGGGACAATGCGAAGGCCAGACTCATGTCCATCGAGGCTCCACCCGACGCCCTGGTCTTCGAGATCACCGAAGACGCCTCGATATTGTCGGCGCATCAGATGAGCCACACCTTGGCAGAGCTGAGAACGCTGGGCTTTCGCTTTGCACTGGATGACTTTGGCATTGGTTATTCAAACCTCACCCGCATCCATGATCTCCCGCTCGATTTCATCAAGATCGATCAGCGTTTCGTCAAAGGGCTCGAAAGCGAACCCAGCGCCCGTGCGGTCTGTAATGCCATCGTGAGTCTGGCCCGGGAGCTCGGAATTCATGCCATCGCGGAAGGTGTGGAGACGGAGGGTCAGCAGGCCTATCTGAACCAGATCGGTTGCTCTTACCTTCAGGGCTACCGAATCGGGCGTCCGATGAACGCGGTCGAATTCGAGGCCTGGATGAGTTCGAGTGCCAGGTCTTCAAAGGAGCGGTGAGGCCATGAACGCTCGGGTGTTGATCGCGGGCGGTGGTATTGGGGGCCTCGCGCTGGCACTTACCTGCCATCAGATTGGCGTGCCGTTCAAAGTGTTCGAGTCGGTGGCGCAACTCCGACCGCTTGGCGTCGGTATCAACCTGCAGCCCAGCGCGGTGCGAGAACTCTTCGATCTCGGACTTGAAAATTCGCTCGACCAGATCGGCGTGCGTACCCGGGACTACGGCATGTATACCCGCTTCGGCTTGCATATCTGGACCGAGCCCAGAGGTCTGTGGGCCGGATATCACTGGCCGCAATTTTCAGTGCATCGGGGGCATCTGCACATGTTGCTGCTCAGGACCCTGATCGAACGTGCAGGACCCGACTGCGTGGAGTGCGGCTGGCGCGCCACGGGATTCAGCAACGACAGGCAGAGCGCAGTCCTGCATCTGAAGAACGCGGAGGGGCAGGCACGGATCGAGCGGGGTGCACTGCTGATCGGTGCAGACGGCATCCATTCAGCGATTCGACATCAGATGGCTCCGCAAGAGGGCGAACCCAGGTGGAATGGCGCCATGCTCTGGCGTGGCACCTCGCTGGCGAAACCCTTCAAGAGTGGAGCCTCCATGGTGATGGTGGGCCATTCCGGCTTGCGCTTTGTCAGCTATCCGATCTCGAGGCCCGACGCCAGGAGCGGACTTGCGACGATCAACTGGATCGCCAACCTTCAGTTCGATCCAAGCGGTCACTTCAACAAGGAAGATTGGAGCCGTGAGGCCCGCCTTGCGGACTTCCTGCCAGAGTTTGAAGCGATGCAGTTCGACTGGCTTGATGTGCCCTCCCTGGTTCGCTCGGCCGAAAGGGTCTACGAGTACCCGATGGTCGATCGTGATCCCCTGACGTGCTGGACTCAGGGACGGGTCTCGCTGATGGGCGATGCCGCCCATGCCGCTTACCCGGTAGGTTCCAACGGTGCAGGATCCGCCATCATCGATGCGCGCAAGCTGGGTCGTGCCTTTCTTGATCATGGGGTTGAACCGCAAGCTCTCACGGCCTATGAAGACGAGATGAGACCGGTCACGAGCAAGGTCATCCTGACCAACCGGGTCGCAGGACCGGATCAGATTCTTGATGTGGTCGAGGAGCGTTGCGGCGGACGTTTTGTCAGCATCGATGAAGTGATTTCGCAAGACGAGCTCGCCGCACATGCGGATCGCTACAAGACCATTGCGGGCTACGCGATTGCGGCAACCAATGAAGCGTCTTCAACCATTCCTCGGGGCTCACGGATTGCATGAAACCGTCGTTGCTTTCAGATCCTGCAGATGACGCCAGGCGCAAGGCCCTGGATCTCGGACTTCGCATGGGGTCGATGATGGCCCTGGGCCCTCTGAGCGCTTCGCCTGCGGTCGCAAGGCCGGCAACCATTGATCTGCAGGGGCACCGTGGTGCCCGCTGGCATCTGGCTGAAAATACCCTTGAGGGATTTGAACTTGCCCTTTCAATGGGCGCTGGCACCCTCGAGCTTGATGTGGTGGCCACCCGCGATGATGTGCTTGTCATCAGTCATGATCCAGCACTGAATCCTGACATCACGCGCGATGCGCAGGGGCGATTTCTCGA
The DNA here is from genome assembly GCA_049422085.1 of Burkholderiaceae bacterium. Lineage (GTDB taxonomy): Bacteria > Pseudomonadota > Gammaproteobacteria > Burkholderiales > Burkholderiaceae_E > UBA4615. The sequence continues at coordinate 6,502 of JBMSOD010000011.1, forward strand.
ATCGGTTGGTCCCGATCTCATTCAGCTCGATTGGTCACAGCTGGCATCCTATGACGTTGGTCGCATCAGGCCAGGATCGCGCTACGCCCGCAGCTTTTCTGAGCAGCAAGGGCGCGACGGGCTGCGTATCCCGAGACTGAAGGATCTTTTCGATCGGATTGCCGCGTTGGGCAGGAGCGACGTTCGCTTCGCGATCGAGACCAAGATCACGCCTCACGCGCCACACCAGACGCCTTCACCCGAGCGTTTTGTCGAGCTGTTGCTGCGTCAGGTCAAGGCGAGCGGCCTCGAACGTCGGGTCCAGATCCTGTCATTCGACTGGCGCACGCTGGCTGTACTGCGCGCGCTCGATTCCTCCATCGACCGTGTCCACCTGACTGCCCAATTGCCCTCCATTGACAACCTGCAGATCCGGAGCGGCCGAGACTCGCCATGGACCGCTGGCGTGCATTACCGCGACCACCCGTCAGTGCCCAGGATGGTGGCCGCAGCGGGAGGAACCCATTGGTCGTCGTTCTGGAGGGAGCTGGATCAAGCCTCAGTGAAACAGGCTCATGACCTTGGGCTCAAGGTGCTGGCCTGGACAGTCAATGACCGGGAGGTCATGCATCGCCTGCTTGATCTGGGCGTGGACGGCCTGGTGACAGACCGTCCCGACCTGGGCGCTCAGGTGCTGAAGGAGCGTGGTCTTGCAATCAGTCGGGCTTGATGCCAGCACGTTTGACGATATCGCTCCAGATAGCCTGCTCCTTGCGGATGAACTCGGCGTAGTCGCTGGCCGGGCCGCCGCCACCGACCGCATTGTCATTGGCGAATCGTTCGGTCACGGCACTTGATTTGAGCGCCTTGTAGGACTCTTCCTGCAGTCGCTTGACGATCTCGGCCGGGGTGCCTGCGGGAACGTGCATGCCGTACCACTGGGCGGTTTCGAAGTTCCGGAAGCCCATTTCAGCCACCGTCGGAACGTCGGGCAATGCAGGAATCCTTTGCTGGGTTCCGACCGCGATCGCGCGAAGTTTTCCACTGCGGATATGCGGAGCGAGGGCGGGCATGCCTGCCGACGATGCCTGAGTCCGTCCGGCAAGAAGATCGACCAGCTGAGGACCGGTGCCGCGATAGGGAATATGCGTGATGAACATCCCGGTGACCAGCTTGAGGTATTCCATGGCCAAGTGTCCGGCGCTGGCGTTGCCCGCTGATCCGTAATTGAGACGCCCCGGATTGGCCTTGACGTACGCGACAAACTCCCGAAAGTCCCGGGCAGGCACGTCGGGGTGGATCACGAACACATTGGGTACCTTGGCCAGCAGGGTGACCGGCATGAAGTCCTTGTTTACGTCATACGGCTGGTTCTTCAGCATGTAGGGATTCACGGCCAGAGTACCGACATGCGTGAGGATCAGGGTATGACCATCCGGGGTCGCACGGGCGACCTCCGACATTGCGGTGACCCCGGCACCGCCAGGCTTGTTCTCGACATAGACGCTGTGTCCGAGCTGTTTGGTCAGCTCTGCTGCGACCGAGCGCGCCACGATCTCGCTGGTGCCGCCGGGGGCGAAGGGCACCACAAAGCGGATGGATTTGCTGGGCCAGGCCGATTGGGCGCCCCCCGGGGAGGCAGCCAGCAATGCTGATCCAGCCGCAACGCCGTGGAGCATGGCGCGTCGAGTCAGGGAGTGAGTCATCTGTCGTTCCTCGGGGTGGGGCGTGGATGGGTGTCCGTTCAGAATTGATAGCGACGCAGACCGCCATCGACGGGAATGACTGCCCCGGTGATGTAGCTCGCCAGAGGAGAGGCCAGGAAGGTCACCAGGGTTGCAATGTCTTCAGGCTCGCCGTAGCGACCCATCGGGATCTCGTTCTCGCACTGCCACTGTCGATATTCAGGGGTGTAATTGCGAAAGATCTGCTCGGAGTGGATCCGCCCGGGTGGAATGCAGTTCACCGTCACGCCATGTTTGCCCACCATGCGGGACAGACCCTTGGCCCAGCTGTGGATGCCGGCCTTGGCACAAAAGGCGCCATTCACATGATCCGGTTCACTCTTTCCGGTGATGTTGATGATGCGGCCCCACTGGCGGCTGATCATGCCGTCGATCAGGGCATCGGCCAGTTGCCGGGGCCGATGAAAATTCAGCGTCATCGCTTCGTTCCAGGCCTCTTCGCTGACATGCAGATCCTTGAAGGCACGCGAGCCGCCTGCGTTGTTCACCAGAATGTCGACCTGCCCAAGACCGGCCTGGGCCGCGCCCGCGAGGGTGGCCGCGGCATCTTCGGCATAGAGATCGGATTCAATGAGGACCGGTTCGACGCCGCCGGCATCCACGATCATCTTTGACAGTTCGCGCAGCTTCTCGACTCGCCTTGCACTGATCGCGATGCCCACGCCATAGGCGGCCAAGGCTCTGGCAATGCCGTGTCCGATACCCACGCTTGCGCCCGTCACCAGCGCGGTTTTTCCCTTGAGTTGGAGGTCCATGGATCGAGCTTGTCGTGTTGTTCAGACAATCTGAAATTGTGCCTTATTCGCAGCCACTCATTGCCTGCGGGTTGGTCGACACGCCGCTGCCTGTCATGGTCTTGTGGTCTGCGACACATCAGCCTCTCGAACCCGGATAGCTCTCCGGTGCCCATTTCGCGAAGGCCAGGGCAACTGCCGTGATACCCGTGGCGCAGACCACCAGAGCGATCCCGGGACCAGCCAGATCCGCGAGCAGCCCGAGTCCGATGGGACCGACGACATACCCGATGTCGGAAAGTGCGCGATAGGTGCTGATGGCTGCCGCATTCATGCCCGCGGGGGCGTTATCAGCTGCATACGCAGTGGGCGCAGCTCCGGTCACCGCCGAGGCGACACCCCACACAATGCTTGCAGCCATGAAGCTGGCATACCCGCTTGCAATCCAGAACCCCATGAAAGCGACTCCGGTCATGAGCGCTGCGGTCACGATCAGGGGTTTGCGGCCATAGCGATCTGCGACCATGCCGCTTGGATAGGTGGCGAGCAGGCCGCAGACGCTTCCGACGGCCATCGCGCCACCGATCTGGCCTGCACCCAGCGAGAGTTTGCTCGAGGCAAGCAGGGGCACGATGCTGAAGAGGCCCCCGGTTCGAACGGCCGCATGCATGAAGCCGGTCAGGCACACCAGCATGAAGCCCAGCTTGCCCATCATGAGCCTGACCTGCTGTACGAAGGGCAGGGCAGGTTGAGCGCGGGCCTGCGCGCTCAGGCCATGACCTCTCGTCTCCGGAATGAGTCCCCAGGCGATCAAGCCCACCATCGCAGCGGCCGCCGCATTGGCAAGAAAGGGAGATGCCAGCCCATAGTGCTCGGCAAGCAGTCCGCCAGGAAGCGGACCAATGCCGACTGCAAAGAGAAAACTTCCCTGATAGAGCGACATCATGCGGCCACGGCGCGCAGGTGTACTGATGTCTGCAAGCACCACCGCACCGATCGTGACCACAATGCCCGCGCCTGCACCCGCGACCAGACGCGCCAACAGAAATTCGATGAATTGAGAGGCCGATGCGGACCAGAGGTTGCCAGCCACCGAGAGGGCGCCGCCTAGAGCCAGGGCCGGGCGGCGACCTAGCCGGTCTGAGAGCCTTCCGGCAGGTACGGCGGCGAACATGCGCGAGACGCCAAAAATCGCGACGGTCGCGCCAATGGCCGAGACGGAGACACCAAACGACTCGGCATAGAGCGGCAGCACAGGCACCACGGCGCCAAATCCCAGCTGATTCACGAAGATGATGACGCACATCCAAAGCAGCGCACGTCGCTCCAGTGGATTCATTGAAAGGGATTCAGTCATCAGGGCTTCGGCAGCGCCGACTCGGCAGGACAGGCACACGGGTCCGGGCATGGCCCGGTTCAGAAAGACTAGAAATCAGACGGCGGACAACGGGCTCAGCCCGCTGCCAATCGGCCAGAGGTGGCCGTGGTGCCTGCATCGACGGGCAGAACCGCGCCCGTGATCCATCGGGCTGCGTCGCTGGCGAGAAAGGCAACCGCCTCGCCGACATCCCAGCCGCTTCCTTCGGTTCGCAGCAGCGAGCGCTTGCGACGGGCCTCACGGACCTCGGCCGACATGCCGCCCGCGTAGACCATCGGGGTGTACACCATGCCAGGGGCCACGCAATTGGCCCGGATGCCCTGTGCTGCGTGTTGTGTCGCCATGCCGCGCGTCATGTTGACGACGGCGCCCTTGGAGGTCTGATAGAGCAGACCGGTGTAGCTGCCCAGCAAACCCGCCACCGACGCCAGATTGACGATCGCTCCCTTGCCTTGGGCAGCCATGACCGGGACCGCGTACCGCGCCATCAGCATCATGGACGTGACATTGACCCGCATTGCCCGATCCCAGGCTTCCAGGTCGAGCTGGGTGGCATCACCCGGCGGGCCTCCGATGCCCACGTTGTTCACCAGAACGTCCACCCGTCCCCACATGCTGACCGCAAGATCGACCGACGCCTTGCATGCGCCTTCATCGGACACATCGGCATGCATGGCCTGAGCGATGCCCCCTTCGGAGCGGATCCGGTCAGCGGTTGCCTGCGCAGCCTGCAAATCGTGATCGAGCACCAGGATGCTTGCGCCCCTGCGGGCCAACAGAAGCGCTGAGGCACGTCCATTACCGATGCCATTGGCGCGCGATCCGCCACCCGTCACGATGGCCACGCGTCCGTCGAATCGCGTGGCATCGTAGTTGCGATCGCGATGAGGATTTTCGTCGTCAAACTGCGGGGGTACTGTATCGGTTGAAGCACTCATCCCGGTCTCCCTGTTCATGAGCCGCACATGCGCTGCATGGGTTCTGCGATCATCTTAACCATTTCGGGTTTCAGGCCATTCAGGAGCAGTTCATGAATACCGATGTCGTCAGCACAGAAATCGCCCCCGAGGGCTATGCCGTGGTCACGCTCAACCGGCCCCGTGCCATGAATGCCTTGTCCCGGGAATTACGAAGCACTCTTGCAAGAACCATCGATCGACTCGAGGCCGATCCTCAGGTGAGGGTGCTGATCCTGACCGGCGCGGGCAAGGCCTTTTGCGCGGGGCTTGATCTCAAGGAGCTGGGCGAGCAGGGGCTGCGCGGCGCGCCAACCGGTCAGAGCGCTCAGGAGGCCGTGCAGGTGGATGATCCGGTGCGCTCCATTGGCCGTTTCTCAGGCCCGGTGATCGGTGCAATCAATGGGGCGGCGATCACGGGTGGCTTCGAACTTGCCCTGGCCTGCGATGTTTTGCTGGCTTCCGAAAACGCAAAGTTTGCTGATACGCATGCACGGGTGGGTGTGGGGGGTTGCCCCAGAAACTCTCACGAATGATCGGGATTTCCCGTGCGAAGGAGCTGTCGCTCACGGGCAATTTCCTGTTTGCTGCCCAGGCCCGGGACTGGGGGCTGGTCAACCGGGTTCTGCAGGCAGATGACCTGATGCCACAGGCCAGGGCCCTGGCGCGGGACATGCTCTCGGTGTTGCCGCACATGCTGGTGGCCTACAAGAAGCTGATTGACGACGGCTATGCTGCAAGCTTCGCCGAGGGCCTGGCCATCGAACGGTCACGTGCCGATGCAGCCAATGGGGCCGTGCGTGCCGAGGATATCGAGGCCAGACGCGTGGAAATCCGGGTGCGGGCGCATCAGCAATCCCGCAACCGCTGCGCAATCCCTTTCTCTCGTGTCTGTTCGGGGTCGCCGCCGGCGTCCGATGTTGTTTTTATCCAGGGACGGCCATGAAGCCCCTCGAAGGAAATCGACTGACCGCCGCCATGTGCCTGGGGCAGGTGGGCAATCTCGTGCCCCATGTGGTGGTGCCTGCGGTGATGGTGGAGCATCTGATGCCCCTCTGGGGCCTGAGCAATGCGCAGGCCGGGTTGCTGGCCGCGGCGCATCCGGCGGGCTACATGCTTGCTGTCCCGGTGCTCGGAGCGCTGACCGACCGCATCGACGCAAAAAAGCTCCTGTTCTGGGGGTCTTTGCTGAGTGGCTTGTTCACGATCTGCTTCGGATGGTTCGCGCAGGGGCTGACAAGCGGCCTGTTGTGGTGGGGCCTGGCTGGGGTGGCTTTTGCAGGGGCCTACATGCCTGGCCTTCGCGCACTGACTGATCGGCTCCCATCCGGCGATCAATCGCGCAGCATCACCTTTTACACCTCGAGTTTCTCCTTGGGCGTCAGCCTGTCATTTCTGGCGTCACAGGCCCTTGCCGACTCGCTGGGCTGGCGAATGGCCTTCATCCTCACCGGGCTGGCCCCGCTATTCATGGTGTGGGCGGCCTGGGGGCTGGTGAGCCGACCTCCTGCCAAACGAGTACAGACCACCAAGCTGCTCGATTTTCGGCCGGTCATGCGCAATCGCCCTGCGATGGGCTTCATCCTGGGCTATGGCGCGCATTGCTTCGAGCTCTACGGATTGCGCGCATGGGTCGTGGGTTTCTGGACCTTTGTGGCCATGCAGCACAGCGGGTCTGCAATCTTCGATCCGATCACGGTCAGCGTCCTGGTGACCCTGATTGCCATGCCTGCCAGCCTGATCGGCAATGAGTGGGCCAGGCGGTATGGGCGTCATCGGTCCATCTCGGTGATTCAGATCGCCTCGGCGGCTGTCGCCCTGACCATTGCTGCGCTGACCTCGGCGGGACCAGGCCTGCTCCTGGGGCTGGTTCTGCTCTATGCCTTCACCGTGGTGGCTGATTCCGGGTCGCTCACCGCGGGCATGAACGCTGCGGCACAGCCCGAATTCAAGGGCTCGACGATGGCACTGCACTCCACCCTGGGCTTCGGGGTTTCTGCACTGGCAGGATGGGCCATCGGGGCGGCACGGGATCAGTTCGGTGGCATCAACAGCCCGATGGGCTGGAGCGCCGCCTTTGTGGTGCTGGCGCTGGGTGTGGGCTGCGGTCCCCTGGCCCTGTGGTGGTCCAGGCGAACCGCGATCCCGGGTCCCCATGTCTAGCAGAGGCAAGCGCCTTGGTTTCCTCCGGTCGGCTGTGGGCATCCAACCCCGAAATCAGACGCCCGCATTGAGATTGATTTTCTGGCCATTCACATAGCCGGCCGCATCCGAGACCAGAAAGGCCACGGTATTGGCCACGTCCTGCGGCGTGCTTACGCGACCGAATGGTGATTTGGCGTCGAGCTCATGGATGTCCTTGACGCCCCAGCGTGCACGAGACAGACGCTCTCCCATGTCGGTGACGGTCAGTCCTGGCGCCACGATATTGGTTCGAATGCCATTGGCTTGCTCTTCGCGAGCGAGTGTGAGCGCCAGGGCCTCCATGGCCGCTTTACCCATCGAGTAGGGGGCACCTCGTGCAGCGGGCTGCAAGGTTGCTACCGAGGAGATCATGATGATGTCGCCTCGAGGCTGCTTGCGCAGATGCGGGATGGCCAGCTTGGACAGGTAGTGCGGGGCAAGCGCATGCACCCTCAGGACCCGTTCAAGCTCCGCGGGGTCCGTGTCCATGACGGCCTGGCCTCGACTCGCGATCCCGGCATTGTTGATCAGGATGCCGAGGCTTCCGAAGTCTCGGACCACGGCGTCGATCATGGCGGCATCTTCTTCAAAACGCTCCACGGCGGCCTGGTAGGTCCTCGCCTGGCGTCCCATGGCCCGGATCTCGAGGGCCAGCGATTCCGCCGCGTCCGCGCTGCGGCTGTAGTTGATCGCGATATCCGCGCCGTCGCGCGCAAGTTGCAGCGCGATGGCGCGACCAATGCCCCGACCCGCGCCAGTCACCAGTGCGACACGACCGTTCAGACCCTTGGAAATGGATGTGGACATGCTCTCTCCTCCAGACTATGGTTGTTCTTGAGCAGCTATATTGCCTGCGTCGCGCCTCATCTGCCTGGATCGAACGCCCCGTCCCTGTCTGATGGAGCGTGATCTGTGGCCAATAAATATGAACATGGCCCCTCTTTTAGCCTGTCGTGTCTCCTCGTCCTGGATTGCGCCAGGCTGTTCGTCGGACTTGACCCGAAGCGAATGCGGACGCCCATTGCGTGCCTGGGGTCTGGTTCACCTGGCGCTTGTGCTGTGTGTCCTTGGCGTGCTGGGCGGCTGGGCGGGTCCGGGGCTGAACGCCGCACAGGCGCAGGGTCGACATGCCCTGATCATCGGTATTGGCGAGTACTCGGCCGCGTCTGGCACGGAGCCTCTGAAGGGCATGCCCCGGGACATGGACAACGCGCGCCGCATGGCGATCGCCATGGGCACCCGTGCAGCCGATATTGTGGAACTCCGGGACTCTCAGGCGACCAAGCCCAGGATCCTCGAGGCACTGAGCGCTCTGCAGCGCCGTGTGCGCCCCGGCGATCGGGTTTTCATCTACTGGTCGGGGCATGGGTCCCGATTCGCGGGAGCCAAGGGTTGTGTGGAAGGGCTCCAGACATGGACGGCCGGTCGGTTCATGGAGAGTGATGTCGTTTCAGAGGCCGAACTGGCAGCCGCCTTTGAGCCCATCAGTCGTGTGGCCGACAAGATGATCACCATTGTTGATGCCTGTTTTTCAGGGGGCGTGATTCGCACCGGCGGACGTGCACGAAGCATTGGACAAGATGATGTGCCTCGACCGAGATTCAATTCTGCAGGGAGCGAGCAATGCGGGGTGGGTGTGAATCAGCCCCGCACGCGCAGTCTCATGTCGGAGTTGACCCGCTTGGGCGTGATGCAGGAAAACGTGGTGCAGATTGCCACCGCGAACTACAACGAGGTCAGCTGGGATACTCCCGACACAGGGGGCTACGGGACCAACGCGCTGGCCCAATGCCTTCTGGGCGAAGCCCAGGATCTCAACGGCAGCGGCGCCATCTCTCTGGACGAGCTTCGTGTCTGCGCCCAAAAGCGCATGGATCGGTTCATCGAGCCCCACCGTTCGCTGGGCATGTTGCCTTCGACTCTTCAGGTCCGTGGTAACCGGAATCTGATTGTCACCCCGGTGGCGGTCACCGCTTCGAACACGATCACGCCATCGACCGTAAAGCCGCAACCTGCTGCGCCGCCTGTCGCTGTCGCCCCGTCGCCGCCGCCTGTCGCTGTCGCGGTTGCCCCGGCTCTGCCTCCGCCGCCTCCACCTCCACCTGCTACCCAGGACATCAAGACACAGGCGGTTGTCGCACCCACGCCCGCACCGGTGGTCCAGGGACAACCTTCGGCGGCAGAACCTGTACCAGCCCCTGCCGTGATGGGGTCGCTCGCGACAATCGAGGACATCTTTCATCAGCGTGATCCGAGGATCAGGCTGACGGTTCAGGCGCCAAGGCAGCTCAGGATCGGGCGGGACACCATGTCCTTCACGGTGCGATCGAGCGTCGACGGTTATCTCTACATCGTGTTGCTGGGCAGTGATGAGAAGAGTTTTTATCTTCTGTACCCCAACGCCATCGGCAAGGACAACCGCATTCGGGCAAACCAGCCAGTGACCCTGCCCGAAGCGGGCTGGAAACTCACTGCCGGAGGTCCTCCCGGGGTGGATCGTCTGTTGTTTGTCGTGAGCCCTTCGCCGCGCGATCCGGAGATTTTCGCGCCTGCGGGCTCCGGCAGTGCGGGCCCCTTTGCCTACTCCATTGCAGACGGGATCTCGCGACAGAGACTGCTTGATTTCTTTGTAGGACGAGGACTGAAGTCAGGCAATGGTTCGATGGGGGCTGAGAGGCTCGACATCCGGGAGCTTCCATGAGTGTTTCTATTGATTCATCTGTTGGCGAGGACCGGCCTGTGTACAAACGCCGCTTGCGACCCCTGCTTTTCGCCACATTGACCTGCGGCTTCATTGCTGTATCGAGTTATGCCGCAAGCGCCAGCGCACAGGGAGCGGTCAATCCGGTTCGAGACCCTGTCACCGACGCGTCGGTGGATGATTTCGTACGCGCGCTCAAACCACCCGCGAGGACACGCGGCCTGGGACGCAACCTGAAGATCGAGCCCGCCAGGATCGATGTCACCGTGAATTTCGACTTCGATTCGGCACAACTGAAGCCAGACAGCCTCCCGCAGCTGGAAAGGCTTGCCGCTGCCATGCGCTCCGATGCCTTGAACCCGTTGATGTTCCGGATCGAGGGGCATACCGATGCGAAGGGGAGTGCGCGGTACAACGAAACGCTGTCAGAGCGTCGGGCCCAGGCGGTCGTGGATTTTCTTGCAAGACAGGGTGTGGCCGCGGAACGACTGAAATCGGCAGGAATGGGATTCTCCGACCTGCTCGATCCGTCTGATCCTCTATCAGCCAAAAACCGTCGTGTCCGTGTGCTGACGCTGGAGTGACGCAGGTGTGACTCCGGGGTGACTCCGGGGTGACTCCGGGGTGACGCTGGTGTGATTCAGGGCTGATTTTCTTGAAATTGGCGCTGCCCGCTCGCAGATTGCGATGAGAGCAGCCTGGAGTACACTCGCGCGTCACTCTGAGGAGTTCCCTTCCATGCCCAACGCACAATTTTCGCCCGCCGGGCGTCTTGATGGCTCGAACGCGCCTGCTGCAGAAAAAGAGCTTCTCGCCCTTGTCGAGTCGGGTGGCAGCGTCGATGTCAACCTCGCCGGCCTTGATTATGTGAGCAGTGCCGGTCTGCGTGTTTTCCTTGCTGCGGCCAAGGCAGCCAAGGCCAAGGGAGGCAAGCTGGTGCTGATGTCGCCCAAGGCGGCGGTGCTCGAGGTGCTGCAGATCAGCGGCTTTGACCGCATCCTAGAGATCCGTTCCTGAACCCCTGGAGGCTGCCATGAGCACCAACAGCAACCGCCTCACCCTGGCCGAAGAGCTGATGCTGATCGCCCTGAATGACGAAAGCGGCGTACCGATCAGTCTGCCTCCAATGGCACTCGAACTTGGCCTGGCAGCTGCGCTGGTGGGTGAACTGACGCTCGAAGGTCGGCTCGATACCGATGCCGAGAAGCTTTTTGTCACCTCGAAGTCGCCGGTTGGTGATGCCCTGCTCGACGAGATGCTGGCCGATGTGGTGTCGGAGTCGCGTCAGTTGCCCACGGATACCTGGCTGCGGCGCATCGCGGAATCGGGTCCGGTATTGAGAGACCGGATCGCCAATCGCCTGGTACAGCGCGGTGTTCTCAAACAGGCCGAAAAGCGTCTTCTGTGGGTGTTCAAGACCCGGGTCTATCCGCCCACCAGCGGCATCGAGGAGAGTGAGGTCAAGAGCCGGATCATGACCCTGCTCAACAACGATGACATCCCGTCAGCACGGGATGCTTTGCTGGTCGGGGTGCTTCGTGCAACTGGCATGTTCGACGTTCTGCTCAGCGCGCCTGAGCATGAGCGACTCCGCGGGCGAATCGACCAGCTTGCAGACCTCGAAGAGATCGGACGATCGCTCAATCACACGGTTGCTGTGCTGCAGATCGCCCTGGCGGCCGCCTACGTGGGTCCCATGTAAGCAGCGCTGCAGGCACTCCCGGCAGACTTACTTCGACAGATGCCCGGGACTTTCGACCCAGCCCGCCGGCCTGAAAGCCTGGCGGGTTTTTTCTTGCCGATCAGCATGAATCAACTGACCGACGATCGGCTCTTTGCAAGCGTAAGCGGACAGGGGTGAGGCACTGTACGCAGATTGAAAAAAAAAGGGCTGACCTTTTGGTCAGCCCTTTTCGCAGATGGCGCGCCCGGCAGGATTCGAACCCACGACCCCTTGGTTCGTAGCCAAGTACTCTATCCAACTGAGCTACGGGCGCAGAGCCACGCACTATAGCAGAGATTTATTCAGTCATCGTTATTCCGTAATGCGGAAATTAATTTCTCAATACGGTAATCCGATATACTGCCAAGCAGACGCTGTACTCGACCCACGGAGACCTCCATGTCGGCCTTGCCACAACAGCCCGCCTTCACCGATCCCGATGCGCTTGAAACACAGGAATGGCTCGATGCGCTTGAAGCGGTGATCGACCGTGAAGGACCAGAGCGTGCGCACTTTCTGCTCGAAACCCTGATCGAGAAGTCACGGCGCAGTGGTGCCTTCATTCCCTTCTCTGCCAACACGGCCTACATCAACACCATCCCGACATCTCTCGAGGCGCGCAGCCCGGGCAATGCCGAGTTTGAGGAGCGAATTCGCTCTTATATCCGCTGGAATGCCATGGCCATGGTGGTCCGGGCGAACCGGCTGGAGCCGCATGACGGTGGCGATCTCGGGGGGCATATCGCCTCATTTGCCTCGCTTGCAACCATGATCGGTGCAGGCATGAATCATTTCTGGCACGCGCCCCATGAAGGGCACGGTGGCGATCTGGTGTATTTCCAGGGTCATTCCGCCCCGGGCATTTACGGGCGAGCCTATGTGGAAGGCCGGCTCGACGAGGCTCGACTGCTCAGATTTCGCCAGGAGGTCGACGGCCAGGGATTGCCCTCCTATCCGCATCCGAAGCTGCTTCCCGACTTCTGGCAGTTCCCAACCGTGTCAATGGGCCTGGGGCCGATCATGGCCATTTATCAGGCGCGCTTCCTCAAGTATCTGCACGCCCGTGGCCTGGCGGACACCTCCAATCGCAAGGTCTGGGTCTTCTGTGGTGATGGCGAAATGGACGAGCCCGAATCGCTCGGTGCAATCAGCCTGGCGGCGCGCGAGAAGCTCGACAACCTGATCTTCGTCGTGAACTGCAATCTGCAAAGGCTCGACGGTCCGGTGCGCGGCAACGGCAAGATCATCCAGGAGCTCGAAGGTGAATTTCGAGGCTCCGGCTGGAATGTCATCAAGCTGATCTGGGGATCGTACTGGGATCCACTTCTGGCGAGGGACAAGGACGGCATCCTCCAGAAAATCATGGAGGAGACCGTCGACGGGGAATACCAGGCCTACAAGGCCAACGACGGCGCGTTCGTGCGCCAGCATTTCTTCGGCAAGCATCCCAAACTGCTCGAGATGGTGTCGCGGATGACCGACGACGACATCTGGCGGCTCAACCGGGGAGGACACGATCCCCATAAGGTCTATGCCGCTTTCCACGCGGCCATCAACCATGCGGGGCAGCCTACCGTCATCCTGGCCAAGACCGTGAAGGGCTATGGCATGGGTCAGGTTGGAGAGGCCAAGAACCCGACCCACCAGTTGAAAAAGCTCGATACCACTGCGATCCGCGACTTTCGGGATCGATTCAACATTCCCATCCCGGATGACAGGCTCGACGATCTGCCCTTTTACAGGCCAGCCGATGACGCGCCCGAGATGGTCTACATGCATGACAGGCGCAAGGCGCTTGGCGGCTATCTTCCGCAGCGGCGTCGCCGGGCCGATGAAACCCTGGGCGTTCCAGCGCTCGAGGCGTTCAAGGCCATCACCGAACCGACCGCAGGGGGCCGGGAAATTTCGACCACTCAGGCGTTTGTCCGAGCATTGACCGCGCTGGTTCGTGACCCGGAGCTTGGCAAGCGTGTCGTGCCGATCGTGCCTGATGAGGCCCGGACCTTCGGCATGGAGGGCATGTTCAGGCAGCTTGGCATCTATGCGCCGGAGGGCCAGAAATACACCCCGGTCGACAAAGACCAGGTCATGTACTACCGGGAGGACAAGGCTGGTCAGATCCTGGAGGAAGGGATCAACGAGGCAGGCGCGTTTTCGTCCTGGATTGCGGCGGCAACCTCCTACTCGACCAACAATCGCGTGATGGTGCCGTTCTACATCTACTACTCGATGTTCGGCTTTCAGCGCGTGGGTGATCTGGCATGGGCGGCGGGTGACATGCAGGCTCGTGGCTTTCTGCTCGGTGGAACCTCGGGGCGCACCACGCTCAATGGCGAAGGGCTCCAGCATGAGGATGGCCATAGCCACATTCTGTCGGCCACGATTCCGAACTGCGTTTCCTATGACCCGACCTACGCTCACGAACTTGCCGTGATCATCCAGGATGGACTGCGGCGCATGGTGGGTGAGCAGGAGAATGTTTTTTATTACATCACCCTGCTCAACGAGAACTATCCGCATCCGGGGCTCAAGCCCGGTCAGGAAGAGGGCATCCGGCGCGGTATGTATCTTCTCCAGGAAGGCGATGCAGGCAACAACACCCGGGTGCAACTCATGGGCTCGGGCTCGATTCTGCGCGAGTCACTCGAGGCCGCCCAATTGCTTGAAAAGGACTGGGGTGTCGCGGCCGATGTCTTGTCAGTCACCAGTTTCACCGAGCTGAGGCGCGATGGCATGGATTGCGAGCGTCACAACCTGCTCAACCCGGGCAAGAAGGAGCTGGTGCCCTATGTGACGCAGCAACTTGGTGGGCATGCGGGGCCGATCGTGGCCTCCACCGACTACATGAAGCTCTTCGCTGATCAGATCAGACCTTTCATTCCGCAGGGACGCAGCTATCAGGTGCTCGGAACTGACGGCTTCGGGCGCTCGGACTTCCGTTACAAGCTGCGTGAGCATTTCGAGGTCAATCGGCACTTCATCGTACTGGCTGCGCTGAGGGCACTGGTCCGCGACAAGAAGCTCAAGCCGGGCAAGCTGACCGAGGCGATGACCCGTTACGGCATCGATCCGAACAAGCCCAACCCGCATTACGCCTGAGGCCGAGCGCATGGCAACCATCGAACTGAAAGTGCCCGATATCGGTGACTTCGAATCTGTCGAAGTCATCGAGCTGCTGGTTCAGCCGGGCAGCCTCGTACAGCTTGAACAAAGTCTGGTCACAGTGGAGTCCGAGAAGGCCTCCATGGAGATTCCGGCGGGCAGCGCGGGTCGCGTTGTTGAACTCAAGGTCAAGCTCGGCGACAAGGTGAAAGAGGGCAGTGTCATTGCCCTGATTGAGCCGCTGGCGACCGAGTCCGCTGCAGTGGCGGGGGACTCTGAAGACTCATCCCCGGTGGTCCAGGCCCCCGTTGGAGAGCCATCCGCGCCCGAATCATCCTCGGCTGCGCCAGTGCCAACCCCACCAGCCAGAACCCCTCCCGTGTCGCCCGAGCCCGCCGGGGAGGCGCTGGTTGTCAAACCGCATGCATCGCCGTCTGTGCGCAAGTTTGCCCGTGAACTCGGAGTGGATCTTGCCTTGGTCCGAGCGACAGGCCCCAAGCAGCGCATTACGCCTGAGGATGTGAGAGCCCATGTCAAATCGGTCATGACAGGCGTGGGCACTGCAGGCGCAGATGATCGCGGGTCAGCGGCAGGTGCGGTCGATGCCGGCGCTGGGCTCGGATTGTTGCCCTGGCCCAAGGTGGATTTCGCCAAGTTCGGGCCGATCGAGCACAAGCCGCTTGCACGCATCCGCAAGATTTCCGCAGCCAATCTGCATCGCAACTGGGTGATGATTCCGCATGTCACCCATCATGAAGAGGCCGATGTCACCGACCTCGAGGCCTTCCGTGTCGCCCTGAATCTCGAGGCGGCTACCGGAGGGGCCAAGCTCACCATGCTGGCTTTTCTGATCAAGGCCTGCGTACAGGCCCTGAAGCAGTTTCCCGAGTTCAATGCATCGCTTGAGGGTGACCAGCTGGTGCTCAAGCAGTATTGGCACATCGGCTTTGCGGCGGATACGCCCAATGGGCTGGTCGTGCCGGTCATTCGAGACGCCGACCGCAAGGGTCTGTCCGAGATCGCGGCAGAAACTGCTTCACTCGCCAAACTCGCCCGAGAGGGCAAGCTCTCGCCAGCCCAGATGCAGGGCGGCACCTTCTCCATCTCCAGTCTGGGCGGTATTGGCGGCACGGCCTTCACGCCCATCATCAATGCCCCCGAGGTGGCCATTCTTGGTGTCAATCGCACGGCGACCCGGCCGCATTGGGATGGCAAGGCATTTGTGCCTCGCCTGATGCTGCCGATGTCCCTGTCCTATGACCATCGGGTGATCGATGGCGCTGCTGCTGCCCGCTTTTGTGCCCATCTGGCCCGCTTGATGGCGGACTTCAGGCGGGTCATGCTCTGATGACAACGATCGTTGTAGTGCGCCGTGGCCTGCAGGTGGCCATTGGCGCCGATTCACTTGTGACGTTTGGTGAAACCCGCCTGCCTGGGCATTACGAGGCCAATGACAAGCTGATCCATGTCGGCGACAGCTGTGTTGGCCTGGCGGGCAGTACGGCGCATTTCGAGGTGCTCAGAAGGGCCTTGCCGCAGATCGATGGCCCCGCCATGCATACCCGCTCCCAGGTCTTCGATACCTTTCTGAAGGTCCATCAGGTACTCAAGGAACAGTATTTCCTCAATACCAAGGAGGAGGACGATGATCCCTATGAGAGTTCGCAGATCACGGCCTTGATCGCGAACCCCGGGGGCATCTTCGGTGTGTACTCGTATCGCGAAGTGTTCAGCTTCGAGCGCTTCTGGGCGATCGGGTCAGGACGTAACTTTGCCCTCGGCGCGATGCATGCGGCATGGGTCAGGTCCGAGCTCGACGCTGCGGCGATCGCCAGGGTCGGGCTGGAGGCAGGGGCCGAATTCGACCGCAATACCGCCGGCCCTTTCAACATCATCACCATGGACTGTCTGCAGTCCGGAGCATCGTCATGAGTGCGCCCTCTTCCAGCCTGAGCGAGCCCAAGTCAGGCACGACCGCTGAGCCCTTGAAGTGCCGGATGCTGGTTCTCGGGGGCGGGCCTGGGGGCTATTCGGCTGCGTTCAGGGCAGCGGATCTGGGCATGGATGTGATTCTGGTCGAGCGCTATGGCACGCTGGGTGGCGTCTGCCTCAATGTAGGCTGCATCCCTTCCAAGGCCTTGTTGCACACAGCTGCTGTGCTTGACGAGACCCGCGCGCTTGCGGCCCATGGCATCCGCTTTGCGGCGCCCGAGATTGATCTGCCCGCCTTGCGCAACTGGAAACAGTCGGTGATCAGCAAGCTCACCACTGGACTGTCTGGCATGGCCAAGGCCCGCAAGGTGAGGGTGGTGCGGGGCATCGGAAGTTTTACCGGGCCCAACACCCTTCAGGTTGAGCTGACACAGGGCGAAGGCAAGGCGCTTAATGGTCAGCTGCAGACCATCGCTTTCGAACAGGCGGTCATCGCAGCCGGCAGTCAGGCCGTGCGGCTGCCCTTCCTGCCCGACGACCCCCGGGTGGTCGACTCCACCGGAGCGCTACAACTCAGCGCCATTCCAAAGCGGATGCTGGTGATCGGAGGCGGCATCATCGGACTGGAGATGGCGACGGTCTACTCGACGCTGGGCGCACGGATCGATGTGGTCGAAATGCTCGACGGGCTCATGCCGGGTGCAGATCGTGATGCCGTCAAGGTCTGGCAGAAGTTCAATGCGCATCGCTTCGATCGCGTGATGCTGGGCACACGGACGGTCGCCGCCGAAGCCACCCCTGAAGGCATTGTGGTGCGCTTTGAGGGAGGCGCTGCGCCCGCCGAGACCCAGTGCTATGACCTGGTGCTGTGTGCGGTCGGACGTCGACCCAATGGGCTTGCGATCAACGCATCGGCCGCAGGCGTGCATGTGGATGAGAGAGGCTTTGTGCCTGTCGATGCCCAGATGCGCACCAATGTGCCCCATGTCTTTGCGATCGGAGACCTTGTGGGCCAGCCCATGCTCGCGCACAAGGCGGTTCATGAGGGCCATGTTGCTGCCGAGGCGGCTGCGGGCGAAAAGACTTTCTTTGATGCGAAGGTGATTCCCTCGGTGGCCTACACCGATCCCGAGATTGCCTGGGTGGGTCTGACAGAAGAGCAGGCGAAAACGCAGGGCGTGAGCATTGGCAAGGCGAGCTTTCCGTGGGCGGCTTCAGGGCGTGCCATCGCCAATGGCCGCGATGAGGGCTTCACCAAATTGATATTCGATGCCCAGAACCATCGCGTGCTGGGCGGAACGATCGTGGGGACCCATGCAGGCGACATGATCGGCGAGGTGGCGCTCGCTATCGAAATGGGTGCTGATGCCACCGACATCGGACGCACGATTCATCCGCATCCCACCCTGGGAGAGAGCATCGGCATGGCCGCAGAACTCTTCGAGGGGGTCTGTACGGATCTGCCGCCAGCACGCAAACGGACCGGGTAGGGCTGGACCGCAGTGGAACAGGCCTGCCCTGTTCCAGCCCCTACGTCCGACACACAGGCTCAGTCCTCCTTGATGGCGAAGGGGTCCTCGTTGTTCTTGCCTGCGCCGTTTTCGGACTTTTGATCATCGTCCTTGACTTCGAAGCTCACGTTGCTGGTATCGACCGCCTTCTTGGTGTCCAGCCGGTCTAGGACCAGCCCCGGAAAGCCCAGCACCACCGCCAGCATGATCAGTTGAATGATCACGAAATGCACCGAACCCCGGTAGATCTCCGCCGTGGTGACCTTGCGAATTGGCTTGCGTGTCACGCGATCGGTATAGTCCTTCGCAGGGGCGACCGAGCGCAGATAAAAGAGTGCAAAGCCGAAGGGGGGCGTGAGGAAAGAGGTCTGCAGGTTCATTGCCACGATGATGCCGAACCAGATCAGATCGATCCCCAGTTTGTCAGCCACAGGGGCCAGCAGGGGCAGCAAAATGAAGGCGATTTCAAAGAAATCGATGAAAAAGCCCAGTCCGAAGATCAGCAGATTGACGAACAGCAGAAAGCCGAGCTGGCCTCCGGGTAACTGATCAAAGAGGTGCTCCACCCACTTCGGGCCATCGACCGCCTGAAAGGTCAGGCTGAAGATGGTCGATCCGATCAGCACGAACAGGACAAAGCACGACAGCTTTGCGGTCGAATCGAGCCCCTGTTTCAGGAGCGTGCGGTTGATTCGCCTTCTGATGGCCGCGAGGATAAGCGCGCCCACAGCCCCCATCGCTCCTCCTTCGGTGGGCGTGGCAATGCCCAGAAAGATCGTGCCGAGCACCAGAAACACCAACAGCAGGGGCGGAATCAGGACGAAGGTCACCTGCTCTGCAAGCCTGGAGAGCAAGCCCAGTCTGAGGGCCCGATTCGCAAGCGCAAGGACCAGTGCCAACAGGACGCCGGCCGACATCGACATCACGACCGTCTCGTCAAAGGGGGGCGGTTCTGATTCCTGCCCCTTGGCCCAGGTCAGCAACTCTGCATAGTTCGCCTGCATCAGGCTTCCGGCAAGGACGCACAGGATCAGAAGTACGACCAGCGAGAGATGACCGCTTGCACCATTGCCCTCGCGATAGATACGTGCTTCTGGCGGCAGTGCAGGGACCCAGGAAGGTTTGATGATTGCGACCGCGAAAATGTACAGGCAGTACAGTCCGACCAGCATGAAGCCTGGCAGAAAGGCCGCCAGATACATGTCGCCTACGCTGCGGCCGAGTTGGTCTGCGATCACGATCAGCACAAGCGAGGGCGGAATGATCTGAGCGAGCGTTCCGGACGCGGTGATCGCTCCCGCAGCGAGTTCGCGCTTGTAGCCATAGCGCAGCATGATCGGCAGCGAGATCAGACCCATGGAGATGACCGACGCGGCGACAACGCCTGTGGTGGCTGCCAGCATGGCACCGACCAGTACCACCGCCAGCGCGACACCACCGCGTACCGGACCGAACACCTGGCCGACGGTTTCGAGCAGGTCTTCTGCCATTCCGCTTCGTTCGAGGATCAGTCCCATGAAGGTGAAAAAAGGGATCGCCAGCAGTGTTTCGTTCTGGAGAATGCCCACCAGCCGCAGCGGAAGCGCCTGGGTCAACGAGGGCGGGATGATCCCGATTTCGATTCCGATGAAGCCAAAGAACATGCCGCAGGCGGCAAGGCTGAAGGCCACCGGAAAGCCGGTCAGCAAAAAGAAGACGAGCGCGCCGAACATCAACGGCGCCATGTTGGCGGCGAGCCAGCTCATGAACGCACCTCTCCGGCCTGGGTCGGGTTTTGTTCCTGTCTCATGCGCAATTCTTCGAGCAGGAGCTCTTCGGCCTTTTTCTCGGCGACCAGGGTCGCGGGATCGGGACCGGCGCCCGTGAGAAAGGCAATGCGCTTGATCAGTTCAGACAGGGCTTGCAGCCCGAGCAGAAAAAATCCAGCAGGAATCAGGGCATAGACCGGCCAGCGGATCAACCCGCCGGCATTGGTCGAGACCTCGCCCGTGGTGTAGGCCTGGATCACAAGGGGCATGGATTGCCACAGGACCCAGCCGCACAACGGAAGCAGAAAGACGGTCAGGCCGACCACATCGATCTTGACCTGGGTTCGGCGAGAAAAGCGCTGAGAGACCGCGTCGATCCGGACATGCTCGTCCTTCAGTAGCGTGTAGCCTGCCCCCAGCAGGAAGACTGCAGCGAACAGATACCACTGGATCTCGAGGTAGGCATTCGAACTGAGATTGAAGGCCTTGCGTACCGCGGCATTGATCGCGCTGATGAGAGTGCACAGCAGAATCAGCCAGAGCACCATCCGACCGATCAGTGCGTTGAGTCTGTCGACCAGGCGGGACAGAGCGAGCATGGAGTTCAAGTCATCTCTCCGAAAACAGAACACCGGGATCGGCCTGGGCCTTTCCCGGTGTGTTTGATGGCCAGCGGCCGCTCAAATCAGAGCTTTACGTCCTTCATGTACTGGTCGAAGCGATGCTCTGCGACGCCGTTCCACTGGATCTGCTCGCGCTGGAAGCTGAAGTACGAGGTGTAGAGCTTCTTGAAGTCTTCGTTCTTCGAGTTGAACTCTTCGTAGACTTCCTTGGCCGCCTTGAGCGAGGCATCCATCACGGGCTTGCTGAACGCACGCAGCTGCGTGCCACTGGCCAGGAGCCGGCGCAGCGCATTGGGGTTCAGGCTGTCATAACGGGCCATCATGGTGGCATTGCCCTCGTAGTTGGCTGCCTCCCAGGCTGCCTTGAACTCCGGGGGCAGTGCTTCCCACGCCTTGTTATTGACGATGGTGTGCAGCGCCGGGCCGCCTTCCCACCAGCCCGGGGTGTAATAGAACTTCGCCACCTTGTTGAAGCCCAGCTTCTCGTCATCGTACGGGCCCACCCACTCGGCCGCGTCGATGGTGCCCTTTTCAAGGGCCGCATAGATGTCTCCGGCGGCGAGCTGCTGCGGAACCACGCCCAGCTTGGTCAGCACCGCACCTGCGAAGCCACCCACGCGAAACTTCAGGCCTTTCAGATCTTCAACGGTCTTGATCTCCTTGCGGAACCAGCCGCCCATCTGCACGCCCGTGTTGCCGCAGAGGAAGGCGGTGACACCGACTTTCGCGGCGAACTCGTTGTAGATTCGGCCACCGCCGCCTTCGTACCACCAGGCGTTGAACTGGCGGGCATTCAGGCCAAAAGGCACTGCGGTGCCGAAGGCCCAGGCGGGGTTCTTGCCGAAGTAGTAGTACATGGCGGTGTGACCCGCTTCGACCGTGCCGTTTTGAACTGCGTCAAGCACCTGCAGCGGAGGCACGATCTCGCCCGCGCCATGGACGGTGACCTGAAAGCGGCCCCCTGTAATGGCGGTGACCCGTTTGGCCACGACTTCGGCTGCGCCGTAGATGGTGTCCAGGCTCTTGGGAAAACTCGAGGCAATTCGCCAGCGAACCTGAGGCTGGGCGCTGATGATGGCAGGCGCGGCCAAGGCGGCGGTGGCTGTGGCGCCGACCGTAGCCTTCTGGATGAATGAACGACGTTGCATGGGGTCTCCAGGAAATCAATGGGGAAGCGACCGGGGTGTACCAGCAGGGATGTCGCCAGGAGTGTCCGGTGCGCACGGGGAGAGGCGCACGTCGCGGAACATGAAGCCCCTGGACGGACGCGGCTGCATGATACGGTCAGACTTGGGTCCGGGCAATCAAGACCCGCTGTTGCGTTTTCTGGCGAGTGCTGCGAACCATGCCGATGCTTTGGCAGGGGCGAACCTGTAGAGCAGATCGCCGATCCGGGCATCGGCTCCAATCAGCAGCCGAGTCTGCCTGCGATCCAGGGCCAGAATGATCGCCCGGGCCGCCTGTTCCGGGGAGGTGCGGGCAACTTTTAGAAAATTGCTCCGCAACGCTGCACTGTCCGGTGCGATGCCTCGCAAATCTCCGACCCGGGCCTGTTCAACGATGCGGGTCCGTACGCCCCCGGGATGGACACAGAGGACATGGACAGGATGTCGGGCCGGCACATCTGCCTCTCGAGGTGACGGGTGTCTGAGCTCTTCACGCAAAGCATCCGAAAAGGCCCTCACCGCCGCTTTGCTGGCGTTGTACATCGACTGCGAGGGCAGGGAGAGCATCGCGAAAATGCTCGAAAGGTTCACGATGGCGCCACCCGGCTGAGACTGAAGCTGTGGCGTGAAGATCTGACTGCCATGGACGACGCCCCAGAAATTGATGCCGATAATCCACCGGGCATCGTCCATGCTCATGGAGGCCAGAGGATCCACCAGCGCAACGCCGGCATTGTTGATGAGCACCGAGGCTGCACCGAAGCGTGCTGCGCAGGCCTGCGAGTTCGCGAGGACGCACCTGCCGCAGGGCCACGCGCCAGCGCAGCAACCTGATCGCGCTCGGACACATCGCAATGCTGCGCGAGAAGCTCGATGCCTTGCGAAGACAGGTCTGCCGCCAGGGCAGACAGTCGGTCGCGATCCACATCAGCCAGGACGAGTCGGGCGCCCCGCCGTGCCCAGGCCCTGGCAAGGGCTTCGCCGATGCCCGAAGCCGCACCGGTGATCACGACCACCGGTACCGTGGTGTTTCGTTCATCAGCCTGCAAGGGCGAATTCATAGGCTTGCACCAGAAGGTTCAACGCATGTCCCGCGAGCGCCTGTCGCCGGCGGTGTTGTTCGAGGTGACGAGTCGATCAGCCCAGGCGGGCACGGGCCTGTTCGATTGCGAGTCGGACCTGCGCCGGGGCCGTGCCACCCACGTGATTGCGTGACTGCACCGAGCCATCGAGCGTCAGGCTGTCATAGGCATCGGGGCCGAGCACCGGCGAGAGGGTCTTCAGTTCGTCCAGGGTCAGTTGCTCGAGCGAACGACCCGAGTCAGCCGCAATCCGGACGGCATGCGCCACAACCTCATGCGCATCCCGAAACGCCAGTCCCTTGCGCACCAGATGGTCGGCCAGGTCGGTCGCTGTTGAAAACCCTTCGGCGGCGGCCTGGCGCATGCGCTCGGCTCGAACCTGAATACCGCCCACCAGATCGATGAAGATCCGCAGGGTGTCCCGCAGGGTATCCGCGGCATCGAACAGCGGCTCCTTGTCTTCCTGGTTGTCCTTGTTGTAGGCCAGGGGCTGGCCCTTCATGAGGGTGAGCAGGGCAATCAGATGGCCATTGACCCGTCCGGTCTTGCCGCGGGCAAGTTCCGGCACGTCGGGGTTTTTCTTCTGGGGCATGATCGAACTGCCTGTACAGAAGCGGTCGGCCAGGTCGATGAAACCCACCCGAGGGCTCATCCAGATCACCAGCTCTTCGGACAGTCGCGAGACATGGGTCATGCACAGGGCGGCGGCGGCGCAGAACTCGATGGCAAAGTCGCGATCTGAGACGGCATCGAGCGAATTTCGGCACACCCCATCGAAACCGAGCGTGTTTGCCACGCGTTCCCTGTCGATGGGGTAGCTTGTCCCCGCAAGGGCTGCAGCCCCCAGAGGGAGTCGGTTGACCCGCTTGCGGCAATCCAAAAGACGCTCGGCGTCTCTTGCAAACATCTCGACATAGGCCATCAGGTGATGGCCGAAGGTCACCGGCTGCGCCACCTGCAGGTGCGTGAACCCGGGCATGATGGTGTCGCTGTGGCGTTCGGCCAGGTCGACGAGGGCCCGTTGCAAGGCATTCAACAGGTCTGTGTCAAGGTCGATCTGCTCACGCAGCCAGAGCCGGATGTCGGTGGCCACCTGGTCGTTTCGGGAGCGCGCAGTGTGCAGCCGCTTGCCTGCATCGCCGACCAGTTCGGTGAGTCGCTTTTCGATGTTCAGGTGAACATCTTCGAGATCAAGCTGCCACTCAAAGCGTCCCTGTTCGATGTCCTGCCGGATGCTCTGCATGCCGCGCTGGATATCGGTCAGGTCCTGGTCAGAAAGCAGGCCCACCGCGTGGAGCATGTCGGCATGGGCAAGCGAACCCGCAATGTCCTGCATGGCCAGGCGCTGATCGAAACCGACCGAGGCGGTATACCGCTTGACCAGATCCGAGACGGGCTCGCTGAAGCGGGCCGACCAGGCGTCGGATTTCCTGGAAAACTGATCTGTCATAATCCCTCGGCCATGCCGTCTGAAGAAGCTAAACCTGCCGATTATAAATCTTCGACCCCGGGAGCGACGCAGCCTTCGGGTGCGCAGACAGCATCCTCAAAGGGAGGGTCGAGTGCCGCAGCCGAAGCGCAGCAGGCCAAGGCTAGACGCCAGTCCGAAGGCGCTGCGGCACCCCTCATCCCCGATACCTGCAATGTTGGCATTGCCCTGAGAATCGCTGGCATCGTCCACGCCGTCGCATTCCTTGTCTCGCTTACCGTTTCAACCGAGCCAGCCGAATGGTTGGCCATGCTGGTTGACCTTTTGGTGCTGCTTGAACCGGTCCTGCTCCTGAGTCTGGCCGGTCTGTGCCTTGCCAGAAAGGTGGTCAATGGACTGGGGCGACCTTGGCAATGGGCCACGGCATGCGGCCTGCCGGCCCTGGTCATGCTGATCATCGGGGGCTTGGGCCTGCCCTGGATGGCCCCCGAGGCGGGCCCCTCCGAGGCGGCTTGGTGGCTGGGGACCCGGGTCTTCATGGCCGCATCCGCCGCATGGGCGTTGACCGAGGTATTCAGATTGCGCGCCCGGGCCTATTCGCCTTCATTTTCAGAGGCGCGGCTTCAGGCCCTGCAGGCCCGCATTCGTCCGCACTTTCTGTTCAACAGTCTCAATGCGGTGTTGGGGCTCATGCGCAGCGACCCCCGTCGTGCCGAGGCGACGCTCGAGAATCTGGCCGACCTGTTCAGGGTGTTCATGCGCGATGCCCGAGATCTGGTTGCGCTGGATGACGAGGTCATCACCTGCAAGGAATATCTGGCCATCGAGCAGTTGCGTCTGGGCGAGCGACTCCGAGTGGAGTGGCATCTGGAAGAGATGCCCGGAGACGCCCTGCTGCCTTCGCTCTTGCTGCAGCCCCTGCTCGAAAACGCCGTTCATCATGGAATTGAGCCGAGCAGCGAGACCGGCGTCATTCAGATTTCCGCCTCGCGTCTGGGCGAGCGGGTGAGAGTTGAAATCCTCAACCCCGTCCTGGCCGAAAAGCCGGTGCGGCCCGGCAACCAGATGGCGCTGTCCAATGTCAGGGAGCGTCTGATGCTGCTGTACGATATGGAAGCCGAGCTCAAGACCGGTGTCCAGGGCGACACCTATCGGGTCGAGATCGAATTCCCTTACCGCAAAGAAAGGCGCAAACGCGATGTCCGACGTCACTTCGATCTTGATCGTTGACGATGAAGCCCCCGCCCGCGCACGCCTGCGCGAGGTGCTGGCCGATCTGGCTGTGGATTTCCCGCACCGAGTGACCGGCGAGGCGGCCAATGCCCCCGAGGCACTGGCTCAGATCGACTCTCAGCGGCCGCAGATCGTTCTCATGGATGTGCAGATGCCGGG
>JBMSOD010000012.1:0-30644 GCA_049422085.1 Burkholderiaceae bacterium
CATCCGGGTTGCGGGAACGCCGGCGCAGCGCGAGGATAACCGAAGGCAGTGCCTCGAGATGCGCCTGGGTACTGGCTGACAGGCCGATCAGGTCGAACCAGTGATCACTCACGATCGCCTGGATTTCGGTCACTGAATCGCAGGCTTCGTCGCAGACATCCCAGCCGCTGCGTCGGAAAAATTCGGACAGCATGAGCACACCCAGGGTGTGGTGCGATCCCGGCATGGCCTGAAGCAGTGCCCTGCGCCCGGCTGCGGGGGCGACCTGAGGGGCGTCGAGGTCGCTCCCTGGCGAGCGGCCCATGCCGAAAACCATGCCTTGCAGTCGCCCCAGCCCCAGTGTCACATCGGTGAATTGGCAGCTGTCGGACTCCCACCTGGCGCCAAGGATCCGGGCCGCGGGCGCAAGCAGCTCGAGCATGATGTGCTCGGCGGAATATCCGGCCTGCTGGAAACGTTCGACAAAGCGTTCACAGGCATCGAAGTCCTCCCTCAGGAGCAGCTCCGACAGCATGTGAACGTCATCCGCATGGGGCCGCATCGGGTCCGGGCTCTGACCATCGGGCGCGAGCAGCAGCTCGGCGCGGGCATCAGTGACCAGGCGGGGCAGGACGGTCGACTCGATCGTCTGGCGCAGCCACACATGGGGCCGAGCCACCTGATCTGCGAGCTCGAGCCTCACCCGGGGTTCAGTCCGGTCCTGGCCGGCAGTGGGGTGCGCCCAGCTGCTGGATCTCTTGTTTGTTTCCATGCCAGCCAGCTCCCCCGGTCTCATTGCTTCATTGGTAGACGGCACGACCGGTTGGGGACCGGCACGAACCTGGCAGTCAGGATCCAGACCCCTGGCAATGGGTTGAGGATCCGCCCGGGCCCTCGTTGTGGCCTGGACAAACACTTCTTTGACTGCGTCCAGCCAGTGTCAAAGGCAAGCAGGACGTTTGTCAAGGGTTTGACCAGCCCAATTTCCTCTATGTCCAGATCGTGTTCGATAGACGGCTGGACATCGAGGGACAGCGGGCCCGCAGCCCAAACATTAATGTCATAGACAAATGACGTCAAGACAGGTTGACACCCGAGGTCGAGCCGGTCTAGATTGCGTCCATGAACACCGAAATGGGCCGTCGTCTTGGTCGGCCCCTGTACACCCCCGAGGAGCGTCGGCGTCGTGATGCGTCCCCCTGGACTCTGGTTCAGGGCGTGCTCGCGCCGCTCCAGTTTCTTGTCTGCCTGATCAGCATTGCGCTGGTCTGGCGCTATCTGGCGACCGGCCAGGGCGAGCTCGCGGCCACCGCCTCCATCGTGGTCAAGACCCTGACCCTCTACACGATCATGGTCACCGGCTGCATCTGGGAAAAAGACGTCTTCGGTGTCTATCTCTTTGCGCCAGCCTTTTTCTGGGAAGACATGGTCAGCATGGCCGTGCTTGCCCTGCACACCCTCTATCTCGCTGCGCTGTTCACGGGTGCCCTTGATACCCGGCAGCAGATGCTGCTGGCGCTGGTGGCCTATGCCACCTATGCCATCAACGCCCTGCAATTCGTCCTCAAGCTGCGCGCCGCACGACTCGCCGCGGCTCAGGCTGATCACGCCCAACCGGAGGCCGCATGAGCCCGGTGATCCCGCTTCACCCGGCCACACCGGGTTGCGATGATGTCCCCGTCCTTCGGGAGCGCGGCCAGCGTGAGGTCTTCTGCGGCCTGACCGGCATCATCTGGCTTCACCGAAAAATTCAGGACGCCTTCTTTCTGGTGGTGGGATCGCGCACCTGCGCGCATCTGCTGCAGTCGGCGGCCGGCGTGATGATCTTTGCAGAGCCGCGCTTTGCAACGGCCATCATCGATGACCGCGATCTGGCCGGACTGGCCGATGCCAATGACGAACTCGACCGGGTGGTGGCCCGGCTGCTTGAGCGTCGCCCGGACATCCGCATGCTTTTTCTGGTGGGTTCATGCCCGTCCGAGGTCATCAAGCTCGATCTGCAGCGCGCCTCGGAGCGTCTGGATGGCCGCTTTGCCCCGAATGTGAGGGTGCTGAGCTACTCGGGCAGCGGTATCGAAACCACCTTCACCCAGGGCGAGGACACCTGTCTGGCCGCACTGGTGCCCGAGCTGCCCGAAGCCGACGCGGCTGCAGCGCCTGCAGCATCCGTGGGTGCGGCTCCGCTGGCGACGACCCCTGCGGCCGACCTGCTGATCGTGGGCACACTGCCCGATATCGTCGAAGACCAGTTCCGCAGGGTCCTGGGAGAACTCGGGCTGGGCTCGGTGAGTTTCTTTCCGCCGCGCGGTGCACGCGCATTGCCCGCCATCAAGCCCGGCATGCGCATGCTGCTGGCCCAGCCCTTTCTGGCCGAAACCGCGCGTTTGCTTGAAAACCGCGGAGTTGAGCGCCTCTCGGCACCTTTCCCCTTCGGTGTCGAAGGCACCACCGAATGGCTCTGGGCCGCTGCACAGGCCGCCGGCATGGATCGGGACAAGTTCGATGCGGTGGTGGCGCCACGGCGCGAGCGCGCCGAGCGCGCGCTGGCGCGTCATCGCGACACCCTTGCCGGCCGCAGCCTGTTCTTTTTCCCCGACTCGCAGCTTGAATTGCCTCTGGCGCGCTTTCTGGCCCGTGAGCTCGGCATGAAGCTCATCGAGGTCGGCACCCCCTATCTGCATCGCCAGCACATGGCAGCCGAGCTTGCCCTGCTTCCTTCGGGCGTGGTGCTCTCCGAAGGTCAGGATGTCGAGCGCCAGCTCGATCGCTGTCGTCAGGCCCGCCCGGACATCGTGGTCTGTGGGCTGGGTCTGGCCAATCCGCTCGAGTCAGAAGGCATGACCACCAAGTGGTCCATCGAGCTGGTGTTCTCGCCCGTGCATGGCTATGAGCAGGCTGCTGATCTGGCCGAGCTCTTTGCCCGACCCCTGGCCCGTCGGGCCGTGCTGGCTGCCTGAGGCCAAGGAGCGCGACATGCAACTCTCGCTCTGGACCTACGAAGGCCCCCCGCATGTGGGCGCCATGCGCGTGGCCACCGCCATGAAAGGGCTGCACTATGTGCTGCACGCCCCTCAGGGCGACACCTACGCCGACCTGCTCTTCACCATGATCGAGCGGCTGCCTTCGCGCCCGCCGGTCACCTACACCACCTTCCAGGCCCGTGATCTGGGCAAGGACACGGCCGAGCTCTTCCAGAAGGCCGCGCGCGAGGCGGTGGAGCGCTTCAAGCCTCAGGCCCTGATCGTGGGAGCCTCCTGCACCGCCGAGCTGATCCACGACGATCCGGGCGGTCTGGCCTCAGCCCTGGATCTGCCGATTCCGCTGGGGGCGCTCGAGCTGCCCTCGTATCAGCGCAAGGAGCTCTGGGGCGCGTCCGAAACCTTCTACCAGCTGGTGCGTCATCTGGCCAAGCCCATGGAGCGCAGCGAGCGGCCCAGCTGCAACCTGCTTGGGCCGACCGCGCTGGGCTTCCGGCATCGTGACGACCTGCGTGAGGTCCGCCAGATCATGGCGCAGCTCGGCATCGAAGTGAATGTGGTGGCACCGCTGGGCGCCACCCCTGCCGATCTCGAGAGGCTTGGCGCCGCGCATTTCAATGTCGTGCTCTATCCCGAGACCGCCCAGGCTGCAGCGCAATGGATGCAGCGCGGCCTCGGTCAGCCGTTCACCCGCACCATACCGATTGGCGTGCAGGCCACCGAGGCCTTCATCCGCGAGGTGGCTGCGCTTGCACAGGTCGATCCTGCGCCGGCGCTCAATGCAGGTGCCCGTGCAACCTGGTACTCACGCTCGGTCGACTCCACCTATCTCACCGGCAAGCGGGTGTTCATCTTCGGCGATGCCACCCATGCGGTGGCGGCAGCACGTGTCGCAGCCAGCGAGATGGGCTTTCAGGTGGTGGGTCTGGGCACCTTCAATCGCGAATTTGCCCGTGAGGTGCGCGAGGCGGCCAAGCTCTATGGGGTGGAGCCCCTGATCACCGACGACTATCTCGAGGTCGAGGCGCAGGTGGCCGCCCTGCATCCTGAACTGGTGCTGGGCACCCAGATGGAGCGGCATATTGCCAAGCGTCTGGGCGTGCCCTGTGCAGTCATTTCCGCTCCGGTGCATGTGCAGGACTTCCCGGCACGTCATTCGCCGCAAATGGGCTTCGAGGGTGCCAATGTGCTCTTCGATACCTGGGTGCAGCCGCTCATGATGGGCCTCGAGGAGCATCTGCTCACCATGTTCCGCCAGGACTTCGAGTTTCATGAGGATGCGCCTGCATCGCATCTGGGCCGCACGGCGCCCATGGTGCCCAGAGCGCCCGAGGCGAGCGAGCCGCCGGCGGCTCAGACGGTCGGGCAGGTGCCAAACCAGCTTGTCGATCCGGCGATCGCGGCGCAGCCGCCGGGCCATGCCGAAGTTCGCCCCGCCTCGGAGGCCGGCATCGTCGTGACCACCTGGGCCGCCGAGGCCGAGGCCGAACTGAAAAAGATTGCTTTCTTCGTGAGAGGCAAAGCCCGTCGCAATACCGAGCGCTTTGCCAGCGAGCGCGGCCTGGCCCTCATCACGGTGGAGACCCTCTACGATGCGAAGTCGCACTTCGGGCGCTGAGCGCACCCCGGTGAACGTCGTCATCGTGACGATGGACACCCACCTGGCCACCGCCACTGAAAAGGCGCGGGCTCAGCTGGTGCGCGAAATGCCCGGACTGAACCTCACGCTGCATGCGGCCTCCGAGTGGGCCGATGACGAGCGCCTGTTGCAGCGGTGTCTGAATGACATTGCGCAGGGCGACATCGTCATCGTCACCATGCTCTTCCTGGAAGATCACTTCCAGCCGGTGCTGTCTGCGCTGATGGCGCGACGCGAGCAGTGCGATGCCATGGTCTGCGCGATGTCCGCGAGCGAGGTGGTCAAGATCACCCGCCTGGGCAAGTTCGACATGGGCAAGCCCGCCTCGGGCCTGATGGCCATGCTCAAGAAGCTGCGCGGTACCGACAAGGACGGCAAGAGCAAGCAGGCCACCGGCGGCGAAGCCCAGATGCGGATGCTGCGTCGCCTGCCGCAGTTGCTGCGCTTCATCCCGGGGACCGCCCAGGATGTGCGTGCCTATTTTCTGACCCTGCAGTACTGGCTCGGCGGATCCGAAGAAAACGTGGCCAACATGGTCCGCTTCCTGATCGACCGCTATGCCGATGGTCCGCGCAAGGGCCTGCGTCAGGGGGGGCGGGTCGCCGACCCGGTCGAGTATCCCGAACTCGGCATCTACCATCCCCGCATGCCCGGACGCCTGAGCGCGCGACTGGAAGATCTGCCCGCGCTGCCCGAGGGGCAGGCGCCCCGCGGCACGGTGGGCGTGCTCTTGCTGCGCTCGTATCTGCTGGCCGGCAATGCCGGTCATTACGACGGCGTGATCGCCGCCCTCGAGGCGCGCGGATTGCGCGTCATTCCTGCTTTTGCGGCGGGGCTTGATGCCCGGCCTGCAATCAACCGCTTCTTCACCCGGGATGGCGCGCCCACCATCGACGCGCTGCTGTCACTCTCGGGTTTTTCTCTTGTCGGCGGGCCGGCCTACAACGATGCCCGGGCCGCCGAGGATGTGCTGGCCTCGCTTGATGTGCCCTATGTGGCGGCGCACCCGGTGGAGTTTCAGACGCTCGATCAGTGGGGCGGATCGGAGCGTGGCCTGTCGCCGGTGGAAAGCACCATCATGGTGGCCATTCCCGAGCTCGACGGCGCCACCAATCCCACGGTCTTTGGCGGCCGCCCGGGAGCGGCGGGTGTCACCTGCACCGGATGCCCGCAGGCCTGCACCTTCAGTGCCAGCCAGCGCGCACAGGACATGGCCTCCTGCCCCGAACGGGCCCTGTCCCTTGCATCCCGGCTTGAGCGTCTGGTGGCGCTCAAGCGCAGCGAGCGGGCTCAGCGTCGCGTGGCTGTTGTGCTGTTCAACTTCCCGCCCAACGCCGGCAACATCGGCACCGCCGCCCATCTGGGCGTGTTCGAGTCGCTCTTCAACACCCTGCATGCGATGGCGGCCCAGGGCTATGGCGTTGTACTGCCCGAAAGCATTGACGAGCTGCGCGATGCGCTGCTGGTCGGCAATGCTGCGCAGTGGGGTTCGGATGCCAATGTGCATCACTTCATTCCGGTCGACGATCATGTGCGTCGCGAGCGCTGGCTGTCAGAGATCGAAGCCCAGTGGGGCCCGGCGCCGGGCAAGCAGCTCACCAATGGCCGCAGCCTGTTCGTACTCGGCAAGCAGTTCGGCAATGTGCTGGTCGCCGTGCAGCCCTCCTTCGGCTACGAGGGTGACCCCATGCGCCTGCTGTTCGAAAAGGGCATGGCGCCGACCCACGCCTTCTCGGCCTTCTACCGGTATCTGCGCGAAGACTTCGACGCGCATGCCGTGCTGCATTTCGGCACCCATGGCGCGCTCGAATTCATGCCCGGCAAGCAGACCGGACTGACCGGGCACTGCTGGCCCGATCGTCTGATCGGTGATCTGCCCAACATTTACCTGTACGCCTCGAACAATCCGTCCGAAGGCGCGATTGCCAAGCGACGCTCCAATGCAACCCTGGTGAGCTATCTGACCCCGCCGGTGGGCCAGTCGGGGCTCTACAGCGGGCTGCTCGAGCTCAAGGGCTCGATCGACCAGTGGCGCACCGCCCGCCCCGAAAACGAAGAGCGCCAGCAGGATCTGCTCGAGCTCATTCATGCGCAGGCGGTCAGCGTGGACCTTCTGCCGGCCGACGCGCCGGTCTGGACCCTGCACGATGCAGGTGGCCTGAGTGCCGAGCAGCAGGTGCTGGCGCTGCATCACCGTGTGATCGAGGTCGAACAGAGTCTTGTCCCCATTGGCCTGCATGTGGCGGGCCAGTCGGGCGATGCGTCCCAGCGGCTCGAGATGCTGCGGGCCATGGCGCTGGCAGTCACGAACACCCCGCTTCCCGAGGCCGCACTGACCCACCTGGCCCAGGGCGGCAGCGCCCGCGAGGCCCTGGCACTGATGTCCGGGGCGGCCAATGCAAGCGCACCAGGGCCCGGCGCCGCGGGCGAAGTGCGCGCCGAATCCATCGCCGAGCTCTTCGAGACCCTTGAACGTGTCAACGGTTTTCTGGCGAAGGATGCCGAGGTGCCGGCGCTGCTGCATGCCCTCGATGGCGGCTTCATCCGGCCCACACCAGGCGGCGACATTCTGCGCACGCCCGAGGTGCTGCCCACCGGCCGCAACCTGCACGGCTTTGATCCCTTCCGCATTCCGAGCAGCTTTGCCATGCGCGACGGTGCCCGTCAGACTCAGCGGCTGATCGAGCGCTATCAGCAGGACGGCCATCCGCTGCCCGAGACCGTGGCCATGGTGCTCTGGGGCAGTGACAACCTCAAGAGCGAGGGCGGCCCGATTGGTCAGGCGCTGGCCCTGATGGGCGCCGCTCCCCGCTTTGACAGTTATGGTCGTATCGCAGGCGCACAACTGATTCCGCTTGAACAGCTGGGCCGACCGCGCATTGATGTCGTGCTCACCATCTCGGGGATCTTCCGCGACCTGATGCCGCTGCAGATCCGCATGCTGGCCGAAGCGGCCTGGCTTGCGGCCAGTGTCGACGAACCGGTCGAGCACAACTTCGTGCGCAAGCATGCCCTGACCTATCAGCAGGAGCATGGCTGCACGCTGGAAGTGGCGGCCCTGCGCGTCTACGGCAACGCCGAAGGCGCCTACGGCTCCAATGTCAACAATCTGGTGGAGAGCAGCCGCTGGGACGGCGAAGACGAGCTTGCCGAGACCTATTCGCGCCGCAAGGGCTTTGCCTACGGCCGCACAGGCCGCGCGGTGCAGCAGGGCGCGCTGCTGCAGAGCGTGCTGGCTGATGTGCAGCTCACCTATCAGAACCTCGACTCGGTCGAGCTTGGCGTGACCACGGTCGACAACTATTTCGACACCCTGGGCGGCATCACCGGCGCGGTCAAGCGCGCCCGGGGCGGTCAGGCACCTACGGTGTACATCGGCGACCAGACCCGCGGCGAAGGCACGGTGCGAACGCTCGATGAGCAGGTCGCACTCGAAGCCCGCACGCGCATGCTCAATCCCCGCTGGACCGAGGGCATGCTCAAGCATGGGTATGAGGGCGTGCGCCAGATCGAGGTGCATGTGACCAACACCATGGGCTGGTCGGCCACCACCGGTCAGGTGCAGCCCTGGGTCTATCGACAGATCACCGAGACCTTCATGCTCGATCCGGCCATGCGCGAGCGCCTGGCTCAACTGAATCCCACCGCTTCTGCCCGTGTGGCCAATCGCCTGCTGGAGGCCTGCGATCGGCAGTACTGGACCCCCGAACCCGAAATGCTCGAGGCGCTGCGACGCGCGAGCGAAGAACTTGAAGACCGCCTCGAAGGCGTTGTCGAAGGAGTCTCCGCATGACCGTTGCCACCGTACCCATCGCTGATATTCGTCGCCCCGGCCGCACTGACGGTGAGGGCAGCGTGCAGGTGCAGCTCGACCCGAACATGAAGATCGGCAATGCCAAGGTCTTTGCCGTGTACGGCAAGGGCGGCATCGGCAAGAGCACCACCTCGTCCAACCTGAGCGTGGCCTTCTCCAAGCTCGGCAAGAGGGTGCTGCAGATCGGCTGTGATCCCAAGCACGACTCCACCTTCACGCTCACCAAGCGTCTGATGCCTACCGTCATCGATGTGCTTGAGCAGGTCGATTTTCACCCCGAAGAACTGCGCCTTGAGGACTTTGTCTTCGAGGGCTACAACGGGGTGATGTGCGTCGAGGCGGGCGGCCCCCCGGCAGGTACCGGCTGCGGCGGGTATGTGGTGGGGCAGACCGTCAAGCTGCTCAAGGAGCATCACCTGCTCGAGGACACCGATGTCGTGATCTTCGACGTATTGGGCGATGTGGTGTGCGGCGGCTTTGCAGCACCGCTTCAGCATGCCGACCGCGCGCTGATCGTCACGGCCAACGACTTCGATTCGATCTTCGCCATGAACCGCATCGTTCAGGCGATCGGGGCCAAGGCCAAGAACTACAAGGTCCGCCTGGGTGGCGTGATCGCCAACCGCAGCCGCGATACCGACCAGATCGATCGCTTCAATGATCGGGTGGGCCTGAAGCGCATGGCGCACTTTCCCGATCTGGATGTGATCCGTCGCAGCCGGCTCAAGAAGTCAACGCTCTTCGAAATGGAATCCTCGCCCGAGCTCGAGGCCGTGCAGCAGGAATACCTGCGCCTGGCCGCCGCGCTGTGGGCAGGCACCGATCCGCTCGCCCCCGAGGCGCTGAAGGATCGCGATATTTTTGATCTGTTGGGATTTGATTGATGAGTCACGCGCCTTATCAGAGCCGACGCAGTCAGATCGAACAGTACTTCGACCGTACTGCGGTCGAGGCCTGGGAGCGGCTGACCTCGTCGGCACCGGTGAGCGGCATTCGTGCCACCGTGCGCGCGGGCCGCGATCGCATGAGAAGCACCCTGCTGTCCTGGTTGCCCGAAGACCTGCGGGGTCGCCGCGTGCTCGACGCGGGCTGTGGCACCGGCGCCATGAGCGTCGAACTGGCTCGTCGTGGCGCTGAAGTGCTGGCCATCGACCTCTCGCCGCGGCTTGTGGACATCGCGCGTCAGCGCCTGCCCGACGATGTCGATGCGCGACTGATCGACTTTCGCTCGGGCGACATGCTCGATGAGGCCCTGGGCTATTTCGATCATGTGGTGGCCATGGACTCCCTGATTCACTACGAGCCCGCCGATGTCGTGCATGCCCTGGGCGTGCTGGCCCCGCGCACGGTCGATTCCATGGTGATCACCTTCGCGCCGCGCACCCCTTTGCTCAGCATGATGCATGCGGCGGGCAAACTCTTTCCGAGGGCGGACCGCGCGCCCGCGATCGTGCCGGTGGCCGAGGTCACGCTGCGACGGGCGGCTGCAGAGTATCGAGGCATGGCGGGCTGGGAAGTCGGCCGCACGCAACGCATCTCGAGCGGCTTTTATACCTCGCAGGCCATCGAATGGAGGCATGCATGAGCGCTTCAGGGCTGCTCGCCAGGCCACGTTTCGCACAGGAGCGAACCGCATGAGGGCGGTGCGCTTCAGCAAGATCCTGCGGCAGATGCCTTCGCGCTATCTGCCCTTTGCCGATGCCGCCAGTGCAGGGCTGCCGCTTGCCCGGCTGCTTCGTCTGTCCCTGTTTCAGGTCACGGTCGGCATGGCACTGGCCCTCACCGTAGGCACGCTCAATCGGGTCATGATCGTGGAGCTCGGTGTGGCCGCCTGGCTGGTTGCGCTCATGGTGGCCCTGCCGGTGCTGGTTGCACCCGCCCGCGCCTTTACCGGTTTTCGTTCGGATACCCACCGATCCGCCTTCGGATGGCGTCGCGTTCCCTACATCTGGACAGGCACGCTGGTGCAGTTCTTCGGGCTGGCCATCATGCCCTTCGCCCTGCTGGTGCTCTCGGGACTGGGCAGCGTACCGGTACCGTCCTTTGTCGGACAGGCGGCTGCGGCACTGGCCTTTCTCATGACCGGCATCGGACTGCAGACCGCCCAGACCGCGGGCCTGGCCCTGGCGACCGATCTGGCCACCGAAGAGACCCGCCCCCGCGTGGTGGCCCTCATGTACGTGATGCTGCTGCTCGGCATGGTGGGCAGTGGCGTGGCCTTCGGGGTGCTGCTGGCCGATTTCACGCCCAAGATCCTGATCCAGGTGGTGCAGGGCGCCGCCATGGTCACCCTGATCCTCAACGGCATTGCGCTGTGGAAGCAGGAGGCGCGCGACCCAGCCCGGGCGGCGGCGCTGAGGTCAATGCCAAAGCCGGTCTTCATGGACAGCTGGAAGCGCTTCATTTCCCAGGGTCGGGCCCGGCGTTTCCTGTGGGCGACTGGTCTGGGGACGGCCGCCTTCAACATGCAGGATGTCGTGCTCGAGCCCTATGGTGGCGAGATCCTGAATCTCGGCGTTGGCGAGACCAGCCTGCTCACCGCCCTGCTGGCCGGCGGCTCGCTGATCGGTTTTGCCCTGGCCGCCCGACAACTGGCGCGTGGCACCGACCCCTTGCGTCTGGCCGCCTATGGCGCTCTGGGCGGGCTTCCGGCCTTCTCGGCAGTGATCTTCGCCGCGCCCCTGGGCACCGGCCTTCTTTTTCGCGCAGGCGCGCTGCTCATCGGCTTTGGTGGCGGCCTGTTTGCAGTGGGCACGCTTACTGCGGCCATGCGCATGGAAGAGCGCGGCATGGTCGGACTTGCACTGGGAGCCTGGGGTGCCGTGCAGGCCACGGCGTCGGGCCTGTCGATTGCCGCAGGCGGTCTGCTGCGAGATGTGATGGGCGGGCTCGCGCAGTCAGGCGCACTGGGTCAGGCGCTGTCCTCGCCCGCCACCGGATACAGCGTGGTCTACCACGTTGAGATGTTGCTGTTGTTTGTCACGCTTGTTGCCATCGGCCCGCTTGTCGGCCGCGGATCGATGGTCCCTCCTTCCGAACGCAAGTTCGGACTGGCCGAATTGCCCGGCTAGCGGCCGATTTCAGACGGAGAATTGATCATGCCCTTCGGAGCCATCACCGGTTATGTGGATCTTGCACAGATCCTGCTGTATGCCTTCTGGCTGTTTTTTGCCGGACTCATCTTCTATCTCGTTCGCGAAGGTCACCGCGAGGGCTATCCGATGGAATCGGACAGTCTGGACAAGGCCGTCGTCAAGGGATGGCCGATCCCCTCGCCCAAGACCTACAAGCTGGCGGGCGGTCATGAGGTGACCATTCCTGATCCCAACAAGCTTGAGCCCCCGGTCGTGGCCCGCTCCACCGGCGCTTCGCCCGGATCGCCGATCGAACCCACAGGCGATCCCATGCTCGACGGCGTGGGCGCTGCCGCCTGGGCCAATCGTGCAGATGTGCCCGACATGACCCTGGAGGGCGAGCCCAAGATTGTTCCGCTGCGTGCAGCCGACGGTTTTGCCGTGGCCAAGCAGGATGCCGATCCGCGCGGGCTGCCGGTGATTGCAGGCGACGGCAAGGTGGCCGGCACGGTGCATGAGCTCTGGCTCGATACCTCCGAGATGCTGTTCCGCTACATCGAGATCGATACTGGCAGCCGCAAGGTGCTGGCACCGATTCCCTTCGTGCGGATCCGTCGCAATGCGGTCGAGGTCAATTCGATCTATGCACATCACTTTGCCAACGTGCCTGCCCTGCGCAATCAGGATCAGATCACCATGGCTGAAGAGGAGCGCATCCAGGCCTACTACGGCGGCGGCACCTTCTACGCATCGCCCGAGCGCTCGCAGGAGCTGCTGTGAGTTTGCGCGGGGTTCGGCACGAGCACGAGTTCGAGCCGCAGTACGGCCTGCCGGAGCGTCTTCCGGCCGATGAACAGGTGCTCTGGCAGGGCGCGCCCGCGCTCGCCCCCATGATGCGGCATGTGTTTCATCTGCGTGCCCTGGCGGTGTACTTCGTGCTGATGCTGGCCCTGCGCGCTGTTGCGATCTGGCCCGAGATCGAAGGGCTGGGCGACCTGCTCGTTCAGCTCGCCTGGGCGCTTGCCCTGGCTGCACTGGGCTGGGGCATGGTGGCCGTGCTGGCTCGCATCACCTGTCGCAGCGCGGTGTACACCATCACCAACAAGCGGGTGGTGCTGCGGGTGGGGGTGGTGCTGTCGGTCACCTTCAATCTGCCTCTGCGCTCACTGGCCTCGGCCGATCTGCGTCCGCTTCACGGTGGCTATGGCGACATCGCCCTGAAGCTCGCCGGCGATGTCCGTATCGGCTATGTGCATCTGTGGCCGCATGCCCGTCCGTGGCGGATCGGCGCACCCGAGCCCATGCTGCGTTGTCTGCCTCAGGCTGAGGAGGTGGCGCGTCTGCTGACCCAGGCCTGGGCAAAGGCGAACAGCGATGTGCAGCAGAGCAAGGGCCAGACTGCCCATGCTCAGGGCCAGGTCCGTGCACAGCCCAGCGGTTCTTCGAGCGCACCGACCAGCCTGCCCGATGGCCTGGCCGGCGGGGCGCTTGGCGCCTCGTTGATGGCCCCTTCAAGCCACTGAGACCCTGCCATGAACGCCCATGCCGATCGTGATCTGCCTGCCGACAACTTCCCGCGCTGGTTTCTCTGGGGTGCGGGCGGTCTGATCGCCTTTTCGCTGATCAGCGTCGGACTGGTCCGGATCACCGGCAACGGCCCCGACCAGTTGCGCGCTGCAGCCGTCCGGGGCGAGGGACCTGCACCCTCGGCCGAGCGTGCCCTGCGGTTCCAGGATCGACCTGATGGCGGCATCTCGGTCATCGACATGGCCACCGGTCGGGAGCTGGCGGTCATCCAGGGCGAGCAGGGTTTTGTGCGTGGCTCGCTGCGCGCGCTTACACGCGAGCGCAAGGCCCGCGAGCTCGGTTCAGAGCAGCCCTTCGAACTCATTGCCCAGGCCGATGGCCGACTCACCCTGCACGATCCGGCCACCGGAAAGCGGGTTGAACTCGAATCCTTCGGCCCGAGCAACTCGGCCAATTTCACCCGCCTGCTCACGCTGCAGGCAGAGGGTCCGGGCCGCTGAGCCAGGTTTACATCGCATCACGCTGATTGCATTCCGCTTTATCGCAAGACCTTCTTATCGCACCACGCTTTCATCGGACCCCGCCATGTCGACGCCTTACGCCACCATCGAGTCTTCGGAAGCCGCATCGCAACGGGCCAAGCAGGAAAGCCTGATCAGCCCGCGCTTCTACACCACCGACTTTGCCGCCATGGACCGCATCGACATTTCGGCAGTGCGCTCCGAATGGGATGCGGTGATGGCCGAGTACGAAGGCGACAACAACTACGACCATTTCCAGCGGGACGCCGGATTTGCCGACGAAGCCCGTGCGCAGGTGGCCGCACTCTCGCCCGAGCTTCGTCAGGAGTTCATCGACTTCCTGATCACCTCGATCACCTCGGAGTTCTCGGGCTGCATCCTGTACAACGACATTGCCAAGCAGGTTCAGAATCCAGACATCAAGGCGCTGATGCGCTTCATGGCCCGCGACGAATCGCGCCATGCCGGGTTCATCAATGCCTCGCTCAAGGACCTGGGTCTGGGCATCGATCTTGGCAATCTCAAGCGCACCAAGGCGTATACCTTCTTCAAGCCGAAGTACATCTTCTATGCGACCTACCTGTCCGAGAAGATCGGCTATGCCCGCTACATCACGATCTTCAGACAGCTCGAGCGCAACCCGGATCGGCGCTTTCATCCGATCTTCAAATGGTTCCAGCGCTGGTGCAATGATGAGTTCAGGCATGGCGAATCCTTCGCCCTGATCATGCGGGCCAATCCCGACCTGCTGCGCGGTGTGAACCTCTACTGGATCCGCTTTTTCCTGCTGGCCGTGTACGCGACCATGTACGTGCGCGACCACACCCGACCCATGCTGCACCATGCCATGGGCCTGGACTCCACCGACTACGACATGAAGGTGCTGGCCATCACCTCCGAAATCACACGGCAGGTGTTCCCCTTCACGCTCGATCTTGATCACCCCAAGTTCAAGGCCGGCCTCGACCGGCTTGTGCAGATCCAGGCCGAGGTCAATGCGGCGCGGGAAAAAGGCGGGATCGCGGGCAAGCTGGCCCTTGCCGGCTGCGCGGTTCGTGGTGCGCTCACCTTCGCCAGGCTGTATGTCCTGCCGGTCAGGAAGCACGAGCTGCCGGCGCAGGTGCGCATGGCCCCCTCCTGGTGAGTGCCGACTCGTGACCCTGGAGTGGCTCAACGACATCCGCGTTGCGGTGGTGTTTGCCATCCTCGTGTGGTGGGCGAGCACCGGACTGGTGCTGCTGCTCGACGGACTGCCCCGGGGCACCTTCCGCTGGAGCCTGGTCGCCTCGAGCCTGCTCGCGGTGGCTGCGCTGTTTGCACTCTCGCATACCGCCCACCAGACGACCGTGGCGGGGGCTTACTGTGCGTTTACCTGTGCGCTGCTGGTGTGGGGTTGGCACGAGCTCACCTTTCTCACCGGCTGGATCACCGGCCCGCGCCGCGAGGCCTCGCCACCCGGCCTGACCGGATGGATTCGGTTTTCACAGGCAGCGCAGGCAGTGCTTTGGCACGAACTGGGTCTGGCACTGGTGTTTGCCGCGATCGTCAGCATCACCTGGGACGCGCCCAATCAGACCGGCACCTGGACATTTGCAGTGCTGTGGGCCATGCGCCTGAGTGCAAAGCTCAACCTCTATCTCGGTGTGCGCAACCTGAGTGAAGAATTTCTGCCGGCGCACCTTCGCTACCTGCAAAGCTTCTTCCGTCGTCGTCGCATGAACTGGTTCTTTCCCTTTCCCGTGGCTGCCGCCACCTTCCTGACCATCTGGCTCTTTCACTGGAGCGCCAGCCCGACCACGCCCGACGGCCCCTCGATGGGTGCGGCGCTGGTCGCCGCCCTGCTGGCATTGGCAGTCATCGAGCACTGGATGCTGGTGCTTCCGATCAACCCATCTACCCTTTGGCGCTGGGCGCTTCGCGATGGTCACGGACCGGCCGCGGCTGCGCCTGCAACGCCCGTCCCGTCGAGGATCCAGTCATGAGTGCCGTTCTGGATGCGCGCATCGCGCCCACCGACGACTCGACGGCGTCAGCCGATCTCGAGTTGCGCCAGTTGATGCAGGGCGGGTCGCGCACCTTCTTTGCCGCGTCGCTTCTGCTGCCTGCACGGATCCGTGCCCAGGCCACCGCGCTGTATGCCTTTTGCCGCATTGCCGATGACGAGATCGATTTCGGCCTC
Source organism: Burkholderiaceae bacterium (assembly GCA_049422085.1). Classification (GTDB taxonomy): domain Bacteria; phylum Pseudomonadota; class Gammaproteobacteria; order Burkholderiales; family Burkholderiaceae_E; genus UBA4615. The sequence continues at coordinate 15,712 of JBMSOD010000012.1, forward strand.
GACAAGCCAGCGGCGCTCGATGCGCTGCGCAAGCGACTCGATGGCATCTATGGGGGCCGTCCCATCGACTGTGCAGCCGATCGTGCACTGTGCCGGGTCGTTCAGGACACCGGTCTGCCCAGAGCGCTGCTCGACGGTCTTCTGGAGGGCTTTCTCTGGGATGCCGAAGAAAGGCAGTACGAGACACTGGCCGAGGTACAGGCCTATGGTGCGCGCGTGGCAGGAACGGTCGGCGCCATGATGGCCATCGTGATGCAGACCCGTTCACCCGATGCACTGGCACGGGCCTGTGAGCTTGGCGTGGCCATGCAGCTGACCAACATCGCGCGCGACGTGGGTGAGGATGCCCGTGCCGGGCGACTGTATCTGCCCCGGCAGTGGTTGCGCGAGGCGGGCATTGATCCCGAAGCCTGGCTGCGCGCACCGGTGTTCAATGCGGCCATCGCTTCGGTCACTGGCCGGCTGCTTGATGCCGCTGATGAGCTCTATCGTCGTGCCGATGCCGGAATCGCGGCGCTGCCCCGAGATTGCCGTGTGGCGATCCGTGCCGCGCAGATCGTCTATGCCGAGATTGGCGAGCAGTTGCGCCGACAGGGCCTCGATTCGATTCATCATCGCGCCGTGGTGTCCGGAGCACGCAAGCTGGTCCTGGTCGCCCGTGCGAGTGCGGTGTGGTTCAAGGCCCCGCAGGCCCTGACTCCCGCACCCGGCCCCTTGCCGGCTGTGGCCTGGCTGGTCGATGCCGCGCTCGCCTCGCGTCCCGGGTCGGCCTCCCGGAGCATGGTCGCGGGCCCGGTGCCGGCGCGCTCCTTCGACGAGAAGATGCTCTGGGCCACCGACCTCTGGGCCCGACTGGCCGAACAGGACCAGCGGCCCCGCTGACCGCATGGACATGCCTGCGCTCAAGATCGCGGAAATCGTGATCGTCGTCGTGGCTCTGGTGGCCTTCTATGTCTGGCAGATGCGTTCGCTCAAGCGCGACCGCGCCGAGACGGCACGCCAGCTGGCGCAGGCGCAGCACGAGGCTTCGCAGCAGGGGCAGACCGAGCAGGGGGCCTCGCATCCCTCGCATCCCTCGCAGATGACCGTGCCGCCTTCGCATGCTGCGGCCACCTCAAGCCCTGTCACCGCCGCGCGCGAGAGATCGGCGTGAGCCCGACCGCACTCAAGGTCATCCACATCCTGTGTGCCTGCCTCTTCCTGGGCAATGTCATCGTCAGTGGCACCTGGGCTGCACTGGCCGAGCGCACCCGAAATCACACCATCATCCGTTTCAGCAACCATCTGGTGCTGGTCACCGACGTGCTTTTCACGCTCGGAGGCGCGCTGGGGGTGATCATCACCGGGGCGCTGATGGCCCAGCCTCTGGGTGGCGAGACGGTCAATCCCTGGATTCGCTGGTCCTACATCCTGTTCGGCCTGTCGGGTCTGATCTGGCTCTTCGTGCTCGTGCCGATCCAGTTGCGCCAGCGTGCCCTGCTCGCACGCACCGATCGCATCACCAGCGAGTATCTGCGTCTGTCGCGCCTGTGGCAGATCAGCGGGGCGATCGCAACGGTGCTGCCTCTGCCCATCCTGTATTTCATGATCGCCAAGGTGCACTGAGCATGTGGAGGCGACCGGCCTTCAGATCGCCGAGGCATGATCCCGCCCTCCGCGATCCCGCCCTCCACAATTCCGTGATTCGAGGCCCCCGACCATGACGCATCCCCTCGCGGGGCGGGTCATTGTGATCACGGGTGCCGCCTCCGGCATCGGACGGGCCGGGGCGGAAGAACTCCATCGCTGCGGCGCGGTTCCCGTCCTGACCGATTGCGATGCACAGGTCCTTGCCGAACAGGCCCGCGCCATCGATCCGCATCTGATGCACCTGCCGCTCGATGTGACCGACGCCGCGCAGTGCGAGGCGGTGATGCAGGCCGTGCTCGCGCGGCATGGGCGCATCGACGGAGTCTGGGCCAATGCGGGGGTTGCATCCTTTGGGCCTCTGGCGCATACCGACCCGCAGGCCTGGGCCCGCTGTGTTCAGGTGAACCTCCTGGGCAGCCTCAACACGGTACGGGCCGCATTGCCTGCACTGATGGCCTCGCGGGGCCTGATCGCGGTCTCGGCCTCGGTCTCCTCGTTTGCCCATCCTCCTGCCATGTCGGCCTATGCTGCCTCGAAGGCCGGTCTGGAGGCGGCCTGCAATGCCTGGCGCATCGAACTGGCCGCCCATGGCGTCGCGGTCTGCGTGATTCATGCGAGCTGGGTACGCACTGCCCTGGTCGATGAAGGGGCACTGCATCCCGGCTTCGTGCGCCTGAGGGACACGGCGCCTGGCCCCTTGCGTCGCATGCTCGAGCCGGCGGAGGCGGCGCGACAGATGGTGCGGGGTCTGGGCCGTCGACAGCGCCGGATTTTTGTACCGGGCTGGATGGTCGCGTTGCACTGGATGCGCGGCCTGCTGCATGAGCGCTGGGCCGAGCGCGAACTCCTGCGGGCCGCACCCGAGATCGAAGCCCACTATCTCGAAGGTCTGGCCCAGGCCGGGCGGCTGGCCTCGTCATTCGGGCCTCGCGAACTGGAGCGCGCCCGCAAGCGGAGCCTGGACGGTCAATGACCGGTTCAGCCCTCAAGGATGGGAATGCGTCGGATGTGGCTGCCCCCCGCTCGCGGAATGTGAATGCGCAGGACCCCCTGATCCATCAGGGCGGTGATGCCCTGCGGGTCGAGTTCCCTGCTGAGCGCGAAGCTGCGGCGATAGCGACCGATGGGTAATTCGCTTGCGGTGGCTTCGCCAGTGGTGGGTGCGAGTTCGCCTTCGATGACCAGCTGATCGGCCTCGGTGCGCAAGGCCATGCGCTGTGCGGACACGCCGGGAATGTCGGCGATCACCACGATGCCGGTTTCATCCTCGATGATGTCGACCGGCGGCCGCAGCCAGGGCCCCATCACGCCTGCGCTTGCTCCCGACCAGGCGGCCGCATGGCCGGAGGGCGTCAGACCGGACATCGGCGAGGGCAGGGTGGGCGCCATCACTGAAGCCCTCCGGCAGGGTCCTGAATCGCGATCGGACGGGCCTGCACCGGCTGCAGTCGGGGTACGGTGATGGTCAGCACCCCCAGGGCGTAGCGGGCTTCAATCGCCTGGGCATCGATGTCGTGAGGCAGGCCGATCACCCTTCTGAAACGTCCGCTGAAGCGTTCGGCGGCATGCACTGTCGCGCCATCGTCCGCCTCGGGCAACTGACTCTCGCGCTCGCCGGTAAGGACCAGCACATCGCCTTCGATACTGAGCCGCAGATCGTCGACCGACATGCCAGGCAGGAAGGCTTCGATCTCGATGCTCAGCGGCGAGGTACGCAGGTTGAGCGCCGGGAATCGCGTGCCCCGGGTGTCACGAATGCCCTGAGCCGGCATCAGCGGCGTACCGACCGCTCCTGGCACGCCGACAAGCCCGGCCGGTGCAACGCCCGCCACCATGGGGGCCATTGCGGGCAATGTCCCTGCGATCGGATCATCGGGCGCGCCCGCTTCGCCCGCCTCGGCGGATTCCCGGTGCAGACGACCCAGTTCGGCCAGGATGTCCTGGGGAAAGACACTTCGCAACATGGCCTACCTCGCTTGGCTGGGAACGGCAATCCAGTCTGAACCGATCCGGATGGGTGTGCCTGTGGCGGCAGATGATCGCGGCATGAGGGAGGGTCCTGGCAAGGCCGCGTCTGACGCAGGGCGCGACCGCCTGCCTCTGCAAAGGAGCCCGCGCGTCATGAGACTTCCGTCACTTCATCAGGCACCCGCCCCCTTGAGCGACAGCTTTTCCTTGACAGGGATACCCCGCTCTCCGGATCATCCGCTTCCCCTGTTCCCAGGCCCCGCGGCCGCTGTTTTCGGAGACAACCTCATGAGTGCCGTGGCCCCATCGCAACCTGCCGTCCTGCGCGAACTCGAGGACCTGCCCTCGCCCAAAGGCCTGCCTCTCATCGGCAACACCCTGCAGATCGATGCGCCGCACTTTCATCAGCAGATTGAGCGCTGGTGCGCCGAACTGGGCCCTTACTTCACGGTGCAGATCGCTCGTCGACGCATGCTGGTGGTGGCAGACCATGAGGTGATCGCCAAGGCGATGCGTGACCGGCCCGATGGATTCAGCCGCTCCGATCGACTGCGGGTCATCGGGACCGAGATCGGCCTGAAGCCCGGCGTGTTTGGCTCCAATGGCGATGATTGGCGCAAGCAGCGACGCATGGTCATGGCGGGCTTCGATCCCTCGCATGTCAAGGGCTACTACCCATCGCTCGCCCGTGTCGGGTCGCGTCTGGCCGGACGCTGGGACAAGGCGGCAAGCGCAGGCAGTGCCATCGACCTGCAGGCCGATCTGATGCGCTTCACAGTCGACACGATCGCAGGGCTCGCCTTCGGCTCGGAGGTCAATACCCTGGAGTCGGATGACGATGTCATCCAGAAGCATCTCGACAAGATTTTTCCGGCGCTGTTCAAGCGCATGATGTCGCCCCTGCCGGTCTGGCGGTGGGTCAAGCGGGACAGCGACCGTCAGCTTGAGCAGGCCATGCGCGAGGTCGACGCCGCAGTCGCACAATTTGTGGCTCAGGCCCGTGCGCGTCTGCAGAGCGAGCCGTCGCGACGCGAGCATCCGCACAACCTGCTCGAGGCCATGATTGTTGCTGCCGATGCACCTGACAGTGGCATCACCGACGAGGTGGTTGCCGGCAATGTGCTCACCATGCTGCTCGCGGGTGAAGACACGACCGCCAACACCATCGCCTGGATGATCCACCTGCTCTGGGCGCATCCGCAGGCGCTCGCGCGCGCGCAGCAGGAAGTGCGCAGCTCGATCGCGGATCTGCAGGCCCCGACCTTCGCCGAGATCGACGGCCTGGACTACATCGAGGCCTGTGCCCACGAGACCATGCGTCTGAAGCCGGTGGCTCCCCAGCTGCCGCTGCAGGCCACCCGGGACACGGTGCTGGGTGATGTGCGTGTTCCTGCAGGGACCATGGTCATCAACATGCTGCGTCATGACAGCGTGAGCGAGCGCTTTGTGCCCAATGCAAAGGCCTTCGAGCCCGAGCGCTGGCTGGGTGAGCGTGGTCCGGGCGAGCAGGCGAATTCGGCCAAGCGGCTGTCCATGCCCTTCGGCGCCGGACCGCGCATGTGCCCGGGGCGTTATCTGGCCCTGCTCGAAATGAAGATGGCCATGGCGGTGCTGCTCGGCCGCTTCGATATCGTCGCAGTGGACACCCCCGATGGCCGTGAGCCGGAGGAGCGCCTGTCCTTCACCATGACGCCGGTGGGTCTGTCGATGCGGCTGCGACGGGCTGCGTGAGCGCAATTCCATTGCGACGGGCTGTGTCCAGGAGCGCGATCGGCCTTGCCTCATGCAGACCGACCTTGCCCTGATGGAACCGCATACCGCCCTGCTGGTGGGTGCACGCGGCGGGCTGGGCCGAGCCTGGCAGCCCCGGCTGTTGCAGCACGAGGCCTGCAAAGCCCTGCTGGCCTGCCATCGGGGGCCAGTGGATGAAGCCGGCCTGCATCAGACCGCTGCGACAGGCAGGACCATCGAGCTCAGACTGGACCTCGAAGACCCGGCCTCGATCGAAGCCGCAGCACAGGCTGCACGTGAGCGCATCGATCGTTTGGGCCTGCCGCCCTTGCGCAAGGTGATTGTGGCCAGCGGCCTGTTGCATGCGCCGGGGCTTGCGCCCGAGAAGTCACTTCGCGCCCTGGATGCCGCCGCATTGCATCGGCTGATGACCGTCAACGCCATCGGCCCCGCATTGCTCGCCCGCCAGGTGCTGCCGCTCATGCCGCGTCAGGGTCGAGTCGTGTTCGCCGCCGTCTCGGCGCGCGTGGGCAGCATCTCGGACAACCGGCTGGGCGGCTGGTATGGCTACCGGGCGTCCAAGGCCGCGCTGAACCAGTTCATACGCACCCTGGCCATCGAGTGGTCACGCACCGCGAAGGAGTCGGTCTGCGTGGCCTTGCATCCGGGCACGGTTGATACCGCGCTGTCGCGGCCCTTTCAGGGCAATGTGCCCGAGGGAAGACTCTTCACGCCGCAAGAGTCGGTCGATCATCTTGAGGCCGTGCTGCAGCAACTCGGGCCGCAGCACAGCGGTCGATGCTATGCCTGGGACGGGCAGGAGATCGCTCCCTGAACATGACTGCCCCGATCGGGCCGTCATGTTCATAGGGTCCTGAGCGGGCTGCTTTCCTCAGGCCGCCTTGGCCTGTCTCGCGCTTTTCCGTCGGAACAGGCGCCCCAGCAGACGTTCGGCATCGTCGACATAGGTGAAGACCGCCGGCACCACCAGCAATGACAGCAGGGTGGAGGTGATCAGGCCGCCGATCACGGCCACGGCCATGGGCGAACGAAAGCTCGGATCGGTGCCCCAGCCCATGGCAATCGGCACCATGCCCGCACCCATGGCAATCGTGGTCATGACGATGGGCCGGGCCCGCTTGTGGCAGGCATCGATCAGGGCATCAAAGCGGGCCATGCCATTGCGACGAGCCACGATCGCGTACTCCACCAGCAGGATGGAGTTCTTGGTCACGATGCCCATGAGCATCAGCAGCCCGATCAGCGAGGGCATGGAAAAGCTCTTGTCGGTGGCGAGCAGCGCCACGAAGGCGCCCCCGATCGACAGGGGCAGGGCGGCCAGGATGGTCACCGGCTGCATGAAATCCCTGAAGAGCAGCACCAGGACCATGTAGATGCACAGCACACCGATGGTCATGGCCAGACCAAAGCTTGCAAAGAGGGCCTGCATCTCCTGGGCATCGCCGAGCTCGGCCACCCTCACGCCCGCGGGCAGATTCTTCACGCTGGGCAGGGCCATGGCCTGCGCATTCACCTCGCCGATCTCGCGCCCGGCAAGCTCCACCTCGAGCGTCACATTGCGGCTTCGGTTGAGCCGGTCGATCTGCGCCGGCCCGCTGTCAATGCGGATCTCGGCCACCTGCGCGAGCCGCACCGGGCCTTGCTTTCCGGGCACGGTGAGCCGTCCGATGGCATCAAGGTCGGCACGCACCGCATCAGGCAGCTTGATGCGGATGGGCACCTGTCGCTCGCTCAGATTGAGTTTGGGCAGATTGACGTCGTAGTCGCCCGCCGTGGCCACCCGCACCGTCTCGGCCAGGGCGGCCGCGGTCACGCCCAGGTCGGCCGCCCGCGCGAAGTCGGGCTGCACGATGATCTCGGGTCGCACCAGGCTTGCGCTCGAACTCACATTGCCGATATCGGGCAGGGTGCGCAGCTCGCGCTCGACCGCCTGGGCGGCCTGCTGCAGAGCCAGGGCATCATCACTGCGCAACACCAGCTGCATCTTCACGCCCGTGTCCTGCGAGCCCACCGTCAGGCGCACGCCGGGCACATCGGCCAGGCGCTGGCGGATCTCGGTCTCCACTTTCTGCTGGGTGCGATCGCGTTCGGTGCGATGCGACAGCAGCACGGTCAGCACCGCCTTGCGTGCTTCAGGCGCGGCACCCACCGCAAACACATCGCCCGAGGCGCCGCCACCCACCGAGCTGAACACGCGGCGCACATCGGGCATGTCCTGCAGACGCGCGCGCACGCCCTCTGCAGCCTGCAGGGTTTGGGCGAGCGTGCTGCCGGGCGCGAGTTCCACGCTCACCTGCGTCTGGGCACGATCGGCAGGCGGCACGAAGCCCTTGGGCAGCAGGGGCACCAGCGCAATCGATCCGGCAAAAAAAGCAAAGGACATCAGCGCGGTCAGCAGCCGATGGTTCAGGCTCCACCGCACCGCCCGCAGGTAAAAGCGCATGACCGCGGAGTCGGGCGCGCCCGAAGCATCAAGGCCACCGGTCTTGGGCTTGAGCAGATAGGCCGCCATCATGGGCGTGAGCAGCCGCGCCACCACCAGCGAGGCCATGATGGCCAGCACGGCCGTCCAGCCGCACTGCTTGAAGAACTTGCCCGGCACGCCCGCCATGAAGGCGGTCGGCAAAAAGACCGCCACCAGAGCGAAGGTGGTCGCCACCACCGCCAGTCCGATCTCGTCGGCTGCCTCGAGTGCCGCCTGAAAGGGCGTCTTGCCCATGTGCAGGTGGCGCTCGATGTTCTCGATCTCCACGATCGCGTCATCGACCAGGATGCCCACCACCAGCGCCATCGACAGCAAGGTCACGGTATTGAGCGTAAAGCCGAAGAGCGCGATGCCCAGGAAGGCCGGAATGACCGACAAGGGCAGCGCAGCCGCGCTCACCAGCGTGGCCCGCCAGTCGCGCAGGAAGGCCCAGACCACAATGATCGCCAGCAGGGCGCCTTCATAGAGCAGGTGCATCGAGCCGCGGAAGTCGTCTTCCACCGCACGGGTGTTGTCGATCGCCTCGGTGAAGATCACATTCGGATGTGCGGCCTTCAACTCGGCGAAGGCCTCGCGCACCCCACGAGCCACATCAATTTCGCCGGCGCCGCGGTTGCGCATGACTTCGACCGCCACCACCGGCTTGCCGTCGAGCAGCGCGAGCGCACGAGGCTCGGCCACCGTGTCGGTGATGCGGGCCACCTGACCCAGACGCAGGCTGCGTCCATCGGGCAGGGGCAGATCGAGGGCTTCAAGTTCGCTGGCGCTGCGTGCCGTGGCAATCGTTCGCACCGCCTGTTCAAGCCCGCCCACATCGCCGCGTCCGCCGGGCGCTTCAAGCTGCACCTGACGCAGCTGGCGCGACACATCGGCAGCGGTCACGCGCAGCGCGGCCATGCGATCGGCATCGAGCTCGATCTGTACTTCGCGGGTCACGCCGCCCAGGCGCTTGACCAGGCCCACGCCCGGCACGCGAAGCAGTCGACGCGCCACGGTGTTGTCGACAAACCAGGACACCGCCTCGGCATCGAGCCGGTCGCTGGCCACGGTCGTGGTGATCACTGGCCGCCCCGCTGTGCTGGCCTTGGTGACGGCCGGATCACGAAGATCGGCGGGCAGGTCGGCGCGGATGCGGCTCACCGCATCACGCACTTCGTTGACCGCCTCGGCCCCGTTTTTCTCGAGCACGAACTCCACCGTGATCGAGACCTGGCCATCAAGGATGCGCGTGAAGATATTTTTCACGCCCTGCAGGGGCGCCACGCTGTTCTCGATCTTGCGCGCCACCTCGGTCTCGAGCTGCGCGGGCGCAGCGCCAGGCAGGCTGGCATCGACCGTGACAATGGGCAGCTCGATGTCCGGAAAGTCCTGGACCGGCATGACCTTGTAGGCGATCAGGCCGGCCAGTGTCAGCAGAATGAACAGCAGAACCGCCGGGATGGGGTTCCTGATCGAAAGCGCGGAGAAGTTCACTTCGCGCCCGCCTGAACCGATGCCTGAACCGAGACCAGATCACCGTCGTTGAGAAAGGCCGCACCCTGAGCGACCAGCGCGTCGCCCGCCTTCACGCCATCCAGGATCTCGATCCGATCGCCACTGCGTTGGCCGGTCTTCACCTTCACCTGGGCGACCCGGTCTCCCTGCACCCGAAACACATAGGCAAAGCCATCGCGCATCACCAGTGCAGCCTGCGGTACGGTGAGCGCCTGACGGCTGCCGATGCGGAACTCGCCCCGTGCAAACTGACCGGGCCGCGCGCCACTGCCTGCCGGCAGATCGACATGAACCATGGCATTGCGACTGCTCGCATCGATCTGCGGAGAGATGAGCCGCACCGTGCCTGTGATCGGGCCGCTGCCGGCTGGTTGCACTGCCACTTTTTGCCCGACCCGCAGTCGAGGGAGTTCGGTGGCAGTCACTTCGGCGCGCCATTCGAGACGACCGCCGCGGATCAGACGAAAGAGTTCCTGTCCGGGATTGACCACCGCCCCGAGCACCGCCTGGCGCGAGGTGATCAGGCCATCGTCGGGGGCGCGGACCTCGGTATTCTTCAACCGCAGCTGCTGGGTATCGACCTGCGCGCGCGCCGCTTGCATCCGGGCTTCGGCGAGCGAAATGCGGGCCTGGGCAGCCTGGTCGGTGAGCTTGAACTGCGCGAGCTGCTGATCGCTGTAGGCACCGCTGCCCTCGACCTTGCGGGCGCGTTCGGCATTGATCGCAGCATCCGTCGCCTGCAGCTTCGCCTCGGTGAGCGCGGCGCTGGCCTCGGCCAGAGCGGCCTGCGCTGCGGCCAGATCATGTCGGACCTGAGCGGCATCAAGGGTGGCCAGCACCTGGCCGCGGGCCACCCGCTGGCCGATGTCAGCCTGCAGACCGGTAATGCGCGCCCCGGCCAGTTCTGCGCCCACCACCGCCTCCTGCCAGGCCGCGATCGACCCATTGGCGAGCAGCACCTCACCAAGATCGCCCCCGGTGGGCTGCACGGTGGTCACCACCAGCGCGGGCCGTGCCTTGCCCGAGGCCGGTGCAGTCTGAGCCAGCGCCTGAGTCATGAAGAGCGGTTGCGCCTGGTTGCTCTGAATGGCGATCAGGGCCAGAACAAGGAGCAGGGCCAGCGCGGGCCGAGGCCGCGTGCAGCGGGGGTTGCGCAGGCAAGCGAAGCGATTTGAAGGGGTCATGAGGGTCATTCCTTGCGGGCCGCGTCAGTCGCCAGACCTGAGGGCGTGGGCTCCCAGCCGCCTCCCAGGGCACGATAGAGCTGCAGCCAGGCCGCCAGCCGTTCGCGATGCAGGGCGAGCGCGGCCCCATCGGCTGCGAGCATGGCCCGTTCGGTTTCATCTCGCTCGAGCGTGCTTGCCAGCCCGGCACTCAGTTTTGCCGTCACCGCGTCATGAATGGCCTGTTGCGAGCGGCGTGTGGCTTCAAGAGCGGGTTGGCGTTCTGCTGCGGCCCGGCCGCGCAGCAGGGCCTCCTCGACTTCCTGGACGGCACGCCGGGCGGTCTCCCTGTAGCGCACCTCGGCAGCGGCATAGGCCACGCGCGCGACCTCCTCGTTGGCTGCCCGTCTGCCACCGTCCAGCAACGGCAGACTGAGTGCGGGTCCGATCGACCAGGTCAGCAGGGTGGCCGACACGCCGCGAGCCGCCAGCACCAGAGGGCCGATATTTCCGTTGAGGGTCAGCCGCGGGTAGCGATCGGCCCGGGCCGCGCCCAGATCGGCACTGGCTGCGGCGACGGCCCGATCGGCTGCAGCCACATCGGGCCTTTGCACAAGAAGCGCGGCCGAGAGTGTCTTGACGTCGAGGTCACGTGGCTGGGGCAATTGGCCTGCGCCCGAAGTCAGCTGCCTGCGCAAGGACGCCAGGTCCCTTGCGCTCAGCACGCCCAGGGCTTGCAGGAAGGCCTCGCAGTCGGTGGCCTGCGCGATCAGACGCTGCTCGACATCAGCCTGGACCGAGCGTGCCTGCGCGAGTTGGACCGGCGCTGCCAGCCCCGCCTGTACAGCAGCCTCGAGGGATCGCGCCGTACCCGCGCGCGAGGCGGCTTCCTGCTGGACCAGGCCGTGCTGTGCCTCGCAGAACCTGAATTGCAGGTAGGCCGCCGCTGTCTCTGCAGCGAGGGCCACCTGCAAGGCGCCGCGCTGTGCCTGTTCCGAATCAAGGCGCGCCTGTGCTGCATCCCGGCCATGACCGACCCGTCCGAAGAGATCGAGTTCCCAGCTTGAGGGAAGCGACAGACTGGCCTGGCTTGCGGTCAGCAGGCTGGTGCCGATCTGGACCGTGCCACGCTGCGCACCTGCATTCATGTTGACCGCAGGCCGTGCCTGCGCGCCTGCGGCAACGGCTGCTGCACGGGCCTGTTCGATGCGCAGACCCGCCTGTGCAAGGTTGGCGCTGTGGGTTTGCGCATCGCGAATCAACCCGGACAGCATCGGGTCGTTCCACTGCGCCCACCACCGGTCGATGCCGTCGCCCTGCTGCGCCAGTGCGATGCGCGGGCCGCTGATCAGGGTGCAGCACAGGGCTATCAGGGCAAGCAGGAGCGTGCCCGATCGGGATTTCGAGGACATGGAGGTCTGTTGGAATGCTTTCAGCCTGCGAATGATCGCATGGGCCTGAGGGTGTCAGCGCTGCGCACTCTGAGCAGGAACTGATCCCCAGCCGCCACCGACCGTCCGGTACAGATGGATCCAGGCCATGGCCTGCTCGAGCCAGGCATCGGGTGAGCGGTCTTTTGAACGGGACTGCGCGTTCTGCAATGCCCGGAGTGCGTCCTCGGCCTCGCGTGCGGCTTCACGCGCCCGCGATCGCAACTCCGAGGCAGCGGCAATGTAGTCGGCCTGTCGCGCCTCGAGCACCGTTTGCAGGCGCTGGGCATCAAACGGGGGCACGCTCATGGCCGGACCGATCAGCTCTTGCCCGTCCGTGGGTCCGGCGTCCTGAGCGGGTGGGTTGCCAGCGCTGGAGGTGCCGAGTTCGCCCAGCAGGTGCAGGCGCGGATAACGTTGTGCCTCTGCCCGGGCAATCTCGATCCGGCTACGTTCAACCTCAAGCAGTGCTGCGGCCAGGTCGGGCCGCTGTTCAAGCCAGCGCGCACGCAGGCGCTGGATGGTCATTCCGGGCACGCTTACCGTCTCGGTTCCCCGGGCAAGCAGTCGCTGACCGACCTCGCCGATCGACAGGCCGGTGAGGATCGCGAGCGCTCGCAGGCGTGCTGTGCACTCGCCCTGGCGCTGACGGCATTGAATCCAGGCGACGTACTGTTCGGCGGTCTCGGCGGCGATCGCGACCCGGGCCGGATGCCAGTCGGCATCGGCTGCAAGGCCGCCCGGCAGGGGCAGGGCGCCGCCATGGGCCGCGTCGGCGATGCTCGTTTCCCAGCTGGCGACATCGGCCCGCTGGTTCGGCCGCTCGGGAGGCAGGATGTCATGCACGCGGGCGATCGCGTCGACGGCGCTTTTCAGGTCAGTGTGCGTGTTTTGCGCCGCCTCGATCAGCGAAACCAGGAGCAGGTCATTCCACTGGCCCCACCATTGAAGCAGCCGCTTTTTCTGTCCGGCATGCGCGAGGGCAGGCTGCCAGCGCGATGGCGAGATGGATGCTGTCGTGATCGCCTGCTCCCGGGCCGGCACGGCCGGGTTCGAGCTGCCCTGGGCCCGCACGTCCGATGGGCCTGCCAGAAGACTGGCCAGAAGACTGACAAGGGCCAAGGCCAGTACAGAGGCAGCGGCCGGTCGGCGGGTTGGGCCGGTCAACAAAACTCGGGCTGTCATCGTGTCGTACGCAGCGGCCTGAAGAATTCGGTGATTTCGCGCGCCAGGGTCTCGGGTTGTTCGAGGGCCGCGAAATGCCCGCCTTTGGGCAGGCGGCTCCAGCGCCTGAGGTCGGTGTAGATCTTCTGGGCCAGTGAACGGGGCGGATGCAGGATTTCGGCAGGAAATTCAGCGTATCCCGTGGGCACATCGATCGTTGGCGAGCGCATCGGCCATGGCGCATGCAGGCGGTCCCAATACGGCCAGAAGGATGAGCCGATCGCGCCGGTGAACCAATACAGGCTGATGTTGGCAAGCATGGAGTCCATCGGGATCGCGTCGCGAGGATCTGCCTTGCAGTCCGTCCAGGCATGGAACTTCTCGAAGATCCAGGCGGCGAGCCCCGCGGGTGAATCGGTCAATGCATAGGCGAGCGTCTGCGGCTTGGTGCCCTGGATCGCCTGGTAGGCCGTCTCGTGCGTTCGAAAGGCTTCCAGTTCCTTGAAAAACGCGCGCTCGTCTTCGCTCGGCGCATCGACCGCGAGGGCGTCACGTCTGAGTGGCAGCAGGTTCAGATGAATGCCGATCATTGCGTCGGCATGATCCGCACCGAGACAGGCGGTAATGAAACTGCCCCAGTCGCCGCCCTGCGCTGCAAAGCGTCTGTGGCCGAGCACGTCGGTCATGAGGGTATGAAAGCAGTTCGCGATGCGGGCCAGACCGAATCGCTCCTGACCCGGCGCAAACGAAAGTCCGTAGCCGGGCAGAGAGGGCGCGATCACCTCGAAGGCATCGGCCGGATCGCCGCCGAAGGCAGCCGGATCGGTCAGGCGGGGAATGAGGTCAAGGAATTCGAAGACCGACCCAGGCCAGCCATGTGACAGCAGCAGGGGCATGGGCGGTGGCCCCCCAGGCACGCCCTTGCCGGGGACATGCAGGTAATGCAGATCAATGCCGTCAAGGGCCACCATGAACTGGGGCAGGGCGTTCAGACGGGCTTCCTGGACTCGCCAGTCGAACTGGTCGCGCCAGTAGTCCAGCGCGTCGCGCAGAAAGCCAAGGTCGGTGCCGGTGGACCAGGGGGCACCCGGAGCCTGGTCGGGCAGGCGGGTGCGGGACAGTCGCTGCGTGAGGTCGTCCAGAGCCGAGGCATCGATGTCGAGTTTGAAGGGACGGGGCGTAGACATCGGGATGGGCAGGCTCGCAGGAATTCGGCACCCGTCATCGTACCGGCAAGCCGGGGCATTCGACAGAGGCGCGGGCGGCCAACGCGGATCGACGCTGAGCCTCGCGGATCGACGCGCATCGACGCGCATCGACGTGAAGGGGCCGGATCGACTACACTTGAATGGACATCGGCTATTGTCAACAAATATGGACAAAACCCGCGTGGACAAAGCTCGCGTCTTGCCGGGCCTGGCTCCCGTGTTCCCGTTTTCCGCCATCGTGGGTCAGGACGAAATGCGCCTGGCCATGCTGATCTGCGCGATCGACCCATCCGTGGGCGGCGTGCTGGTGCTCGGCGATCGGGGCACGGGCAAGTCCACTGCGGTGCGCGCACTGGCCAGTCTGCTGCCCCCCATGAGCGCAGTGGTCGATTGCCCCTATCACTGCGATCCTCAGGCGCCTGCAGGGCGCTGTTCGGTCTGTGATGGTCTTCGTGCGCGGCGTCGCCGGAGCACTGCCCTGCGCAGCGAAATGCGCCCGGTGCCGGTGGTCGATCTGCCGCTGGGTGCGACCGAAGACCGGGTGGTGGGCGCGCTCGATCTGGAGCGCGCGCTGACCGATGGCGTCAAGGCCTTCGAGCCTGGATTGCTCGCGCGCGCCCATCGCGGCCGGCCCAAGATC
>JBMSOD010000013.1:0-28407 GCA_049422085.1 Burkholderiaceae bacterium
CCGCCGCTTCAAAGGGCGTGAGACCAAAGGTGTCATAGCGCGGGCAGGCCACTGCGATCAGGCAGCGTCGAAACCAGGCCTCCACTTCCGGCGTGGGCAGCTCGCCCAGAAACCGGATGCGCTCGCGCAACCCCGCGGCATCGATGCGGCCCTGCAGCTCGGCCTGAAAGGCCCGCTGGCTGGGGGTGCTGGCGAGACCCGTGATGATCGCCGTGGCTTCGGGATGTTGGGGAAGCACGTCGATCATTGCGTCCACGAAGACATCGGTGCCTTTTTCAGGCCGCACCCGACCGAACAGTCCGATGCCCATCGTGCCGGGCAGCCCGCCTTCCTGCCAGGCCAGGGCCTTGTCGGCAGGCGCAGAAAACCGGGTGAGATCGATGCCGTGGGGGATCACGGCGGTGGTGTTGGGAACGAAAGCCGCCGCGCCCGGGGTGGTCGAGATCACGGCATCCATGCGAGAGATCAGCCATCGCGGAAAGGCGCTATGCAGATGCTGTGCGGCCGAGGTAAAGACCAGCCGGATCGGCAGGCGCAGTACGTCGCGAGCAAAGATGCCCGCCATCATTTCGGGGTCGCGCCGGACATGCCAGATCCTGAAGGGCCGCCCTGTGGGTGGACGGCGAGACAGGGCGATGGCCTGCCCCAGCGTCATGCCGGGCAGTCCGTTGGACAGGGTCGTGCCGCAAAACCCAAGCCGCCATTGATGCATCTGCAGCGGTACCAGCGCATTGATGGTTGCAGAGACGCCCGAAAAGCGCTTCTTGAGGTTGAAGACGATGACGTCCGGATCGGAATGCAAGGCCATGCCGCATGGTACCGTCCCTTGGAAAACCGTTCTCCTCGCCCCTCGCTCATGAACCCCCAACACGCGCTCGTTCTTTATTCCGGCGGCCAGGATTCGGCCACCTGCCTGGCCTGGGCGCTCGAGCACTTTGAGCATGTCGAGACCTTGGGCTTCGATTACGGGCAGCGACATCGGGTCGAGCTCGAAGCCCGAGCCCCCTTGCGGGAGGCGATTGCCGGTGTGCATGCGCGCTGGGCTGCGCGCCTGGGCGAAGACCACATGATCGACCTGTCTGTGTTGGGCGAGATCAGCCAGACCGCACTGACTCAGGCGCGCGCCATCGAGTTCGATGCCCAAGGGCTGCCCAATACCTTTGTGCCCGGGCGCAACCTGCTCTTCTTCACCTTTGCAGCCGCCCTGGCCTGGCGTCGCGGATTGCGGGTGCTGGTAGGGGGCATGTGCGAGACCGATTACTCGGGCTATCCCGATTGCCGCGACGACACCCTCAAGGCGCTGCAGGTCACGCTAGGGCTGGGTATGAATACCCGCTTTCGGCTGGAGACCCCGCTGATGTGGCTCGACACGGCGGCCACCTGGCGCCTGGCCGAGTCTTTGGGGGGGGCGGCCCTGGTCGAGACCATTCGCAGTCTGAGCCATTCCTGCTACCTGGGGGACCGCACGCAGACCCATGCCTGGGGCGCGGGTTGCGGTAGCTGCCCGGCCTGTGAACTGCGAGCGACCGGCTGGGCGCGTTATGTCGAGGCCGGTGGCTAGGCCGGGTCGAGCCAGCGGAGCATGCAGGTCTTGAGTTCGACTGCCTTGAAGGGCTTGGCGACGAAATCATTCATGCCTGCGGCCATGCATTCGGCCCGATCCGATGCCATGGCATTGGCTGTCACCGCGATGATCGGAACGCCTTTCGACTGACCGCCGTTCTCGCGCAGCGCACGTGCCGCCTCCAGCCCATCCATTTCGGGCATCTGGATGTCCATCAGAATGAGATCGAATCGCTCGGCGCGCGCACGCTCGACCGCCTCACGTCCATCACCTGCCAGCGTCACCTTGCATCCCATGCGTTCGAGCATCAATTGCCCCAGCTTCTGATTGACCGGATTGTCTTCGGCCATCAGGACATGTGCTTTCAGTGGGCCCGACGCACTGGAGGGACCGGGCAAGGCCTCGGACTCCGGAGCTTGCGCTGGCGGATCGCAGGGATGCAGCGGCAGATCGAAACTGAACCAGCTGCCCTGGCCGGGTTCGCTGCGCGCTTCGATCTGACCCCCCATCCCCTGTACGAGCGCCTGGCTGATCACCAGGCCCAGCCCGGTGCCGCCGAAGCGACGCTTGGTGGAGGCGTCTGCCTGGCTGAAGTTTCGAAAAAGCCTGGACAGCTCTTCGGCACTCATGCCAATGCCGGTATCGATCACATCGAAATGAAGTCCTCGTGGTGTTCGGCCGACCTTGAGCTGAACCTGCCCGCGTGGCGTGAACTTGATCGCATTGCTCACCAGATTGAGCAGTACCTGACGTAAGCGGGTGCTGTCGCCGAGGTAGTGGCTGGCGACATTGGGACCTTGATGGATCTGCAGTGCGATGCCCTTTCGCAGGGCGGCATGCCGGGTAAGCGTCTCGACTTCGCGCATCAGCTGATCGATCGCGAACGGATAAGCCTCGAAGACCATCTTGCCCGATTCGATCTTGGACAGGTCGAGGATGTCATCGATGAGACCAAGCAGAGATTGAGCCGATTCATGCACCTGCCTTGCAAGCTCTCTTTGTTCCGGCTCGAGTCGGGAGTCGAGCAGGAGTTCGCTCATGCCC
This sequence comes from Burkholderiaceae bacterium, assembly GCA_049422085.1. GTDB lineage: Bacteria > Pseudomonadota > Gammaproteobacteria > Burkholderiales > Burkholderiaceae_E > UBA4615. The sequence goes on from JBMSOD010000013.1 coordinate 2,609, forward strand.
AGCACGCCATTCATGGGTGTCCGGATCTCGTGACTCATGTTGGCCAGAAACTGGGACTTCACGGTATTGGCCTGGGCAGCCGAAGACAGGGCCTGCTCGCTGTCGCTCTCAAGCTGCCGCATCGCGGCTTCGGACTCGCGCTGGATGCGTCTGAGAGTCAGACTGATGCCGAGCAGCACCAGGCCCATCATGACCAGAACCGGCAGCAGCCAGATCAGAAGCAGGTTGACTTCGCGATCCACCTGGGCCACGGCGTCACTGCGATCAACATACATCTCGACCACAGCCTCGATGCCACGAGAGGTACGCACAGGTAGATAGATGGACACCACATCCCGATTGCGCCGCGAGCCATCGAAGGAGACGAAATTCGGCTGGTGTTCGACCTCGCTTTCGACGCCCCCGCGCAGCGCCTCCTGCAAGCCACTCGATGCGGCGTAATCCTTGCCGATGTCTTCGGGCAGCGAGGAGTAGACAATCAGACCATTGAGGTTGAAGATCTTGACCCTCAGCACATCGGTGCTCGACGAGAATCGTCTGGCGATGGCGTCGATGAAGGGCAGCTTCGGGTTGTTCCGGATGGCAGCCTCATCGCTGCCGGGTGCAGGCAGCAGTTCGCGCAGTTCGTCCCATGAGTCGTTCACGAAGACTCGGGTCAGGGTGCGCGCAGACATTTGGGCCGATTGCTCCACCATGAGATGCATGCTGGCCCGCACCTGAACCGAGACGATGCCGATGGCCAGCAGGGTCAGCAGGACGCCTGCCACCGCCATCGCCCAGGGGGTCCGTTTCAGCTGGGGTTTCATGTTGGCGCTGGGCTGGCTCAAGGCGATCCAGGATCCGACATCTGGCACGGGAGGGCGACCGTGCACTCGGTCCCGCCCTCTGCAGCGATGCTCAGGGTGAGTTGTCCGCCGAGTTGCTCCTCCACCCTGCGCCGATCTGCAAAGAGACCGAGATCAGGCAGCCCGCTGGTGCGCCAGGCGGCCTCGGACTGGCTGAAGGCACGCAGGATGACCGGGTCGCGCAGACCGTCTCCATTGTCGATCACTGAAATCCGGGCCATGTCATCCAACAAGGCTGCCTGAAGCAGAATGCGTGCGCCATCGCTTGGGGTGCCGAGGGTAAATGCATGTGACAAGGCGTTGTTGATCAGGTGCAGGAGCACCCGCTCCAGGGTTTCGGGATCGGTATGGGCCATCAGACCGTCCGGGCAGGCCACACTGACCAGACAGTGCCGAGCTGCCGGCAGATCGCGGACCCGGGAGGCGAGCTGTGCGAGCAGGCCACACAGGTCGACCGTGCGCCAGCCCGATGTGGCTGTGCCTGCGGTGAATTGTTCGAAGCGTGCAAGTCGGCGTGCCGCCTGCGCCAGGGTGTCCCGCAGGGACTCCGCCAGCGCCCGACCGCGGACATGGTCAGCCTGAAGGTTCTGTTCGAGCTCGTGAGCCGCTGCGATGGCCTGATTGATGGGTGTCTGAACGTCTCGGGCCGAGAGGGAGACCGACTGGCGAATGACCGCGAGCTGGTCTGCCATCTGGAGCTCGCCACTCAGCCGCTTTCGGCTGAATTCGGCGCGCTTGAGTTCGGTGATGTCGGTCTGACAGCCGACCAGATGGAGCAGTTGCCCGTTCTCATCGAAGCTCGGAAAGATCAGGAAACGATTCCAGAATGCCTGCCCGTTCCGGCGATAGTTGAGGATCTCGACCTCTCGGGTCACACGGCGGGCGATGGCCTCACGGATGGATTCCACCGCCTGCGGACTGGTACCGGCACCCTGCAGGAATCGACAGTTGCGACCGATCACTTCGTCCGCGCGGTAGCCAGTCTGTTGGGTGAAGGCCTCGTTCACATAGATGAGCGGCATGTCAGGCTGATGCGGATCGCTGATCGCGATGCCGAACGGCGCCTTTTCGATCACGGTGGACTTGGTGCGCAGGTCGGTAATCGTCTGCTGAAGGGCGTCCTGGTTGATCTGAAGGCCTCGGCGCGAATCTTCGAGTTCAGCGTTGGCACGTTGTAGTGACGCCCCCTTTCGCTGGTAATCGCGCAGCGCCGCCATGCCCGTCCCAACAAAAAACATCAGGTACAGGCCCAGTCCCAGACTGTCACGGGCCTGCCCGGCCAGTTTCAGATCGACCGAGACGTCCTGAATGCCTCGCACGTCGCCCACCTTCCAGCTTCTTACCGGCGAGTCTGGATGGGTGTTGTGACAGGCCACACAAGGGGATTCCATGACCACAGGGATGGCAAGACGCAGCCGCGTGTAGCCTGAGGCACCGTCTTCGAGGCGCCAGAACTCGGGCTCCTCGCCCTGCCGGAACGCCCTCAGGGCATCCGCCTGAAAGCCATCGAGGCGCGGCCGGTCCCGATGTCGAAAGGGCGCATCCGAGACGAATGAAAAGAGAAACGATGAGTCGCCAAGATGCTCCCGGATCGCATCGCCGAGTTCGATGGACAGGGTGGCCGGAATCGGTACGCCGCCCTTCAGGGTGTGGTACTGCTCGGTCAGGATCGCCAGGCCATTGGCCTGCTGAATGCGGCCACTGACATTGTTGGCGTAATACGAGCGCACGATCGAGATCACCGAACTGAAGGCACGCGCCTCCCGCAAGGCCTCGCTGCCCGCATGATCACTGAGCGTCTTGTAGATCACGAAGGGCAGCCCCGTCAGGGCCGCCGTGAAAACCAGCAATGGCAGACTTAACCCGAGGGTGTGCAGGCGATGGGTCAGCAACTTGAGCATGACCCGAATGCTAACGCGCTGGAAGGGGACTCTCCTGCGCAACAACCTGCTGCGCGGCAAACGGACGCATGAACTCGAGCGCCGTCGCAGCATTCGCGCCGAGCCAGCTGTCGAGCGTCTCGGGCTCGAGCAGGATGACCGAACGCTTCTCGTCATCGGCCGGATGAAAGCGGCGCATCACCGGATGATCATCGGCATTGCGCGTGAGCATGGTGAAGGACAGCACCGGATGACCATCGGGTGCGTGCCAGAGATCCCAAAGACCGGCGATCAATAAGGGCGTTTGCTGCGCGCTGCCAATCCTCCAGCGCACAGACCGTCCGGTTTCGTAGCAGGGTTCGTAAAAGGCGTCCACCGGGATCGCGCACCATTGCCGTTGCGCCCACGCGCGACGGAAGCTGGGCTTTTCGGCAGCCGTTTCGCTGCGTGCGTTGTAGCAGTGCCTGAAATTGCGACCGTCTTTGGACCAATGTGGAATCAGGCCGAAAACCGCCAGATCGCACTGCAGGGCATGCAGGGCGGCCGGCCGCAGGATGGGCGCCAGATGACCGGGGAAGGCCAGCGTACCGTAGTCCTCACGGGGCGGGCGCGTGTTGAATGAACTTGCGATCTGCTCGGCTGAGGCCGGTGTGAACTGGGTGCACATGTCGATTCATGGCCGAAGGGCGAGGGGGCATTCTGCCGTGCCAGGCTTATCGCACCATGGCCAGGCACTGGTTCTTCTGGTCGTTGTTTCGAATGCTGTAGCAGTTGCTGCGTTGACCCCGTACCTGGGCCAGACAAAGGTTCTTGTCGTCGTTATCGCGAATGCTGTAACAGGCGCTTGCATCGCGGCGCGCCATCGCCAGGCACATGTTCTTGCGATCGTTGTCGCGGATGCTGTAGCAGCGAGAGGTGTCCTGTGCCCGGACATGCGCCGGGGACAGCAGCAGGCTCATGCCGAGGCAAAGGGACAGGGCAAGGCCGGCGGTCTGCAGGGTGCGCCACGACCCCAGGGGAGAGCGGAAATGGGCAAAAGGCTTCATGAGGGTGAGGGACAGCTCAGGAGAGGGGTGGGGATTAGAGGGACTGGGATGGGGATGGCTCCTTGCCGGCATCGGGGCCGGGTCGGTCCCGATCGGCGAAGTCAGGATACCCCCGCAAAATCCTCTGCCGCCACAAGGCTGACCGACCGGCTCGCGTATGCTGCACTGCATGACCTGGTCTATCGTTGCTCGTGATCCGTCCACTGGCGCCTTCGGCGTGGCGGTGGCTACCCGGTTCTTTGCGGTGGGCGCCCTGTGCCCTCATGCCGACGGCGGCGTGGGCGCGCTCGCCTCGCAGGCCCTGATGAATCCGACCTTCGGTCCGCGGGGCCTGCGTCTGCTGCGCGAGGGTCTGCCCGCCCAGACCGTGGCCCAGGCCCTGCTCGAATCCGATCCGGGTCGCGAAAGCCGCCAGTTGCACCTGCAGGACGCTCAGGGCCGCATCGCCGTGCATACCGGCAGCGCCTGCATCGACTGGTGTGGCCATGCGGTGCATACGGGGTTCTCGGTGGCAGGCAACATGCTTGCGGGCCCCGAGGTGATCGCCCGTACCGCAGAGGCCTATCAGGACCATGCCGCGCTACCCTTTCCCCGTCGATTGATCCTCGCCCTGCAGGCCGGTGAGGCAGCCGGTGGCGACAAGCGCGGCAAGCAGAGCGCCGCCCTGCTTATCCACAGCACGCAGGAATATCCGCTCCTGGATCTTCGGGTGGATGATCACGTCGATCCGCTCGCCGAACTCGATCGCCTGGAGCGGGTGAGTCACGAGCGTTTCGTTCACTTCGCCAAGTTTTTCGCCACCCGCGAGCAACCCGGCGGCATCTGGGATCGGGCCGTCATCGATGCCGCGATTGCCAGGGCAACCGCCCCCGGGGGGCAGGCTGCGGCCTCTGCTGCGGGCGGCGCGGGTCCCGGGAGCGGAACCCCCTCTCGCTACTGAATCATCCGCCATGTCGTCGTCCGCCCTGCTCGAAGTGCGTGAGCTGCGCGTGGGTTTTCCCACCCATGCGGGGCTGGCGCGCGCGGTCGATGGGGTGAGTTTTTCGGTTGATCGTGCCGAGACCGTCTGTGTGGTGGGTGAATCGGGTTGCGGCAAGAGTGTCTCGGCCCTGTCGATCATGGGTCTGGTGCCCCGGCCGCCAGCACGCATCGACGGACAGATCCTGCTCGAAGGGCAGGACCTGCTCTCGCTCGATCGACGAGCGCTGGCCGATCTGCGCGGCAACCGCATGGCGATGATTTTTCAGGAACCAATGACCTCGCTGAACCCGGCTTTCACTGTCGGAATGCAGTTGTCCGAGGTGTTGATCCGTCATCGCGGCATGACCTCGCAGGCGGCCCGCGAGGCTGTGATCGCCATGCTGCACCGGGTGCGCATCCCGGCACCCGAGCAGCGGATCGACGAGTATCCACATCGCATGTCGGGCGGGATGCGTCAGCGCATCATGATTGCCATGTCCCTGCTGTGCGAGCCGGCATTGCTGATCGCCGATGAGCCCACGACCGCGCTCGATGTCACCATCCAGGCGCAGGTGCTCGGTCTGATGCGCCAGCTTCGAAGCGAATTCGGCACGGCCATCGTTCTCATCACCCATGACCTGGGCGTGGTGGCCGAAATGGCCGATCGGGTGGTGGTGATGTACGCGGGCCAGGTGGTCGAGCAGGCCCCGGTGCGCGCACTCTTTGCCATGCCCCAGCATCCCTACACGGTGGGTCTGATGGGCGCGATTCCGGGTCTGGCGAGCGGTTCCGATCGGCTGGCCGCCATCGATGGCATGGTGCCTGCGGCCACGGCCATGCCCGAGGGTTGTCGATTCGCCAGCCGCTGTCCGTTTGTCGAGCCGCGCTGCCGCAGCGATGTTCCGCCCCTTCAGGAGGTCGAGCCCGGCCATTTCAGTCGTTGCTGGCGAGCGCCGCTGCAGCAGCTCGACATTGAACTTTCGGCGGGGGCGGTGGCATGAGTCTCTCGCCCCCCGAGCCCCTGCTTCGCGCAAGCGGTCTGGTCAAGCATTTCCGTGTGCGCACGGGTCTGCTGGGGCGTGGTCAGTCGGTGGTTCGAGCGGTGGATGGCGTCGATTTCGAGGTTCATGCCGGTCGCACCTTTGCGCTGGTGGGCGAGTCGGGCTGTGGCAAGTCCACGGTCGCGCGCCTGGTCACGAGGCTGATTGAACCCACGGCGGGCAGTGTGCAACTTGGCCAGGAGAATCTGCTGCAGGCCGATGCGGCGCGCCTGCGTCGACTGCGAGGCCGCATCCAGCTGGTGTTTCAGGATCCCTATGGCTCGCTCAATCCGCGCATGAGTGCGGGCGACATGCTGGCCGAGCCGCTGCGGCTGCATGAAGTCGTGCCGGCTTCGCAGCGTGCAGCGCGCGTGGCCGGGCTGCTCGCACAGGTGGGTCTGCGGGCAGAGATGGCCCAGCGCTTTCCGCATGAGTTCTCGGGCGGTCAGCGTCAGCGTCTTGCGATTGCCCGGGCCCTGGCCGCCGAGCCTCAGGTCATCGTGCTTGATGAGCCGGTCTCGGCGCTGGATGTCTCCATCCAGGCGCAGATCCTCAACCTGCTGGCCGACCTGCAAAAACGACTCAAGCTTGGCTTCGTCTTCATTTCGCACGACCTCGCCGTGGTGCGCCATATCGCCACCGAGGTGGGCGTCATGTACCTGGGCCGCATCGTCGAGACCGGTCCGGCGCGCCAGGTGCTTGACTCACCCCGTCACCCGTACAGCCGCGCCCTGCTGGCCGCTGTGCCGAGACCTGTGCCCGGCCTGGATCTGGCTGCGCGCGAAGCCCGTCAGCTTGGCGGCGATGTGCCCAGTCCGCTGGCGCCGCCGCCGGGCTGCACAGTGCATACCCGCTGCCCGCATGCTGACGCCAAATGCCGCGCCGAGGTGCCGGTGCTGCAAGACGCGGGCGATGGCGTGCAGGTGGCCTGCTGGCACTGGAAGAGCCTGCAAGGCCATGCCAAGGATCCAGCCCACGGCGCAGACTCGTCCACCGAATCCCCCGTCCTCGTACATCCGGCGCTGGCACGCCTGCAGCGCGCTTTTCGAGCCCCCGTCTCAGTTCAACCCTGACCTCCCCTGGAGAAGTGCCCCATGACCCTGCGCAAGTTTGTTCCCGCCGCCCTGCGTGGCCTGGCTCTGGCTGCTGCCCTGAGCGCCAGCGCTGGTGCGCTCGCTCAGACCACCCTGCGGATCGGCCTGGCCGAGGATCCGGATGTGCTCGATCCGACCATGGCCCGCACCTACGTCGGTCGCATCGTGTTCGCCTCGATCTGCGACAAGCTCTTCGACATCGACGAAAAGCTCAACATCGTCCCGCAGCTGGCGCTGTCTCACCAGGTGAGTGCCGACGGCAAGACGGTCACCATCAAGTTGCGCCCGAACGTCAAGTTCCATGATGGCGAAGCCTTCAATGCCGAGGCCGCCAAGTTCAGTCTTGAGCGCCACCTGACCGAAAAGGGCTCGTTCCGCCGGGCGGAAATTTCGGCCATCGAGAAGGTCGAGGTGGTTGACCCCCTGACGGTCCGCCTCGTGCTCAAGGCGCCTTTCGCGCCGCTCATGGCGCAGCTCACCGACCGTGCCGGCATGATGGTTTCGCCCAAGGCCGCACGTGCCGCCGGCGACAAGTTCGGCAATGCCCCGGTGTGTGCAGGCCCCTACCGCTTCGTCGAGCGGGTCGCGCAGGACCGCATCGTGGTCGAGAAGTTCGCCGACTACTGGGACAAGGGTCGGGTCCATATCGACCGCATCGTGTACCGACCGATCCAGGACTCCACGGTACGACTGGCCAACCTCAAGTCGGGCCAGCTTGACCTGCTCGAGCGTCTGCTTGCGACCGACGTGGCCGATGTGCGCAAGGACAGCCGTCTGAAGCTCGCCAACGGCTTCGAGCTCGGCTATCAGGGCGTGACCATCAATGTGGGCAATGGCGAGAAGGCCAACTCCCCTCTGGGCAAGGACGCCCGCGTGCGTCGCGCGCTCGAACTCTCGCTCGATCGTGAGGCAATTGACCAGGTGGTCTTCAACGGTCTGCAAAGCCCGGGCAACCAGTGGGTCAATCCGCAGAATCCCTATCACCTGCCCAAGTTCCCGGTGCCCAAGCGTGATGTGGCCAAGGCCCGTGCGCTGATCAAGGAAGCGGGTGTGGCCACGCCGATCGCGGTTGATTTCATGGTGCCCAACAATCCGGAGAGCCGGGCGGTGGCCGAAGTCATGCAGAGCATGGCGGCCGAGGCGGGCTTTGATCTCAAGATCCGCGTGACCGAGTTTGCGACCTCGCTCAACGAAGCCGAGAAGGGCAACTTCAACCTGTACTTCCTGGCCTGGAGCGGACGCACCGACCCGGACGGCAACATCTACGTGTTTGCCTCCTGCAAAGGGCCGCAGAACTACGGCCGCTGGTGCGATCCTGCTGCCGATGCCCTGCTCGACAAGGCCCGCACCACCAGCGCCATCGCTGAGCGCAAGGCGCTCTATGAGCAGTTTGCTGCCAAGTGGCTCACCGAAGGCTCGGTCATTTACCTCTATCACCGTGCCCTGCTGTTCGCGCACAGCACGCGTCTGGAAGGCTACAAGGTCATGCCGGACGGCCTGATCCGCGTGACCGACCTGCGCCTGAAGTGATCTGACAAACCCATGCTGCACTTTCTGCCCCGCCGGCTGCTGCAACTGATCCCGACCCTGTTTCTGGTGTCGGTGATCATCTTTTCCCTGCAGCAGCTGTTGCCGGGCGATCCGGCCCTGGTCATGGCGGGCGAAGAAAAAGATCCAGAGGTCATTGCCCAGATTCGCGAGCAGTACCACCTGGACAAGCCCCTGCCGGTGCAGTACGGCTACTGGCTGGCCGGGGTGCTGCAGGGTGACCTGGGCGAATCCATGCGCATCAAGAAGCCGGTGAGCGAACTGGTGGCCGAAAAGCTGCCGGTGACGCTTCAGCTGGCGAGCATGGCGATGTTGTTTGCGCTCATCATCGGCATTCCGGCGGGCATCCTGTCGGCCGTACGCAAGGGCAGTGGCTGGGATATCGGCGCCAACATCTTCGCGTTGTGGGGCCTGTCCACGCCCAACTTCTGGCTGGGCATCATGCTGATCTTCCTGTTTTCAGTGAAGCTCGGCTGGCTGCCTGCCTCGGGCTTTGTCAGTCCCTTTGAAGACCTGCGGCAGTCGCTGGCGACCACCGTGCTGCCGGCCTTCGTGCTGGGTAATGCCATTGCTGCCGTGCTGATGCGACATATGCGTTCGGCCATGCTGCAGGCCATGAGCGCCGACTATGTCCGCACGGCGCGGGCCAAGGGCCTGTACGAGCGCTTTGTGGTGTTGCGCCATGCGCTGCGCAATGCGCTCACGCCGGTCATCACCCTGGGTGCGCTCGAGTTCGGCACCCTGCTCTCGGGAGCGGTGCTCACTGAGCAGGTCTTCTCCATTCCGGGCTTTGGCAAGCTGATCGTTGATGCGGTGTTCAACCGCGACTATGCCGTGGTGCAAGGGGTGGTGCTGGTCACGGCCTCCGTGTACGTCATGCTCAATCTGCTGGCCGACGTGCTCTACGTGCTGGTCAATCCGAGATTGCGGTCCTGAGATGAGTGCTGTGACCGATCACCCCTCCGCCGATTCGCAGTCCACTGCAGCCGCAGGCGATGGTCCTTTGGCCGCGCGCAACTCCCCCGCCCGGCTCGCCCTGCGCAGCCTGGTGCGACGGCCCGCCGCCATCTTCGGATTCACGGTGCTCGCGCTGGTCGCGCTGCTCGCTGTCTTTGCGCCCTGGATCGCGCCTTACGATCCCCTGGCCACCAGCTGGGCGCTGGTGCGCAAGGCCCCCAGTGCCTCGCACTGGTTCGGTACCGATGAGGTGGGCCGCGATCTGCTCTCACGCGTCATCTGGGGCGGGCGGGCCTCCTTGTCGGCTGGCGTGATCGCGGTGGCGATCGCCGTGGGCGTGGGCGTTCCGATCGGCATGCTGGCCGGCTACCTCGGTGGCTGGGTCGATGCCATCATCAGTCGTCTGACCGATGCCATGCTCGCCATTCCCTTTCTCATCCTCGCCATCGCACTGGCCGCCTTTCTTGGGCCGAGCCTGGGCAATGCCATGATCGCGATCGGCATCACGGCCACGCCCATCTTCGTGCGATTGTCGCGAGGGCAGGTGCTTTCAGCCCGGGCCGAAGATTATGTGGAGGCCGCGCGGGCGGTCGGCAATCCGCCAGCGCGCATCCTGATGCGCCACATCCTGCCCAATATTGCGCCGCCGGTGCTGGTGCAGGGCACACTGGCCATTGCAGCGGCCATCATTGCCGAGGCGAGCCTCTCGTTTCTCGGACTGGGTCAGCAGCCCCCTTCGCCAAGCTGGGGCTCCATGCTCAACGTAGCGCAGCGTTTTCTCACGCAGGCCCCATGGATGGCGATCTTCCCGGGGCTGGCCATTTTCCTGACCGTGCTGGCCTTCAACCTTTTTGGCGACGCGCTGCGCGACGCCCTCGACCCCAGGCGCTGACATGCTCCGACGACTCGCTGCCCGACTGCCCTTTTATTACGGCTGGATTGTGGTGGCGGTGGTGTTCATCACCATGGCGGTCGGGGTCAACGCGCGCACGGCCTTCTCGCTGTTTTTTCCGCCCATTCTTGAGGAATTCGGCTGGGATCGCGGTGTCACCGCAGGGGCGTTTTCCTTCGGCTTTCTGATCTCGGCCTTTCTCAGTCCACCGCTGGGCCGGCTGATGGATGCGCGCGGACCGCGCTGGGTCTCGCTGATCGGCATCGTGATTACCGGAGGCGGGCTGCTGCTGGCCACCCTGGCGACCCAGCCCTGGCACTTCTATCTCACCCTGGGCGTGCTGGTCGGTGCGGGCAGTGTCTGTCTGGGCTATTCCTGCCAGGCCCTCTTTTTGCCCGCCTGGTTCGAGCGTCGACGCGGCCTGGCCTCGAGCATCGCGTTTTCAGGGGTCGGCCTGGGTTCGATCTTCTTGCTGCCCCTGCTGCAGCAACTGATCGACACCACCGGCTGGCGCAGCGCCTGCATCGCACTGGGCAGTTTTGCCCTGATCGCATTGGGTCCGCTGGCCCTGCTGCTGGAGCGGCGCCCGCAGAATCTGGGGCTGCTCCCCGATGGCCAGCCCGCGCCGCAGGCAGATCAGACCTCACAGACCGGACAGGGCGCACAGACCGGACAGAGCAGGCAGGGCACGCCCTCGGTGAAGTCCGCTGCGGCCAGCGCCACGCGCCCCGACCCCATCGTCGACCGCGCCTGGACCGCCATCGAATGGACGCTCGCACGGGCCCTGCGCACCGCGCGCTTCTGGTGGCTCGCGTTGGGCTATTTCAGCGGGCTCTTCGCCTGGTACATGGTGCAGGTGCATCAGACCAAGTATCTGGTCGAGATCGGCTTCGATGCGACCGAGGCCGCCTTCGCGCTGGGCTTTGTGGCGCTGGTGGGCATCCCCGGGCAGATCGCGCTGGGTCAGTTGTCCGACCGGGCCGGGCGCGAGATCGTCTGGACCCTGGGGTCACTGGGCTTTGTGCTCACCTATGCCGCCCTCATCGTTTTGCAGACGCAACCCAGTCCCGCATTGATGTGGTTCATGGTGATCGTGCAGGGCGCGCTGGGCTATAGCCTGACCTCGGTGTTCGGGGCGATTCCGCTGGAGATCTTTGAAGGCCCGCACTATGGCAGCATCTTCGGCACCCTCATGTTTGCTGCCATCAGTGGTGGCGCCGTGGGCCCCCTGGTGGCGGGCCTGGTGCATGACCTGACCGGCACCTACACCGGGGCCTGGTGGATGGGCATTGGCTCTGGGCTGCTCGCCATGGTCTGCATCTGGATCGCCGCGCCCCGCAAGGTCAGGCTGGTTGCCGGGCAGGCTGAGCGTCGCGCAGCACAGGCCGTCGCGGCCCGGGGCTGAACACGGGCCGCGTACTGCGGCCCACCAGGTTCAGCCGAGCCGGTTCGTCAGATGGCTTGAGTCCGTGCCCTTCGGTCTCAGGCCAGAGCCGCCGCCGGGCTGCGAGCCGACTCCAGCTCCTGCGCAATGCCAGCCAGCAGCTCGTACGAACGCAGGCGTGCGGCATGTTCAAAGACCGTGCAGCTCACCATCAGTTCATCAGCACCGGTGCGCTGCAGGAAGTCCTGCAACAGGCCGCGCACGGTGTCGGGCGAACCCACGAAGGCGCATTCGAGCATCCGGTTGGCGGCCACCTTCTCGGCGGGCGTCCAGTAGGCCTCGATGTCGTCGATGGGCGGCGCGAGCAGGCCTCGGCGATTGCGCACCATGTCGGTCACGCGCTGCTGATGGCTGGTGAACAGATGTTTTGCTTCGCGATCGGTATCGGCCACCAGCACACTGACGCAGGGCATGGCCCAGGAGCGCTCGAGCTGCGCCGAGGCCTTGAAGCGGGCCCGGTAGATGCGCAGGGCGGCATCGAGTTTGGCCGGAGCGAAATGCGATGCGAAGCCATAGGGCAGTCCGAAGTGCGCCGCCACCTGCGCGCCATAGGTGGATGAACCCAGGATCCAGATCGGCACATGCGTGCTTGCGCCAGGCACGGCGCGGATGGCCTGATCGGGCTGCGGATCGGCAAAGAGGTACTGCAGGGTCTGGATGTCGTCGGGAAAATGTTCAGCCGCACCCGGATGCACACGCAGTGCGCGCATGGTGAGCTGATCCGTGCCAGGCGCTCGGCCCAGCCCAAGATCGATACGACCCGGGTAGAGTGAGGCGAGCGTGCCGAACTGCTCGGCCTCCACCAGCGGCGCATGGTTGGGCAGCATGATGCCTCCCGAGCAGATGCGGATGCTGCGGGTACCTGATGCGAGATAACCAATCACCACCGAGGTGGCTGAGCTGGCAATGCCCACCATGTTGTGATGCTCGGCCACCCAGTAGCGCTGGTAACCCCAGCGCTCGACATGCTGGCAAAGATCCAGGGCACGGGGCAGGGCCTGCACGGGGGTTTCCCCCTGGCGCACCGGCACCAGATCAAGGACGGACACCGGGATCATGATCAGCTCCTCTGGAGTCGTTCGTTTTGCGGGAACATCGCACGCCGGGCCTCGTCATCCATCTCGGCCTTGAAGGCATGGCGCTGGCGCAGGGCCTCAACCGCCGCAGCGGCCGGGCGGGCATTGATTTCATCGAGCAGACGCTTCAGGTGGGGGTATTGCCCCCACGGGTTCTCGATGCCCAGCACATAGGGCATCAGGCGCACCCAGCCCCACAGCGCCATGTCGACGATGCCATAGCGCTCTCCAACCATGTAGCGGTGCGTGGCCAGATGGTCATCGAGGATCTTCCAGTGCCGATGGGCTTCGAAGTCGTAGCGGTTCAGCGCATATTCCTTGGGTTCAGGGGCTGCAACCCGGAAATGCACCGCCTGGCCGGAGTAGGGGCCGATGCCGCTGGCAATGAACATCAGCCACTGGAGCATCTCGCCGCGCTCGCGACTCGACAGATCGAGCGGCACGAAGCGGCCGGTCTTGTCGCCCAGATAGAGCAGGATGGCGTTGCTGTCGAAGACGATATTGCCCTCGTCATCAATGACAGGGACCTTGGCATTCGGATTGATGCGCCTGAAAGCTTCGGAGTGTTGCTCGCCCTTGCGGGTATCGACCGGAATGGCCTCGTAGTCCATGCCCAGCTCTTCAAGCAGCAGGGCGACTTTCATGGGATTGGGCGCGAGGTTGTAATAGAGCTTCAGCATGGGGGTCTCTGGCGCCGCCGTGGCCTTCGGAGCGAGCCCGCGTGGCGTGCGCATGTGTCTTCTGTCCCTGGAGTGTCGCACATGGCTTGGGGGTTCGTCTGTCGGAGAGCCTGTCTCCAAGGGCATTGGCCCACGGATCCGCTGAGGATGGCTACCATGCCGATTCGAATTTCAGGAGTTCAGACATGTCGACCCCCCATATCGCCGCCAAGGCGCCATTCCCGGTACAGGTTGAAGCAGGCAAGGATTACTGGTGGTGCTCCTGTGGTCAGAGCAAGCGTCAGCCCTTCTGTGATGGCAGCCACAAGGGCTCCGAGTTCAGCCCGGTCAAGTTCACCGCCACCGAAACCAAGACAGCCTACTTCTGCGGATGCAAGCACACCGGCAAGCCCGTGCTGTGCGACGGCAGTCATAACAAGCTCTGAGACGGGCGGGCTGCCTGACCCGATTGGTGTCAGTGCGCGGGCAGCCTGATTCTGTCGCTGCCTTCGCCCAGATGCAGGGCGAACTCGCGGGTGCGATCAATGCAGCCGCCCTGTGCATACACGCCCCGAGGGTCCCGTGGGCGTTGCATGAGGCCGAGCACCCGTGCGGTCTCCTGCGGGTCGGCCAGGGTTGAGGCCACACATCGCTCGACCTCGCTTTCGTCGATCTCCACCTTGCCGTGCTCGTTTTTCCAGGCACCGTGGCGCCAGTGGAAGATCTCGACGCACTTGCTTTCGAAACTGAAGTGCGCGTCGGTCTTCCAGAAATTGTTGAACTGGCCTGAACCCAGGTAGACCACCCAGGAGCCTTCGTAGCCAGGCGCGTCGGCCGAGTCCGGGTCGGGATTGCGAAACCACACCCGATCGCCGGGTACGTAGTAGCGTGGCGGAACCGGCGCGTCCATGCTGCCGTATTCGCGCAGAAAGACATCGTGAAATTCCCCTGACTGAATCGCCCGGCGCTCCCATTGCGCCTGCAGTGCACGGCTCAGATCGGGATAGGCCCGTGCCGCCTCCTGGGCGATGGCCAGCAGCAGCACATATTCGGTGGCGCGATAGCAGGAAAAGGTATAAAGCGGCTCGCCAAGGCCAGGCTGGGTCGCCTTGTGCAGGGCCTCAACAAGATCGCAGCCAGGCTGGAGCGTGAAGCCACTGGCTTCGGAATAGCGCCAGCAATCGGCTGGCCTTTCGACCGCTTCGGTATCAAAGGCCAGTGCCGCCTTGCGTGCTGCCCGCACCGTATTGCACCGAACCCGGACCGCGGACTCGAACGCCTCGAAGCTCGGGAAGACCATCGCCTCTGGCGCCATGAGCATGGCCACCATGATCTCGCGCTCGAGGTCGGTGTCGTTGTGTTGCGGATCGATGCGCAGCCTCTCGGCCAGCTTCAAGGTGTCGAATTGGGGGGCCCATGCGACCGCGGGCTTGGCGCGCAGGCTGAACCGGTGACCCTGTTCGTCGCGCTGATGGTGCACGCAACCCGAAGCCTGGGCCGACAGCGCGTGCGCGCGCAACCACTCGCGCAAGCCAGAGGCGGCCTCGTCGCAGGCGTGGTGTCTGTCTCCGGTGATCCGGACCCCTCCGAGCGGGCCGGGATCGGGTGTTGTGATGCCCCGATTCATGAACGGCATCATAACCCTAACCCGGCCGCTGCCGAACCATGGACTCGCGACCGGCGATCAGGCCGCACGCCGGCCGCGATCAGTTCGCCATCAGGCCGTGATCAGACCGCAGCGAGAGCCTGGTCGAGATCCGCGGTCAGATCGTCAATGTGCTCGATGCCCACCGACAGGCGCACCATGCCCTCGCTCACCCCGGCCTTGGCCAGTTCCTCGGGATTGAGCTGTCGATGGGTGGTCGAAGCCGGATGGGTTGCAAGCGACTTGGCATCACCGATGTTGACCAGTCGCGTGAAGAGCTTGAGCGCATCCAGGAACCTCGCACCACCGGCCCGTCCTCCCTCTCCCTTGAGGGTGAAGGACAGGATGCCCGAGGCCTTGCCCCCCATGTAGCGCTGCACCAGCGCATGCTCGGGATGATCGGGCAAGCCCGCGTAATTGACTGCGGCCACCTTGGGATGGTTCTGCAGAAAGCGGGCGACTGCCAAAGTGTTCTCGCAGATGCGGTCCATGCGCAGGGCAAGGGTCTCGATGCCCTGCAGGATCAGGAAGGCATTCATGGGCGAGATGGCGGCGCCCATATTGCGCAGCGGCACCACCCGGGCCCGGCCGATGTATGCGGCAGCACCCAGGGCCTCGGTGTAGACCACACCGTGGTAGCTCACATCAGGCTCGTTCAGGCGGCGAAAGCGCGTCTTGTGCTCGGCCCAGGGAAACTTGCCGCTATCGACGATGGCGCCGGCCACGCTATTGCCATGCCCGCCGAGGTATTTGGTGACCGAATGCACCACGATGTCGGCGCCGTGCTCGAAGGGGCGGCACAGATAGGGGCTGGGCACGGTGTTGTCGACAATCAGCGGAATGCCCGCATCATGGGCGATCTTTGCAAGCGCACCGAAGTCGGTGACATTGCCCAGCGGATTGCCGATGGACTCGCAGAAGATGGCCTTGGTGCGCGCGTCGATCTTTTCGGCAAAGGTCGACGGATTGCGCGCATCGGCAAAGCGGGTTTGGATACCCATCTGCGGCAGCGTGTGGGCAAAGAGGTTGTAGGTGCCGCCGTAGAGCTGCGAGGCCGAGACGATGTTGTCACCGGTCTCGGCAATCGTCTGGATTGCGTAAGTGATGGCCGCCATGCCCGAGGCCAGGGCCAGGGCCCCCACGCCCCCTTCAAGGGCGGCGATGCGCTTTTCAAGCACATCTTCAGTGGGGTTCATGATGCGGGTGTAGATGTTTCCGGCCACCTTCAGATCGAACAGGTCGGCGCCATGCTGCGCGCTGTCAAAGGCATAGGCCACGGTCTGGTAGACCGGTACGGCAACGGCCTTGGTGGTGGGGTCCGGGCTGTAGCCGGCATGAACGGCGAGCGTTTCGAGGCGCATGGAAGGTCTCCGGGCAGTTGATGGCATGAGGTCCGGGCGGGCCGCCCGGAGTCAGGGCGCAATGCGAAACGGACTGCGGTCAGCCCGTCGGACGATTGTGGCATCCTCGATCGCACCATGCCTTCATTTTCAGAATTGCTCGCAAGCCCCATTCGCCCCGCGCCGGAACTTGGAACGCAGGGCTGTGTGTTTGAACCCGCGATGACCCATGACTGGACCCAGGGCCGGGGGGCCTTCGGCGGTATCCAGGGCGCCATCGCCGCACGGGCCATGCGTGCCGCAGTCGGCCAGACGCCTGCCCTGCGTGCCTTGCAGATGACCTTCGTCGCTGCTGTGCCAGCTGGCCCCACAAGGGCCGAGGCCTGGGTCATCCGCCAGGGACGCAACATCACCCATGTGCAGTGCCATCTGCATGCCGGCGACGAGGTGGCCGGTGTGCTGGTGGGCGTTTATGGGGCATCGCGCC
Source organism: Burkholderiaceae bacterium (assembly GCA_049422085.1). Classification (GTDB taxonomy): domain Bacteria; phylum Pseudomonadota; class Gammaproteobacteria; order Burkholderiales; family Burkholderiaceae_E; genus UBA4615. The sequence goes on from JBMSOD010000013.1 coordinate 19,522, forward strand.
CGTCGGTCGCCGTGCTGCCCATGCCCATGCCTGATGATCTGCGGCCCATCGACACGCTCAAGGAAGTGCCCTTCACCTCGGGCCGCATCCCCGAATTCCTGCAGCATTACCAGCAGCGATGGGCGGGCGGCGCCAAGATGTTCAGTGCCAGTCCGCCCAGACCCACGCGCATGTGGGCCCGCCTGCGCGAGGCCGTACCAGGCCTGACCTCCATCGCGCCTTCAGACTGGCTCAGTCCCGAGCTGCGTGAGGCGAGCCTGGTCGCACTGGCCGACCTGCCACCCTCGCCGGTGCTCTCCATGCTCGATCGTGCGGCACCTGGCGCGTCGCTGACCTGGCTGCTCGAGTTTCCGATGGATCCGATGCAGTTCGACCCGGCGCAATGGGTGATGATCCAGACCGACAGCCGCTATGCGGGCGATGGCTACAACAGCCAGACCGCACGGTTATGGACCGAGACTGGCCAGGCGGTGGGCGTCAGCCATCAGACCACGGCCATCTTTGGTTGACCCTGTGTCAGCCTGTGCCTGAACCCTTCTTTGACAGGACACCCCCATGACTGCCTACCGAGCCCTGCAATGCGATCACCTGTCCAATGAACTGCCACTGACCTCTCGGGTCTGCGCTATATCGAGCGAAAGGCCCAGCCTCCTGCACCCGGTCAGGTGGCCGTGCAGATGAGGGCGATGGCACTCAACTTCCCTGATCTGCTCATGACCCGCGGGGGCTATCAGCACAAGCCCGAACTGCCCTATGTGGTGGGCATGGAAGGCGCCGGGGTGATCACGGAGCTGGGTGAAGGCGTCACGGGCTGGAAAGCGGGCGATGCCGTGTGTTTTTCCAACCTGGTCGGCGCGATTGCCGAGCGCAATCATGTGCCGGCATCGGCCCTCGAGCCCGTGCCCAAAGGCTGGGACTGGGCCAGCGCGGCCGGCTGGCGGGTGGGGGCTGTCACGGCCCATGCGGCGCTGGTCGTCCGCGGTCAGCTCAGGGCGGGCGAGACGGTGCTTGTCCATGGCGCCACGGGCGGCATGGGCGCGGCAGCGGTTCAACTGGGCGCGCATCTGGGTGCAAGGGTGATTGCCACCGGCACCCGGGCCGACTGGCTCGAGTTGCTCAAGCCCATGGGAGCGGCGCATTGCCTGTCATCGCGTGATGCCTTCCAGGACGAGGTCAAGGCCATCACCGGCGGCGCCGGTGCCGATGTGATCTACGACCCGGTCGGTGGCGACGTGTTCGATCGCTCGACCAAGTGCATTGCCTTTGGCGGCCGATTGATGGTGGTGGGCTTCGCTGCGGGCCGGATTCCGACTCTTGCCGCCAACCATGTGCTCATCAAGACCTATTCCGTGGTCGGTGTGCGTGCCGGCGAGTGGATGCGCAAGCGCCCGCACGAGGCGCCAGCCATCCGGGCCGAGATCAACGCCCTGGCGGCCCAGGGCGTGTTCAAGCCCCTGATCGGTGCCCGCTACACCTTTGACCAGGCCCTGGATGCGCTGCGGGCACTTGAAGCGCGACAGGCGCCTGGCAAGATCGTGATCGAAATCTCAGCCGACTGATCGGGCTGAAGAATCAGGTCGATGGGTCGGGCCGATGGGTCGGGTGAATCGATCGGGTCGATGGACCTGGTTGATGGCGCGGGCCGACGGAGAAGACCGATCGCGATCAACCGAAGGGCCTGACACCAATCAGCCAGGCATGGGCCCAGAAGGCAAAGATCGCCCAGGCGATCAGGCCGAGCGTTACTGCCAGCACATCGCGCGAGACCGGACCCACGGCATACACCGTGCCGGCCTTGCGGTCGCGCTTGCGTGAGGCGATGAAGAGCATGACCGACCAGCCCAGAAAACCGCCAAAGAGCAGCACATCGGCCAGCGTGCCATTGGCGAGCAGGTGGGCCAGCGCCCATGCCTTGGTGCCTGCCACCATCGGATGACCGACGGCGCGCTTGATACGGGTTCCCGGCACATAGGCTGCGGCCAGCAGTACGAAAGCGATCAGTGTGAGCAGCGCGGCCAGATGGCGCAGCCCGGTGGGGGGCGTCCAGAGGACGACCGGTTCAGTGCGCGCCTGTCCATAGCCCCAGACCAGAAGCACGAAGCCGACCAGCGAGACCACTGCATACAGCCCTTTCCATGCTTGCGGGCCCATGCGCTGCAGCTGGGCCGATCTCCAGTCGTCTGCAAACACGCGTGCCGAGTGCATGCCAAGAAAAAGAATCAGGCCGAGAATGAGAAGGATCATGGGGAGCCCCGGAGGTCAGCGCGCCCGCATGATGGCATGCAACAATGCCGGCCTTCCCGGATGACCTCGCCGACACCCCTGCGGGCGCGGTGCTTCCTGCATCCCCATTTCATTTCTTCAGATCAGAATTGATCCGCCCATGAGCACTGATTCAACTCTCCAGACCTTCAAGGCAGATGTCATCGATGCCTCCATGCAGCAGCCCGTGCTGGTCGATTTCTGGGCCCCCTGGTGCGGTCCCTGCAAGACCCTGGGACCGCTCCTTGAAAAGCTCGAACAGGCGTATGGCGGTCGATTCAAGCTGGTCAAGGTAGACACCGATGCGGAGCAGCAACTCGCTCAGCATTTTCAGATCCGCTCCATTCCAACGGTGTTCGCCTTCGTGAACGGACAGCCCGTGGATCAGTTCCAGGGCGCGCTGCCCGAGGGCAAGTTGCGCGAATTCATCGATCGATTGATGCCCAATCCTTCGGATATCGAACTCGAACAGGCCGGGGCCGCACTGGATCGAGGGGATACCGAGGCTGCAATGGAGCATGCCCGCAAGGCGCTAGCCCTTGATCCAGCCAATGATTCGGCCCGTCTGCTCTACGGACAACTGCTCATGGCAGCGCAGGACCCGGCTGCGGCGCAGGCCCAGTTCGATGCGCTGTCGGCGCAGGCCAAGGCCGACCCCCAGGTGGCTGCGCTCATGGCACAGGCCGCCCAGGCTGTTCTTGAGTCGAAGGCACCGACGCCGACGCAACTGCTTGCGCGCGTGGTCGAGGCGCCTGCTGATCTGTCCGCGAGACTCGAACTGGCCGAGTACTACATTGGTTTCAAGGACTGGGAGCCAGCCCTGGAGCAACTGATCGAGATCGTGCAGCGGGACCGTGCCTTTCAGGAGGATGTCGGCCGCCGGCGCATGGTGGAGGTCTTTGACCTGGCCTCATCGCAGCCGCAGATCGTGTCGCAATGGCGTCGACGACTGGGCGCTGCATTGAACGTGCGCTGAAAAGAAAAAGCCCGCACCAGTTGGTGCGGGCTGAAACCACCATTGAGGAGGTGGAGGAGACAGTTGCAATACTACACAGAGTTCTGATGCGATGCAACAAGAATTTGTGTGACAAGGTGTGTCAGACGCAACAAATCCCCACTTCACCTCCTGGGAAACCCGCATGCCTAAAGGGTTGATTGTTTTTTAGGCATTTTTTTGCGGCGCGGCAGACCCATCCGATCGGGTTGGACAAGATGTCCAAGATGATGATTCTTTTGTGAAAACGTCCAGGACAAACCGACCTGAGCGCGACCCTTTGCATCACCCGGCCGTCGCGCCGCTGCGTTTGACTGCCTCGGTCCAGCGGACCAGATCCTTGCGCAGCACCTCAACGAACTGGTCGGCGCCGGAAGCGACCACTTCCAGTCCCTGACCGGCCAGGCGTTCGCGCACTGCGGGTTGTTGCAGGGCTGCCGCGATCTCGCGGTTCAGCCAGGCGACCACGTCGGGCGGCATGCCGGCGGGTCCGTGGATGCCCAGCCAGTTATCGGCCTCGGCGTTGGGCACGCCCTGTTCGTTCAGGGTGGCCAGTTCGGGAAGCGCCGGCGAGCGCTTGCTGCTGGCCAGAGCGAGCGCACGGGCCTTGCCGGACCGGATATGCGGCAGCGATGTATTCACGCTCACAGCCGTCATCTGAACCTCGCCGGCAATCAGGGCCTGGATGGCTGGAGCCCCGCCTTTATAGGGCACGTGGATCATGTCCAGCCGGCCGGCCTCGTGGCGGAAGGTATCGAGCGCCAGATGCGAGCCATTGCCGGTGCCTGCGGAGGAATAGGTGATCTTGCCTGGTTGCGACTTGGCCAGGGCGACGAATTCCTGAACGTTTCGGGCACTGACCGAGGGATGGACGAGGATCACTGTCGGAAAGGTGGCGGCCAGGGTGATCGGCGTGAAGTCCTTGAAGACGTCGTATTGCAGCCGGTTACCGTAAAGCTGAGGGGCAATCGCGTGGGTCCCGGTGTCCGAGATCACCAGCGTATAGCCGTCAGCGGGTGAGCGCGCGACCGTTGTGCAGGCAATCGTGCCGCCTGCACCGGTACGGTTTTCAACAACCACCGATTGCCCGATCCGGTCGGTCATGGCCTGTGCCAGTGCCCTTCCGAAGGCATCGGAGTTGCCCCCTGGGGCGTGCGGCACGACCAGCTTGATGGGACGGGCGGGAAAGGCCTGAGCCCGGACGGGACTTGAGAGTCCGCTGGCTGCGCCGGCCATGCTCAGGGCGGCCAGTGCACCGAGCGAGCGGCGGCGGTTCTGGATCGGCAATCGGGTCATTGGGGATCTCCTCGGGTGGAATGGTGAGTGCCTGGCACGGCAGCAGATGAGGTTGGTTCAGGTGAAACAGATGGTGAGCCCGCATGGTGCTCGACAGGCGCAAGACCTTCATCCTCGGTGTCCCGAATCCAGGCCTCGAGCAGGGTGTAGGTGACGGCGAGCACGACCGGGCCGATGAAGAGCCCGACCAGGCCAAAGGCCACAAGCCCGCCGATCACTCCGGCGAAGATGAGCAGCAAGGGCAGATCGGCGCCCTGTCTGATGAGCCAGGGTCGCAGCACGTTGTCCATGGTCGCCACGAAGAGCGACCAGATGGCCAGGGCGATGCCCCAGCCCGTCTCGCCGGAGATGAAGACCCAGATCGTTGCAGGGATCAGGACGGGCAGCGTACCGAGCTGCGCAATCGACAGCAGCAGCATGAGCGCCGTCAGCAGCGCCGCGCCTGGAATCCCCACGATGGCCAGCCCGATTCCGGCCAGCACCGCCTGAAGCAATGCGGTCACCACCACACCCAGGGCCACACCGCGAATCGACGCACCGGCCAGGGCCGCCGTGCGAACGCCACGCTCTCCGGCCAGCGTGCGGGCGAAGGCCCGCACCTTGCGTGCAGCCTCCTCACCCCAGGCATAGAGCACGGCGCATAGACTGACCGTGAGCAGAAACTCCACCGCAATCGATCCGACTGCCCCGGCCTGCTTGAGCGCCTGGCTGGCCAGGGTGCCCAGGTGGGGCGTGATGCGCGAGAGCAGCGGCCCCAGATTCTGGGTGGTGATCTCGCGCCAGAGCTCTGCCGCGCGTTGACCGATGACAGGCAGGCTCGAGAGCCAGGCAGGCGGTTCACTGCCGGGCAGGGTGGTTGCGGCCTTGCGGATCCAGGCACTCACGGTGTCGGCATTGTCGAGCACGGTGTCGATCGCCAGGCCCAAGGGGACGAAGAACACCGCCAGCAGTGCCAGCGTCATGAGGGTGCTGGCCACAATGCGGCTGCCCCAGAGCATGTCCTGCAATTTGCGCATGAGCGGCCAGGTTGCGATCACGATCGTGACGGCCCAGATCATGGGGCCGATGAAGGGTCGCAGGACCCACAGACTCACGCCGATCAGACCGAGCAGGGCCAGGATGGCCAGGACTGGCCGAAAAAGGTCTGGACTGCGTTGAGTTGTCATCGGGCGGGCCCTGGGTCAAGCATCTTGGAGACAAGGAGACCTGCAACCAGGCCCCAGAAAGGTGCGCCGACATTGAGCCAGGGCAGGTTGGCGACGGTGATCACGAAGGCAGTCAGTGCTCCCATCGGATGCGAGCCTCCGAATGCGGTGCCGAACGCACCCCCCAGGACCCGGATCATGGCCAGGCCAGCCAGCACGGCCACGAAGGCGGTCGGCGCGGCCAGCAGCAGCGCAGTGGCCGCAGCTGAGGCGATTCCGAACAGCAAGGCGAGCAGACCGACCAGGATCGCGCCGCTGTAGTGCCGCTCTCGCGGCCCGCCCGAGCACACGATTGCATTGGTGGGCCCGGTCAGGCAAGTGCTCACCGAACCGAGACAGGCCGTCAACAGGGATGTCAGCCCGCAGGCAAGCGTCACGGTATTGACCGGAGGCTGATGACCTGCGGCCTGGAGCACCGCATGTCCTTGCCCGTTTTGCACCACCAGCACCGTGATGGCAAGCGGGATGACCAGCTCAAGCAGCACCGGCCAGGACCACTGAGGCATGTGCAGCAGCGGGGCGCTCAGACTCAGGCTCGCTGCATCGGGCCAGACGGCTTTGCCCTGCACGGCGACCGCGAGCACCCCCACCAGTAGCACGCCGATCATGGGCGGCATCCAGCGGGCCAGACGGGGCAAGGCACTGAGCGCAAGAAAGGTGAGCACCATGGGCGCAGCGATCCAGGCGTCCTCATGAAGCGCGCGCACCACATCGGTTCCGAATCGCAGAAACACGCCGGCGACCATGCCCATCACGATCGGCATGGGCACTGCGGCCTGCAGTCGTTTCATCCAGCCGGTGAGGCCCAGGGCGGTGATGAGCGTGCCAGTGGCCACAAAGGCGCCGATCACCTGTGCAAAGGAGGCATGCCCCAAGGCCTGGCCCACCAGTACAGTGCCCGGAATGGTGAAGAAGTGGATCAGTGGGGTTCGGTACCTGGCCGACAACACGATGGTGAGCAGGCCATTGACGAAGAAACTGCCAAAAATCCAGGAGGCGAGCTCGGCCTGCGAAAGATGGCCCTGAGCGCCGGCCGACAGGATGATGGCCACCGGCCCGGTGGCTGCGAACAGAAACCCCACCAGCGCATTGACGGCCTGGGTGGGCCCGAGGTCGCGCAGAAAATCTCTCACACCGGCGGGCACAGGCTGGGCCGCCGGGGCAAAAGTGTCTCCAGAAGAGGGTGATGTCATGGATCAGGAGCGGTCATGACGTAGGAGCTGGCATGACGCGGGAACAGGCATGGGTCAAGGTTACCGTGTTGTGCTAGCGTGTGCGCCCTTTTGCCTTGCCGGACGCTTTCCTCAGGATGTCTTCCATCTTCACCATTGCGCAGCTTGAAGCCGCGATCAACCGGGCGAGGTCGGCGCAACCCGCGACCGGCCCCGAATCGGCACTCACGCGCGAAGTGGCCCTCATGGCAGGGCTGTACGGCCGCATGATCTGGGAGCGTCGCGAGCGCATCGAGCATGATGCGCTGAATCCTGCAGAGCGCGCCGCGCTTGCCACCTGGCTTGATCCGCAGCCCTGACCGACCGCAGCCCTGACAGAGCGCAGCGCTGACCGACCGCAGTCGTTCGCGTCGGCCGGGTTCAGGCTTTGCGGGCCGGTGCCTTGCGGGCGCCCGCCGCTTTGCGCGCCACCGGCGCCTTGCCTGCAGGGGCAGGTTTTGCGGCTTTGGCTGCCTTGACAGGCGCATCCGGAGCGGGTGCCGGGTCCGAGCCCGGGGGTGCGGATGCGTCGGCGCTGGCGGTTTTCTTGTCGGCGCCGGCGGGGCCTTTCTGGAACTCGAAGATGACCTTGCCGGCTGCGTTTCGAGCCAGGTAGGCCTTGAAAGGCCGGCGTGTGCGGTTGGAGATGAATCCGGTCAGCAGGTCAGTGCGCCCTTCGAGCAGCAGTTTGCTCATCTGGGCCGGCTCAATGGCCTGTTGAAGGATGACCTTGCCCGAGCGGAAATCGCAGGTGCGCGCGGGGCCGACCGAATGCTCGCAGACATAGGACATGCCCTGATCGAACACCCGTGACTGGCACACCGGGCAGGCACCCAGCGGGGTCTGGCCCGAGAAGTCGACCGGAGCGTCCCTCTCCTCGTCGGCGTTGGACTGGCCAAAATCGAATTCGAGCTTGCTGTCGGGCTCAACCAGCTTGAGCAGGGCCGAGAACGGCCGGCCCATCTTGCTGCGAAAGCCCTGCAAGGGCCCGATGCTGCGCTCACGGATGAGTTGCTCCGCCTCGGTCGGTTCGAGCAGTCTGGACGAAGGCGACTTGGTGATCGACCAGTCGCAGCCGGTGCAGGCAAAGCGCCGGTAGTTCTCGCGCACGGTCTTGCCGCAGCGCGGGCAGGGCGTTGTGAGCGTGACGTAATCGCCAGGCACGTCGGCCGTGCCGTAGCCGGCAGCGCGCTCGACGATCAGTCGCGTCATGTCGGCGATCTGCGCCATGAAGTCGTCACGGGCCAGCTGGCCGCGTTCGATCTGCGAGAGCTTGTATTCCCATTCGCCGGTCAGCTCGGGCATGGTCAGCTCCGCCACACCCAGCCCTCTCAGCAGGGTGAGCAACTGAAAGGCCTTGGCCGTGGGAATGAGGTCCCGGCCCTCGCGAATGAGGTAGGTCTCGTTGATCAGACCTTCGATGATCTGAGCGCGGGTGGCAGGTGTGCCCAGCCCCTTGGCACCCATGGCTTCGCGAAGATCTTCGTCGTCGACCAGTTTGCCAGCGCCTTCCATGGCCGAGAGCAGGGTGGCCTCATTGAAGCGGGCGGGCGGGCGCGTGGCCAGCGACAGGGCTTCGATCTCGCGGGTGGCCACCTTTTCGTCGGGGGCTACCGGCACCAGCGTGGCTGCGGACTCAGCGGCTTTGGATTCCCCGGGTTTGCCTTCGCCTTCGGAGCCCGAGCTGCGGGCTTCGATGGCCTCCCGGCCATAGATGGCGAGAAAGCCAGGACTGACCAGCACACGGCCCTCGGTCTTGAAAGCCTGCTCGCTGACGGTGGTGATACGGGTGGTGACCTTGAACTCGGCCGCCGGAAAGAAGACGGCCATGAATCTGCGCACGACCAGCTCGTAGATCTTCTGCTCGGCTTCGGACAGCGCCTTGGGGATCTGGCCCGTGGGGATGATGGCGAAGTGA
>JBMSOD010000014.1:0-27256 GCA_049422085.1 Burkholderiaceae bacterium
GCGGTCGGTTCTGAATCCGAGTCCTGGGGCCAGGGCCTCCAGAGCGGGGCTCGAACCAGACCGCAACCCGGGCTGACCTTCACGTTCGAGCAAGGCCAAAGACCCCTGAAGCCAACGGGCCATCGCCTGTCTGATCCGAGCGGGCGTCTCGCTCTCGAAGTCCTGGGCCGCCTGCCTGTCGAGCGTACCCGAGATGGCCCTGCGCACGAGCTCCATCCCGCTGATCATCACTGCATCAAGGCAGCGGGCCAGCGTCTGTGTGGCGGCCATGTCCTTGCGGGGCGAAGGCGACGTGGACCGCAGCACGAGGGAAAAAGGGGATTCTCGGGATTCCATAACCAGTGGGCCGGAGGTGACCCGGCCTTGAATCGGTCATCCTAGTACCGATGACGCGGGCACTTTGTGATGGAATTGTCCTCCCGTCGCACTCTGCAGATCGCAAAGGGGTCTTGAGCTCCAGGACCACGATCTTTTCTCATCACCATGCCCGATTCCGCTTCCCGACCGACCCAGTCCGATCCGCGTCATCCGGATGCCGCACCTGGCCGCCCGCCGCTGAGCGGTCTTCGCATCGTCGAGTTCTCGGCTTTCGTCGCCGCCCCCTCATGCGGTCTGGCGCTGGCCCAACTGGGTGCCGAAGTCATCCGGATCGATCCGATCGGCGGCAATATCGATGCCGAACGCCTGCCGGTCAATGCCCAGGGGCGCAGTCTGTACTGGGCCTCACTGAACCACGGCAAGCACTCGGTCGAAATCAACCCGCGTTCGGCAGACGGGCGTCGCCTGATGCGCGAGCTGATCACCGCCCCTGGCGAGGGCGCGGGCATTTTCCTGACGAATCTTGGCGTTGATGGCGAGCTTTCCCATGAGTCGCTCGCAGCGCTGCGACCCGATCTCATCACCATCCAGCTCACCGGGTCGCCAGACGGAGCGAACGCTGTCGACTACACCGTCAATTGCGCGGCTGGCTTTCCACTGGTGACCGGGCCGGGAGACCGGCCGGTGAACCATGTGCTTCCGGCCTGGGATCTGCTTGCGGGCATGACCCTGGCCACCGCCATTCTCGCCGCCGAGCGACACAGGCGGCTGACCGGTGAAGGACAGAAGGTCTCGCTCACCCTGGCCGACGTCGCCTTCGCAGCAACTGCGAATCTGGGCTACGTGGCCGATGTGGAAGTCAACGGCAATCAGCGCGCAGCCGATGGGAATTTCCTCTACGGCGCCTATGGCGATGCCTTCATCAGCAGCGACGGGCGTCATGTGATGGTGGTTGCAATCAGCGACCGGCAGTGGCAGGCCCTGCTGCGGGCCACGGGCGTCGCCGAAGGGCTGCAGGCCGCCGCGACCGCGCTGGGCTACACCCTGGATTCAGAAATGGCGCGCTGGAATGCACGCGAGCTTATTTCAGCCGTGCTGCGGCCCTGGTTTGCGCGACACACCCTGGCTCAGATCAGTGCAGCCTTCACGGACAAGGCGCTGCTCTGGGGCCCTTATCGCAGCTTTGCGCAAATGCTTGACGAAGATCCCCGGGTCTCGGAGTCCAATCCCATGTTTCGCAGAATCGAACATCCGGGCTATGGCACCTTTCTGACAACGGCAAGTCCCCTGTCCTTCAGTGCGAGCGAGCGAGCGCCTGTGGCGGCCGCCTCCACGATCGGCGCTGATACCGATACCGTTCTGTCTCGCGTGCTCGGCCAGACGGCTGAACAACTCGAAAGCCTGCGCGCCTCGGGCGCCATTGGCGGATCCCTTTCCTGAAGGAAGCATCATGAACAAACCTGAATCCCTGACCTTGCGAGCCCAGACCCATCCGTCTGCCCTGCCCGGCCTCGATACCCTGTGCGGGCAGGCACTGTCCGCCTGCGATCGTCTGCTCGACAGTCAGCGTGAACACCTTCGGAGCATGCTGGCCGCAGGGGGCGCGGATGGCCTCAATCAGGAGCAGGCCCGTGCCCATGGTTTTGCCTGGGCCACCACCTATGTTCGAGCACTCCACGAGATGCTGGGCTGGGCGCGGCGATTGTCGGCGGCCGGGCCGCTGCCCGAACTCGAGTCCCTCATGCTTCAGGCGGCGTTCGCCGAATACCTTGCTCAACTCGATGGCGGTCTTCGCATGAGTCAGGGCGAGGTGTTCCGCGCTGCCATGCTGGACCCCTCAGGCACTGCGGTGGCGCACTTTCGCGCAGACACGGCGGTGGCACGACTGATCAACGAAGGCTTCACGCCTGCGGTCCGCGCGCGTATCGCAAGCCTTCTTGCCGAGGGACGAGGCGCCAGGGCCTTCGGAAATCCAGGTCATGACGATCCCGCACTCGACGAGATTCGGGCGCAGTTTGGCCGGTGGTCCGACGACCATGCCGAGGCAGCGCATGGGTGGCACCTGCGAAACGAGTTGATTCCCGACTCGGTCATCGAGGAGCTGGGCAAGCTCGGCGTCTTCGGCCTGACTGTCCCTGAGGCCTGGGGAGGCGCAGGAATGGGCAAACAGGCCATGTGTGTGGTCACGGAGGAACTCTCCCGGGGCTGGATCGGTCTGGGATCGCTGGGCACAAGAACCGAAATCGCCTGCGAGCTGATCCTGCTGAACGGCACTGAGGAACAGAAACATCGACTCCTGCCGGGTCTGGTCTCCGGACAGATCATCCCCACGGCATCGTTCACCGAACCCGATACCGGATCGGATCTCGCTTCGCTGCGGACCCGTGCCGAGCAGGCGAGTGCAGCCGACGGCAAGCCCGTCTGGCGCATCACGGGTAACAAGACCTGGACGACCCACGGCGCACGCAGCGATCTCATGACCTTGCTGGCCCGAAGCGAAAAGGACGCCCCGGGCTACAAGGGTCTGTCCATGTTCCTGGTACCCAAACCCAGGGGGAACGACCAGACTCCTTTCCCTGCACCTGGCATGAGCGGCGGCGAGATTGAGGTGCTCGGCTACCGAGGGATGAAGGAGTACGAGATTGCCTTCGAGGGCTATGAAATTCCTGATACCGCGCTGCTCGGAGGGGCAAGAGGCAACGGTTTCAAGCAGTTGATGCGCACTTTCGAGAGTGCCCGGATTCAGACTGCGGCCCGGGCGGTGGGCGTGGCGCAAAGCGCACTGGAACTCGGTCTGAGCTATGCCTGTGACCGGCAACAATTCGGGCGCCCCATCCTGGGTTTTCCGAGGGTTGCAGACAAACTGGCCTGGATGGCAGTCGAAATCATGGTCGCCAGACAACTCACCCTTTTTGCAGCACGCCAGAAAGACGCCGATCGGCGCTGCGATCTGGAGGCAGGCATGTCCAAGCTGCTGGCTGCACGGGTGGCCTGGGCTGCGGCCGACAATGCCGCACAGATCCATGGCGGCAATGGCTATGCGATGGAGTACCGGATCAGCCGGGTCCTGGTCGACGCCCGCATCCTCAATGTCTTTGAAGGCGCGGCAGAAATCCAGGCGGGAATCATTGCAAGGGCCCTGCTGGAGAGGTAAAAAAACCACTGCAAAAGCGCCTTTTCCGACACGACGGCCGCCATCCGTCGGAGTCTGGATGCCGCCAGGCGCTGATCGACCTCGCGACCCTTTGCAAACCAGAATGGGTCGCTAAAGTGCACCCATGCATGCATGCCGCATGCCTTGCACAAGGAGCTTCGATCATGGCCTTCGACATCCTGGACAACCGCGACTTCCTCGACACCGACGCCGCCTTCGACATCGATTCGGAATCTCTGATCGAGACCCCGAGCACGCTCGCCTCGATCCTGAACCCCACCGATGCACTCGAAGCTGCCCAGCGCATGCAGCGCTGGTACCGCACGACGGCCCAGGGCGTTGCTCACTCGATCTTCGGTCGCGATGGCCGCCGGGTTGAAGGCCGCCTGGCCTTCGAGGCCATGGCCCAGGAAGACTGAGCGCCTGCCACGCCCTGGTCACACAGGGCGCTTGCGCAACAGATAGCGCTGGGTTCCTTCCAGCACACGCTCGCGCCTCTGGTTGTGAACCGTGGACGTCATGGTGAGTACGCCCGTGCTTCGCCCGGGTTCAAGTGCGCTGACCTCGAGTGCCGGATAGAGCGTATCTCCCGCATACACGGGTCCCACGAAGCGGCTGCTCTGGTCCAGAAACGCCTTGAGCGACTCTCCCACCACATGGGGGAATTGCCCCGCCCCTGCGGCGGTCTGGATCAGCACCTGAAATCCGTGGGCAAGCAGATGGGGCATGCCCCGAGCGCGGCAGTATTCGACATCGTAGTGAATGGGATGGTTATCGCCGCTTGCCACCTGGAACGCAGCAAAGAGCGCCTCGGTCATGGTTCTAGACGGTAGCAGGAAGCGCTCCCCGAGCTTGAAGTCATCAAACCAGCGCTGCTCGCACAAGTGATGACGGCTTGGATCGAATCCGGCATCGATCTCGATCGGCATGATGTTTTCTCCCGGTTTTGAGAAGGTTCAAAGAGCCGTTCACGTTAACATCGGGAGATGTCCGAGCCCATTTCGAGACCTGCTCCGACGCAGGATCGTATTTCGCAGCCCGCAAGTCCTGCCACCGACTCTCAGCGCGCAGCCTGGCGTGCAGTGGCGCACTGGTATCACAGCGCTTTTACCGGAATCATCCTGAGCGCGACCCTGCGCCAGGGCGTGACTCGCGCGGCTGAGCTCGTCCACGAAGTCTTCAGCAGGCAGCGCCAGGAGCGCTTTCTTCCCGGTCTTGAGAAACTCGGGCTGACAGGCCTGCCCCATGCGGTCGCTGCCGCCCAGTATCACTATCTGTCCAACCATATCGGCGGCGTCAACGTGCAGTTCATGCCCGAGTCCGATCGCAAAGCCTGGGTTCGCTACCCGCCGCCGCGCTGGGTCTGGTCAGGCACCGCACTCTGTGCGGTTCCGACAGAAGTATCCCGTGCCATGATGACCGGGTGGCATGCGCAAAACGGGGTTTCTCTAGGCAATCCCAGACTCGGGTTTGTCTGCACCGGACAAACGACAGACGGAGATCCCGGACTCGAGGGCTATTACCTTGAATACGACCGGGATCTTGCTCCGCACGAGCGCTTGCGTTTTGCGCGATCCGAACAAGCCCCCCGCTTCGATCCGGAACTCGCTCCGCGACTTCCGACGATCACCTGGCCTGAAGAGCGACTGGCGCGCGCCCATCGTAACTACGCGATGGAATACCTGCGCACCTGCCTGCCCGCGACCATCGACCTCTGGGGGGCTGCGCAGGCAGCCCCCTTCCTGCACCTGACGCTGCGGCTGGTCGGGATGCAGCACTATCACGAGACGCGCGAAGCGCTGGGTCTTGATTCCTCAGACGACAGCCCGCAGGGCTTTGCCGATTTTCTGAGGCGACTGATCGAAGCACAAGGCGATGCCTGCGAACAGGCGCCCCAAAGCGCAAGCGGCATCGTGCTGAGGCAATCGGGATGGCGCCTGATGAGCGATGTCCGCTCCCTTCATCCTGCGGTAGCCTCTTCATTCGACGGGCTGATCCAGGGTGCGCTCGCAGCGCACAACCATCGGCTCAGCCTGCGAACTGTGATCGAGCGCAGCGATCAGGGCTGCTCCTTCGAGTGGCATCTCACTGAGATCGCATGAAGACTCATTTCCTTGTAGTTCAACCGACACGTTTCTTTTCCATGCTGCCCAAGACGCCTTCCGTTTCCAGTCATCCCGAAGCATCAGCCCGACGGGCATCCAGACGAAGCGTCGGGCTTGCACTGGCGAGCTTCGCAATCGCGCCCAGCCTCTACGCACAGACCTCCGAACGGGTTGCCCCTGCAGGCGTTCCCGCTCCGGTCAGGTCTCCAACGCCTGCGTTGCAGGCGTCCTGGAATGAGATCGGCAGGGCACTCGCCGGGCAGGAGCCCACCCGCGCATTCCAGGACGAGGCCACTCAGAGCGCATGGCAAGGCTATGCCGATGCGGTCAAGGCCAACTGGCAGCAGTACCGTGAACGCATGGCCGAGCCCATGCGGCAATGGGCAGGCACCGAAGTCCCCTTGGCCACCGAGACGGTCTTTTATCCCTTTTCCGGCCCCGACTTTGCAACGCTCGACAATGTCTTTCCGAAGGCCGGGCGCTACGTGATGATCGCCATGCAAAGGGCGGAGCGTCCGGTGGATCTGCTTCGGCTCTCGCCCCAGTCGGCGCAGCAGACCATCGAAGTCCTGACCGATGCCTGGCGGCACTACGGGCGCGACGGCTTTTTTGTGACCGAGTACCTCGATCGGTATCTGACGCGCAATCAGGTCAGGATCGGTGCGAGTACCTTCCTGCTGACCTTCTTTCAGCTCAAGGGCTATCAGGTCACTGACATCCAGCCAATCCGGGTGACCGAGCAGGGCACGATCGAAGTCATGGGGCCTGAGACGCGGGAGTGGCTTTCGGTCCGCTTTTCCCTGATGCGTGAAGGCACACCCGTGCTTGTCGACTATCTGCGCATGGATCTTTCCGACAAGGGACTCGCCCAGAACGCCGGGCATCATGCGCTGGTCCGACAGATGGCGAAACACCCCAGTCTGCTCAAGGCCGCGTCCCATCTTCCTCAGAACAAGACCTTCTCGATGGTCGCCCAGGCCATGCTCGACGAAGGACGTTTCATTCTGCAGGATGAGACCGGCCTGAAATACACCCGTCTGAACGAACAGTTCGACACCGTGCTGTATGGGCGCTTCGAGAAGGCCCATGGGGCCTTTCCGTCCTATCACCGCGACCTTGCACGGGCCTTTACCGAGCGCAAGGACATCCGGCCGCTCAACTTTCGCGTGGGGTATTACAAGGACGGTCACTATGTGCTGATTGCCGCAAGGCGACGCACGTCAGGGCGTTGACACCTACCCGCGCCGCCTGAGCATCACTGACCCGCTCCGGGTCGGCCAGCCCTCCAGATCGTGATCTCCTCCAACAGTCTGCTGCTGCTTCCCTTGCTTGCCGCACTGCTCATGACCGTGCGGCAGGACAGGCTGCGTCTGGCATTGATTGCAATGGCGAGCGTGCTGGTCATCGTGCTCGATGGCCTGGCCGACGCCCTGATCCTGTTCGGTCTGCTCGGGCTGTGTTTCGGTGGTACGGCTTTGCTGGTGCGCATGTTGCCCGGATCCAGAGCAGGCCTTTCAGTCCTGGTCTGCCTGGAAATCGCCCCGCTGCTTGCCTACAAGCTGCTTCGTTCAGGTCTGATCGAGTGGTTGGCCTCGATCGATCCTGCCCTCACCCTGGGACTGACTCCACCGGGAGAAACCGACTGGCTTCCTCCACTTGGCCTGTCCGTGATCACCTTCCAGGCGGTGAGCTACACGGTCGACCGCTGGCGATCGCAGTTGCCTGCCCATGGTTCCTTGCATTACCTGGTCTACATGGGGTTTTTCCCGCATCTGGCCGCAGGTCCCATCCTCAGGGCATCCGATTTCATGGGCCAGCTGCTGGCGCCTCGCCAGGTCAGCACAGAAGACGTCAGAGAAGGCCTGTGGCGCATCTTCTGTGGTCTGACCAAGAAGCTGCTGGTCGCAGATGTGATCGCCCGGGCCGGGGTCAATCCTGTGTTCTCGGATCCTTCCGCCTTTTCGACCGCTGAGATCAGCATCGCGCTGCTGGCCTACACGCTACAGATCTTTCTTGATTTCTCGGGCTATACCGATGTGGTCATTGGAGCGGGTCGGCTGATGGGCCTGAAACTCCCGGAGAATTTTGACCGCCCCTACCACGCCACCTCGATCGCGGACTACTGGCGACGCTGGCACATGAGTCTTTCGGCCTGGGTATCGCACTATGTCTACCGCCCCCTGGGCGGCAACCGGGTCGTGCCCTGGAAGCTTTACCGCAATGTGATGATCTCGATCGTGCTGCTGGCCGTCTGGCACGGGCTCACACCCAATTTTCTGCTGTACGGCCTGTTGCATGGCACTGCGGTCTGTCTCAATCGCGCCTTGCTGCGAACCCAGAGCTGGGTGCGCTGGACTGCTGATCACCCCTGGCTATCCGGACTCGGTGGCTGGATTCTGACCTTTGCCTTCGTGGTGATCGCCCGGATTCTCTTTCGAACGCCCGATCTCGCGTCAGCTGCTGAATTCACCCAGCAGTGGCTGGGCTCCGAGCTGTCCGGCCTGCCTCGCTACGGGCCCGCTTTCTGGGCTTGTCTGCTCGCAGCGTTCGCGATCACGTTTGCTCCGTCCCGTCTCGGCGACCGGCTGCACGCGAGCTTCTTGCGCCGATCCAGCATCGTCCATGGGGCCCTGTTTGCACTGGTTCTGATGGGTGCTGCGGCACTTTCAGACGGACAGGCGCTGCACTTCATCTACCGGCAGTTCTGACGATGCAGGTATCCTCTCTATCACCACCGGCAACACCATCGACCTCCCCCAGGGGGCATTTGCTGCAGGTCTGGCTGGTTGCCCTCATTCTGCTGCTTGCCACCTACATGGTGAGTGATGCAGATCGCCTGAGACCGGGGCGCGTGCTGGGGTCGGTGGGCCTGTCGATTCCGGGGTTCGGGGACGCCCGCACCCCTCCGGATCAAGCCGCTGCGACGACTGACCGTGCAGCCGAAAGTTCAGGCGCAGGCGCGCAGGAACGTGCCCCTGATCCGCCTGCAGGGCCCGCCTCCAGAGCGCCGGATGCACGAGGGGCCAACGCTGCGGTGACAGCCACAACGACAGTGACGGGAGCTTCAACGGCTGCGGCGGGGGCCTCGACACCCGCCGTCGAACCGGAAACCCGAGCCAGTCCTCCGCCTGCTCTTCCGCAGAGGCCCGGCATCGCCCAGGCCATCGAAGGTGCGGCGCACCTGACTCCGTTCTTTGAGGGACTCGAGAAATCACAGCGTCAGGTGACACGGGTGCTGCATTACGGCGACTCGACTCTGGCGGGCGACGGGATCGCAAAGACCGTCAGGCTGCGCATGAAAGAGCGCTTTGGCGATGGCGGTGCCGGGTTTTATGTGGCGGGCATGGATCCACGATGGATGCGGCGCGATGATCTTCGTGTGACACGTGAGGGCGACTGGGACATTCACACCATCCTGTTCGGCGGAAACAACGGCCGCTACGGGCTCGGTGGCGTCTCGGCCAGGCCCAAGGGACCCGGTGCGGTCAATGTCACGGCCTCCCGCAAGGGCGGCACCCTGGGCCGCAGGATCGAGATCTACAGTCATCTCTCACGATCCGAGGACGCGCTGCGCGTGCAGGTCAACGGGCAAGCCGCGGAGGGCCTGCAGCGAAACAGGCTCGAGCGGTTTGACCGATGGACGCTGGACACTGACGAGGACATCAGTGCATTGAGGCTGTCGGTACGTGAACCGGGTCTGGAGATTTACGGGTTGGTCACCGAAGCATCCCAGGGCATCACCTGGGAGACGGCCGCGGTGGTGGGCATTGCCACTGGCTCGATGCGGCAGTTCAATCCGGAGCACCTTGCCGCCCAGACGGCAACGCGGTCTCCTCATCTCATCATCCTGATGCTGGGCGGCAATGAAACCGGACATGGCGGCCTCGCCTCGCCCGAAGGGCGACTGTATCGTGAGGCCTATCTGAGCGCGCTCAATACCGTCAGGCGGGGCGCGCCTCAGGCTGCCTGCCTGATCATGGCGCCTCTGGATCAGGCGTTTCAGGGAGATGACGGCCGTGTTCGCTCCAAACCGGTGATGGGGAAAATGGGCCAGTTTCAGCGTGAAGCAGCTCATCCGGCGGGCTGTGCCTTCTGGGACAGCTGGTCCTTCATGGGGGGCAACGGAGGGTTTGCCCGCTGGCTTTCGCAAGGCATGGCCTGGACGGACCTGGTCCATCTGACCGAAAAGGGACTGAGCCGGATCGGCGAGGCCCTGTCCGATGCCCTGATGGCCGAATATGAACTCTGGCGGCAGCACGGATCGGGAACCGATCGTATCGGGGCCAGCCGTTGATGAAGGCCGTCGCGACCCTGCTGTTACTGGCGGGTCTGACTGCCAGCGGTGCGTTCGGCCAGACGTCGCCCGAGATCGGGCCAGCCGAGCAGGTGTTCGAAGTGGAAGGCGGGATGCACCTGGAGCCCCTTCGATGTCCGCCGCCACCTCGAACCCGACCTCGCCCCCCTCAGCAGGTGCCGCCACGCCTGGGGCCGGAACTGCGCCTGCACCCGCAGGCAGCGCGGAAGAGGTCATTCCGCTCAGTCAGGACCAGGAAAAGGAGATGCTGGCTCAGGGGCTGCCGGCTCCGGACACACGAGAACTCGCACGACTGCTGGCGCCTGCCGATGCACTGACCGCGCTGCATACCCGGCTTGACCTGAGCGCCGCGCACGGCGGACCTCGCGTGGCCATGTGGGGAGGCAGTCACATGGCTGCCGAATTTTTCACGACAGAGCTTCGCCAGGCGCTGCAGACCCGTTGGGGGCCTGGGGGCGTGGGCCACACGCACCTGCTGCGCGGCCGGCCGGGAATCCGCCTGCCGATGGATGCCGTGCTGTGCCGACAGGGCTGGAAGGAGGACATCGCGCCGCGAGCTCCGGGAGCACCTGATCTTGATGCAGGGAGCGGCCTCTATGTGCTGAGTGGCCAGAGCGGTGCCACCCTGGAGGCGGACTGGCAGTCCCTTGCGCCGGAGCAACAACCGGTACAGATCAGCCTGCACTTTCTTCGGCATGAGGCGGGAGGGACATTCGAACTCTGGGTGGATGGCCAAAGGCTGGGGCGGATCGATACCCAGGGCCCCCGTCGCCTCGTGATGGTTCAGGTTCATGCAAAAAACCCGATTTCCAGAGTGATGATTCGTGCCGAAGACGACGGTCCGGTGCGGCTGACCGGGCTCTACGCCGATGCACGGCAAGGGGCCGTGCTCGACAACTACGGCATTGCGGGTGCGTCGGGGGCCTTCTGGCTGCATGTTCCGCAGGACTTGCTGCGACAGGCTCAGGTCCTTCGGCCGTATGACCTGATCATCCTGGCCTATGGCACCAATGATGTCACCGGACCTCAATGGGATCCGGCGTCCTACCGCAGCAAGTTCGAGCAAACCCTTCAGTCGGTGCGGGCCGTGCACGGCGATGCTGCCTGCATCCTGATCACTCCCGGGGATCGGGTGACCAGCCAGGTGGTCCGCAAGAGCGTGCGCACAGGCAATCGAACCCGAACCGTCCGACAGGTCGTCTATGACTTGCGCACCTTCCCTGAAAGGCACGCGCATGCGGCACGAATCCAGGCCGAAGTGGGTGTCACCCAGGGCTGCCTGACCTGGGACATGTCGCTTGCCATGCGCCGAAAAGGCGGGGCCTGGGCCATGATGAAAGCCAAGCCTGCCCTGATGGCCTCTGACCTGATCCACCTCACGCCGGCCGGTTATCGCGAAATGGCGCATGAATTCCTGGAATGGATGCGCCTGCCCGGCACGCGTTGAACACCGTCGGCCGATGACGCAAACCGCTGGCCGGGCTAAGATCGCCCCAACAGGCTGACACCATCCTCAGGAGACCTCATGGCCAAGTTCGATCTCATCATCCGTAACGGCATGGTTCACGACGGCACGGGGAGTGCACCACGCAAGGCGGACATCGCGATCAAGGCGGACCGGATTGCCGCAATCGGCGTCATCGAAGGTGACGCCACCCAGACAATTGACGCGCGTGGGCTTCTGGTCACCCCGGGGTTCGTTGATGTGCATACCCATTACGATGGGCAGAGCACCTGGGAGCACCGCCTTGCTCCCTCCAGCTTTCATGGCGTGACCTCGGTGGTCATGGGCAACTGTGGCGTGGGCTTTGCGCCATGCAAGCCCGACCAGCGCGACATGCTGGTCAAGGTGATGGAAGGCGTTGAGGATGTTCCCGAGGTCGTCATGACCGAAGGTCTTCCCTGGAACTGGGAAACCTTCCCTCAATACCTGGATGCGCTTGAGTCCCGCAACTACGACATGGACATCGCGGCCCAGCTGCCGCATTCGGCCTTGCGGGTCTATGTGATGGGCGAACGTGCAGCCACCCACGAGCCGCCTACGGCCCAGGACCTCAAGCGCATGCGTGAACTCACCCGCGAGGCCATTGAAGCCGGCGCGCTTGGGGTGACCACCTCGCGCAACATGCTTCATCGCACCAAGGCAGGCGAACTTGCGCCCAGCCTGTTTTCTGAAGAAGCCGAACTCGGCGCCCTGGCCGAGGGCCTGAAGGATGCCGGCAAGGGGGTGATGCAGATCATTCCTGCGCCCATGGGTGATGCCGAGTCGGAGTTCGCGCTGATGCGCCGCCTGGCCGAGCGAAGCGGCCGCCCCTTGTCGTATTCACTGATCCAGATGCCGGCAGGGGATCCCCAGGCCTGGCAAAAATCACTGAAGGCGCTCTCCGAAGCCGCCAACGATGGCCTGGAAATGCGCGCGCAGGTGGCACCCCGGCCAGTGGGTATGTTCTACGGGCTGGAGCTGAGCTTTCATCCCTTTGCCTACCATCCGAGCTACAAGGCCATCCGCGATCTGCCTCTGGCCGAACGCGTACGGCGCATGCAGGATCCGCACTTTCGCGCGCAACTGCTGTCCGAGCAGGCCGAAGACACCAACCCGGTCAATCTCAAGACGGTCAAGGCCTTCCAGTTCGCCTATGCCTGGCAAAACGAGCCCAACTACGAGCCACGTCCAGAGCAGCGCATGGACCGTCTCGCCGAAGCGGCCGGTGTGTCGGTCGAGGAATTTGCCTACGACCTGCTGATTGCCAATGGCGGCGCCGGCATCTTCTATCTCCCTGGCGCCAATTACCGTGATGGCAATCTCAAGGCGGTGCGCGAGATGCTGGGGCATCCGCAATCGGTGGTGGGCCTGGCCGATGGCGGTGCGCACTACGGCATGATCTGCGATGCCAGTTTCCCGACCTACTTCCTGACCCGATGGGCCCGTGATGCCGCACCTGAGGAGCGCATCGATCTGCCCAAAGCGATCGCTGCGCTCACCAGTGAGCCGGCGCGACTGGCCGGTCTGCTCGACCGTGGACGGATCGCCGTCGGTCTCAAGGCCGATCTCAACCTGATCGACTTTGACCGTCTCAAGGTGCACGTCCCCTCCGTGGCTCATGACCTGCCCGCGGGCGGGCGTCGCTTGCGCCAGACCGCAGAAGGCTATGTGGCCACCCTGGTTTCAGGCGTCGTGACCTATCGCGATGGGCAACCTACGGGCGCACTCCCTGGAAAGCTGGTGCGTGGTCCGCAATCGGCACCCCAGGCCATGGCGGCCTGAGCGCAGTCAGGGCCTGGCCATGAACCTCCAGCGGATGCACCATGTGGCCTATCGCTGCAAGGATGCTCATCAGACGGTGAAGTGGTACGAGAAGCATCTGGGCATGAACTTCGTGCTGGCGATCGCCGAAAATCAGGTGCCCTCCACCAAGGCCCCCGATCCCTACATGCATGTGTTTCTGGATGCGGGTGGGGGCAATGTGCTTGCCTTCTTCGAATTGCCCAACTCACCCGAGATGGGACGTGACGAAAACACCCCGGGATGGGTCCAGCACATCGCCTTCAAGGTGGGCAGCTACCAGGAACTGGTCGACGCCAAGTCGAGGCTTGAGGCGGCGGGGATCGACGTGATCGGCCCCACCAACCACACCATCTTCAAGAGCATTTATTTCTTTGATCCTAACGGGCACCGACTTGAACTGGCCTGGGATTGCGGCACACCCGAGATGCATGCCCGACTTGATGCCGTGAAGTGGGACATGCTCGAAGAATGGCGCAGGACCCGCCGGGCGCCGGATCATGCGGCGTGGATGCATGATGGTTCGATCGACATTCAGCCCGTCTGAAAGGATCTGAACCAGGCGGCCTGAAGCCAGGTCACGCTGGATGTCCCATTCGGCCCGCAGCAGGATGCCCTGACCGTCCAGGGCCCGCTGCACTGCAATTCCTCAGTCCTTGGTCATCAAACGGGCCTGACACGGTTCAACCCTGCCCGCGAGTCAAGGCGCCTCATTGCGGCGACAATGCCCGCCATCTCCAACCCCGTGCGAACTTGGATCCAGGCCAGCGCTCTCATGAAAACCTACCGCATCGCAACCATCCCCGGCGACGGCATCGGCAAGGAAGTCATTCCGGCAGGCCAGACGGTCATGCAAAAACTGGCCGAATCCTCGGGCCAGTTCGCATTCGATTTCGAGAACTTCGACTGGGGCGGGGACTACTACCGCAGTCATGGCTGCATGATGCCGGCCGAAGGTCTGCAGTCTCTCAAGGACAAGGACGCCATCCTTTTTGGTTCAGCAGGCGATCCGCATATACCGGACCACATCACGCTATGGGGCCTTCGGCTCAAGATCTGCCAGGGCTTTGACCAATACGCCAATGTGCGCCCAACCCGCATCCTGCCCGGCATCGATGCGCCCCTGAAGCGCTGTGGCCCCAAGGATCTGGACTGGGTCATCGTGCGCGAAAACTCCGAAGGCGAGTACTCGGGCGTGGGGGGCCGTGCGCATCAGGGCCATCCCATCGAAGTGGCCACCGATGTGTCGATCATGACCCGGGCGGGTGTCGAGCGTATTTTGCGCTTTGCCTTCGAGCTGGCCCGGTCAAGGCCTCGCAAGCAACTGACCGTGATCACCAAGAGCAACGCCCAGCGCCATGCCATGGTGATGTGGGACGAAATCGCCCAGCAGGTGGCGACCGAATTCCCGGACGTTCGCTGGGACAAGGAACTGGTGGA
Organism: Burkholderiaceae bacterium; assembly: GCA_049422085.1. GTDB lineage: Bacteria > Pseudomonadota > Gammaproteobacteria > Burkholderiales > Burkholderiaceae_E > UBA4615. Next base: position 14,616 of record JBMSOD010000014.1, read on the forward strand.
CGCGGCCACCGCACGCATGGTGAACCGGCCAGCCTCGCTCGACACGATCGTGGCCACCAACCTGCATGCCGATATTCTCAGCGATCTGGCCGCCGCACTGGCAGGCAGCCTGGGCATCGCCCCCACCGGCAACATCGATCCGCAGCGGCGCTATCCTTCCATGTTCGAGCCCATCCATGGGTCCGCGTTCGACATCATGGGCAAGGGGCTGGCCAATCCGATCGGTACCTTCTGGTCCGTGGTCATGCTGCTTGAGCATCTCAATGAGATCGAAGCAGCCCGCCGCCTGATGCAGGCAATCGAATCGGTCACGGCTGATCCCGCGCTGCATACGCGGGATCTGGGTGGACAGGCCACCACGCAGCAGGTCACGCAAGCGATCTGCGATCGACTGATCTGAACGACTGGACGAAAGAGCGGCCCACCTTCTGGCCCCGCGACCCAAACTCAAGGAGACCCAACCCATGACTGCCTTCCATACAGCCCGCAAGCGCTACGCCGCCCTGATTCTCGGCCTGTCGGCCCTGCTGTCCGCTGGCACTGCACCGGCCCTGGCCCAGTCCCTGTGCCCCGATCGCAACCTGCAGTACTGGCAGGCCTTTCCTCCGGGAGGCGAATCCGATCAGTCGGCGCGGCATCAGCAGACCGTGCTCAAGAAGCAGTGCCCGGCCATTGAAACCGTGGTGCAGTACAAGGCCGGCGCAGGGGGTGCCCTGATGTGGTCGCAGATCAACCAGATGAAGGCCGACGGCGTCACGGTGGTGGGCATCAATCTGCCTCATATCGTCTTTCAGCCGATCGAGGGGCAGGTTCAGTACAAGACCGAAGACATCACGCCCGTTTTCTGGTTCCACTACACGCCGGATGTTCTGGTGGTTCCTGCCACATCACCCATCAGGACGTTTGCCGAGTTTGTCGCGGCCGCGAAAAAAGATCCTGGCAAGCTGTCGCTGGGCGGCTCCGGGCTGAACTCGGCCAATCATGCGGCGCATGAGCGCATGAATGCCGCTTTTGGCGTCAAGACCATCTACGTTCCCTTCAAGGGAACCGGCGACATGGCAACCGCCGTGCTGGGCAGCCAGGTCGACGGGGCCATGACCTACACGCCCTTTGCCATCAACAACAAGAGCCGTCTGCGAGCATTGGCAGTCGCCATGGACAAGCGCCACCCCATCTGCCGGACGTGCCGACCTTCAAGGAACTGGGTGTCAACTGGATCGATGGGGCCTATCGAGGCATCGGCGTGCCCAAGGCAACTCCGCCAGAAGCGCGCCGTCGAATCTCCGACCTCTTTTTGCAGCTCAATAACGACCCCGACATGAAGGAGCTCTCGGCCAAGAGCGGATTCGAACTGGTCAATGTGGGACTTGATCAGATGGACGCCTTCATGAAAGAGCGCATCGAGCTCTATACAAAGGGCGCCGCCCTGCTCGGTCTGGGCAAGAAATAGGGACGATACAGCGGGACCGGTTGTCACGTGGGACAATCCGGTCTACATGACACCTTCCACCTTTGCCGATCTCGGCCTGCCCCCCGCCCTGCTCCAGGCTCTTCAACAGGTCGGCTACGAAGCCCCCTCGCCGATCCAGGCCGCTGCCATTCCGCCTTTGCTCAATGGCAAGGACCTGCTCGGGCAGGCCCAGACAGGGACCGGCAAGACTGCCGCCTTCGCCCTGCCCATCCTCTCGCGCTTGCAGCCCCAGGCCGGGGCGCCGCAGGCTCTGGTACTGACGCCCACCCGCGAACTGGCGATCCAGGTCGCTGAAGCCTTTCAGCGCTACGCCAGCCATATCCCCGGGTTCCATGTGCTTCCGATCTACGGAGGTCAGGGCTATGGCACCCAGATGGCAGCCCTTCGCCGCGGGCTGCATGTGATTGTCGGTACCCCCGGGCGCATCATCGACCATCTGGATAAGGGCACGCTCAACCTGTCTGCCCTGCGCACGCTTGTGCTCGATGAGGCCGACGAGATGCTTCGGATGGGCTTTGTTGAAGAGGTCGAACGCATTCTGAGCGCCACACCTCCAGAGCGTCAGACCGCACTCTTTTCGGCCACCATGCCCCCAGAAATCAGGCGGATCGCGCGTACCCACCTGCGCGACCCGGCTGAACTCACGATTGCGGCCAAGACCACCACTGCGACCAATATCCGTCAGCGACACTGGCTTGTCAGCGGCATGCACAAGCTCGACGCGCTGACTCGCATTCTCGAGGTCGAGGCCTTCGAGGCCATGATCGTGTTCACCCGGACCAAGATCGAAACCGAGGATCTCGCGGAGAAGCTGCAGGCCAGGGGATTTCCGGCTGCAGCAATCAACGGGGACATGGTGCAGCAACAGCGCGAACGCACCATTGCACAATTGCGCGAAGGCGAAATCAACATCCTGGTGGCCACAGATGTGGCGGCGCGTGGACTGGATGTCGAGCGCATCAGCCATGTCATCAATTACGACCTGCCAAGCGACGCAGAGACCTATACCCATCGCATCGGCCGCACCGGGCGGGCCGGACGCAGCGGGGAGGCCATCCTGTTTGTCACGCCCCGCGAGCGCGGTCTGCTCAAGGCCATCGAGCGTGCCACGCGACAGCCGATTGCCCCTCTCGAGCTGCCCACCATTCGGGCAGTCAACGCTGTCCGGATTGCGCGCTTCAAGGAACGCATCACCGAAACCATCGACGCCGGAGGCCTTGAGGCCTTCGCGGCCATTGTGAGCGAATACGAGCAGGAGCATGGGGTTCCCGCACTCGAGATCGCTGCAGCGCTGGCCCGCATGTCACGCGGGGGGCTGCCCCTGCTGCTTGCCAAGGGGCTGGACTCTGCCGAGGATGCTGCAGCCCCTGCACCAATGCCTCGTACAAGCCGTGCACCCGCAGCGTCCGGTGCACCAGCGTCGCGAGCTGAACGACCTGCCAAACCAGGATATGCGGCAAGAGAAGCCAAGCCCGAGCGTGTCTTCGAGAAACCCCCTGCAAGCAGGCCGTTCGCAACGCCAAATGGCGCGGGAATGCAGACCTTCCGCGTTGAAGTGGGAGAGGCTCACGGCGCCAAACCGGGCAATCTCATGGGCGCCATCGCCAATGAAGCCGGGCTGGAGGCCCGACAGATCGGTCGTATCCGGGTCCTGGAGCAGCATAGCCTCGTGGAGCTTCCGGAAGGACTGCCGGCGCGAATTCTCAAGCACCTGGTCAAGGTCCGCGTGGCCGGACAGATGCTGAAGATACATCCGACCGAACCGATGCCACCCCGCGGCCCTCGCAAGGAAGCGCAAGGGCAGACCGGTCCAGTGCCCTCCGATCGTCGTGTCGAGCGCAATGTCGAGCGCAATGTCGACCGCAAGACCGATCGTAAACCCGAGCGATATTCAGACCGCAAGCCGGCGCGGCCGCGAACCTCTTGATGCCCATACCAGGGCCAGCACCGTCAAGAAGAGCATGAGCCCTGCTGCGGCAAACGACAGCTCGGTTTCTCGTGTCTCGAGCGCGAGCTTGCCCTGCAGCTTGCGATAGACCGCAACCAGATCCTGCGCGCTTGCAGCATAGAAGTACTCCCCCTCGGTCATGCGGGCAACCGCCTTGAGCGCTTCCTCGTCGACCTTCACAAAGAAGGAATAGCCCTCATACCCCGGGATGGTGCCGTTGGGCGTCCCAAAGCCGACGGTATAGACCCGGATCCCCAGATCTGCCGCGCGCTGGGCAATCGCGACCGGATCCGGTCCTGTCGTTCGTCTGCCGTCCGAGAGAAGCACGATCGCTCCCGAACCATCGCTACCCGGAGGCCTGGGCTCCGGCCAGCTCAGGGTTGAAGGGTTGTAGATGGCCTGCTCCACATTGATCCCCAGTTCGGGACGAAGCAGACTCAGGGCCATCAGCAGCCCGCTTCCTGTCGCTGTCGAGCGCTGCAATTCAAACCGGTCGACCGCCTGCAGCAAGGCCTCTCTTGAATCGGTGATGCCTTGGGCCACCTGGGCGGTGCCGGCAAAGGTCACCAGCCCGGCACGAACATCACGCGGCAGTTGGGCGATGAACTCGCGCAAGGCCGACTGGGCTGCCTCGATCCGGCTGGGCTCGACATCGCGAGCCAGCATGCTGCGCGAGACGTCCATTGCCAGCACCAGTTTGCGCTGGTCGGTGGGCAGTACGATCGTCGCCGTCGGCCGGGCCAGGGCAATCAGCCCGAGCGCCAGGGCCAGCAAGAGCAAGGCGGCTGGCAGATGCGGTTTCCAGCGCACGCCCGGCGGGCTTGCCATGCGCAATACCCGCAGGGTCGAAAAAACCAGGACCTGTTTCTTGCGACGACGCCAGGCCCAGACATAGAACATCACAGGCAGCGGAAGCAAAAACAGGGACCAGAGCATCTCAGGGGCCAGCCAGCGCATGGGTCCCTCCAAAAAAACCAAGGCTCATCGTGCCAGCAAGGAGACGATCGTGCCAAGATGACGTTGAAACTGCCTGCGTTTCATCATGCCGCATCATGCCGCGCCCTAGCCTTTTTCATCCGCCCTCTCTGGCCTCCATCCTTTCCGCGCTGCGACACCGCGGCTCAGCATTGAGGACGTGGTTTGGCCGGCCCCTCGGACTGATCCTGCTCTCGGCATTGGGCGGTGCGCTCCTGAGCTGGGCCGGCATGCTGCTCTGGTGGCAGGCGGGTCTTGGGCCGGCGGCGGTCTTGCCTGCCGCAGTGCGGCCCAGTCCTGATCCCAAAACAGGACGACTGCAGCAGCCCCTCAGCTTCCAAAACCGGGACGCCTTCGATCGAACCCTCGCTCAGGCCCTGGAATCGGTGGATCTGCCGTCGGTAGCCGAACGCGCAGCGCGACAGATCCTTCCCTCGGTGGTGCACCTGCGTGTTGATGCACCCGCCTCAGCCAGCAGGAAGGGGCGGCAGACCGAACTTGGCAGCGGCTCCGGGGTGGTGATCAAGGAAGACGGCACGGTCCTCACCAACCTGCATGTGGTGGCCGATGCTGCCCGAGGGGCCCGACTGACCCTGACCTTCTTCGATGGCAGCGAGTCCCCAGCTCAGGTGCTGCAGGTCTTTCCCGACAAAGACCTCGCCATCGTGCGACCGCAGCGCATTCCCGACGATCTGCAGCCCGCCGTTCTCTCAGGAAGCGGCACTCTTCAGCCCGGCGATCAGGTCGTGGCGGTCGGTTTCCCGTTCGGCATTGGTCCCAGCGTGACCGCCGGCGTGGTCTCCGGGCTCAATCGGGAATTCGTCGACCCCGAATCGGAGCAACGGCTGGCCGGATTGATCCAGTTTGACGCCGCTGCCAACCCGGGAAGTTCTGGGGGCCCGCTGGTCAACCGCCAGGGTGAAGTGGTCGGGATCGTGACTGCGATCTACAGCCCGGCACGCACCCGGACCTTCATCGGCATCGGCTTTGCCACCACGCTCGAAAGCGCAGGCGCTGCGATGGGTGTGCCGCCCTTCTGATGACGCCCCTGTCGCGAACACCAGGCTGCCACCGACAACACGCCCACCTCATTCAAGGGATTCAGCCCTCATGCAGACCACACCCTCCACAGACCCGCGACTGATCGAATCCGTGACCCGCCTGGCGAGCGAGATGGAGCGCGCCCTGTTCGAAGTCAAGCGCCTGATTGTCGGACAGGATGCTTTTCTCGAGCGGGTCATGATTGCCCTGCTCGCCCAGGGCCATCTTCTGGTCGAGGGCATGCCGGGCCTGGCCAAGACACTGACCATCAATACCCTGGCCCGTGTGTTGCAGGGTCAGTTCAAACGGATCCAGTTCACACCTGACCTTCTTCCCGCCGATCTCATCGGCACCCGGATCTTCGACCCCTCCAAAGCCGACTTCCAGACCATGCTCGGACCGGTCTTTGCCAACCTGCTGCTGGCCGACGAAATCAATCGGGCCCCCGCCAAGGTCCAAAGTGCCCTGCTCGAAGCCATGCAGGAGCGCCAGGTCACCATTGCCGGCACCAGCCATGCGCTGCCACGACCCTTTCTGGTCATGGCCACCCAGAATCCGATCGAGACTGAAGGCACCTACCCGCTGCCTGAGGCTCAGGTTGATCGCTTCATGATGAAGCTGATCGTCGACTATCCCAGCCAGGATGAAGAATTCGTGGTGGTCGAACGGGTGATCGGCCCGCCCATTCAGGTTGAACCCGTCCTCGATGTGACTCGCCTGCTCGAGATGCAGCGCCTGTGCCGGGAGATCTATGTCGACCCTGTGCTCATCCGGCATGCCGTCCGACTCACGGCCATCACGCGATCACCCGAAGCCTTTGGCCGCAAGGACATCGCGCCTCTCCTCATGCATGGCGCCTCGCCAAGGGCAAGCATCTCGATGATTGAATCCGCTCGGGCGCTCGCGGCGCTTCGTGCACGCAGCTATGTGTTGCCCGAGGACATCACCAGCATCGCAGCCGATGTGCTGCGCCACCGGATCAGCCTGAGCGATGAGGCGCTGGCCACCAATGTGCGGACCGACAGCCTTGTGCGGGATCTGGTGGCCGCGGTGCCTGTACCCAGCCTGACCTCAGCCTGAATCCGTTCGGCCCCAGCATGATGATGCGTGCAAAAGCCCTGCGATGGCGCCTGATCAGGCGGATGCCGGGCCTGTCGCAAGGTGAATTCATCAGTTCCGCTCGAGGCACGGGCTTTGATCTGGTCAATCTGTCGCCCTATCAGCCCGGCGATGATGTGCGTCGTATTGACTGGAATGCATCTGCACGAAGTGGCGAGCTGCAGGTGCGGCATCTCCTTGAGGACCGCGACCTGAGCTGCTGGCTGGTGGTCGATCTGAGCGCGTCTCAGGATGCAGGCCTGGGCAGTTCAAGCAAGCGGACTCAAACGCTGGCCACAGCAGGTCTCATCATCGACAGCATGGCTCAGAGGAGCAACCGGATCGGCGTGTGGATCGATGACGGACGAGACCGGCCCGCAGTCCACCTGCCTGCCAGAGCCGGACGGCGTCACGCGCTTCGGGCCCTCGAACACCTGAGGACCCATCGCGCCCCGCCCTCCGGACCCCAGAGCGACCTTGCCCGACTGTTTGCCCAAGTCGGCGCCGGGGTGCGCAGGAGAAGCCTGATGATCGTCCTGTCGGACTTTCTCTCGGCAGACCTGTCGCCAGATCGCTGGAAGCCCAGGCTCACAGCGCTGGCAGCACGTCATGACCTGATCGCCATCCATCTTGAGGACCCCAGCGAGTGGACGCTTCCAGACTCGGGACACTTCATGGTGCAGGATGCCGAAACGGGTGAGCAGCTCTGGATCGACGCGGACGACACTGCGTTCAGAACCCGCTATGAGGCTGCCTTGCAGGCGCATCGAGCCTCGATTCATGAAGCCCTGCGGGCGAGTGGTGCCCGCTGGTTCACGCTGCATCCAGGCCAGAATGCACTTGAAGCGCTGGCCCGCTGCATGCGGCAAGCGGTCCGCCGACGGGCGGCCTGAGGCGAAAGATGGCCGACTTTGCAAGCCTCGACTGGCAGTGGCCCCTCGCCCTGACCTTGTTGATCGTTCCGCTGGCCGTGCTCGTCTTTGGCTGGAAGCGGCAGCAGGCGCACCTGCCCCTGCTGGTTCTGGTGCTGGGCATGACGGTGCTGGTCCTGGCACTGACCCGTCCGAGCGCTCAGACCTGGATGCCGGCCCCGGTTGATCGCCTGATCATCGTGATCGACAGCTCGGGCAGCATGCGTGCGGATGATGTCCAGCCGAGTCGGATCGAGGTCGCCCGCCAAAGCGCCCGTCGACTGATCGATGCCATGCCGGCCAGCGCATCCACTGCCCTGGTGGGCCTGTCAGCCCATGCCAGTCTTCTGCAGGCGGCCACCCGTGATCGCGAGGCCCTTGCCGCAGCGCTCGGACGTCTGGCCCTGCAACCTGGAAGTGCACTGGGCAGTGGTCTGGCGGTGGGTCTGGCCGAGGCCCTGCCCGAGGCAAAAATCGATGTGGAGGCCCTGGTGACCGGCGTGTCCAGGCGCAACAGCATCCCTGGGGCTCGCCGCGAGCCCTTCGAGCGGCCTGATCCGCCGGTCGAACCAGGCTCGCGTCGCGACGCCATCATGGTGGTTCTGGCCGATGGGGACAGCAACGTGGGCGCAGATCCCCGCAAGGTGGCTGAGATCGCCCAGCTCTGGGGGCTTCGTATCTACACGGTCGGCATCGGTACAACCCAGGGTGTGGTGCTGCGAAGCGAAGGCGTGTCGGCCCGTGTCAGGCTCGAGGAGAAAACCCTGCGTGACCTTGCACAGATCACCGGGGGCGAGTATTTCGCAATCAGCGATCAGGACGCACTGACGCGGGTCTACCGATCCCTCAGCGGGCGCATCGGTCTCAAAAAGAAAGGGCAGACCGAAATCAGCGGCTGGGTGGCCGCGCTGGGCATGCTCTTGATTGTCGGATCGGCGCTCATCAGCACCAGCCGTACTGGGCGCATCTTCCAGGCTTGAATTTCAGATCAAGGGCGGGCGTTTTTGGCGCAATGCCACAAGCGGCCCACAATCCAGTCCTGGATGCGTCCTTCGATCAAACCGTCGCATCCGCTTCAGAACCCAGGGAGACCCCGCAGTGAGCATCCAGGCCCGCGCCTGCATCGCAGGCGCCTACGAACATCCGACCCGGCTTGCGCCGGATAAATCCGTCGCTCAGTTACATGCTGAAAGTGCTGTGGGCGCGCTGCAGGACGCTGGCCTGAGTCTGAGCGATGTCGACGGCTACTTCTGCGCAGGCGACGCCCCCGGAGGCAGCCCGCTCTACATGGCCGACTATCTCGGTCTCAAGCTCAAGTGGTACGACGGCACCGAGTCAGGCGGCTGTTCCTACCTGGCTCATATCGAACATGCCGCAGCCGCGATCGCCGCAGGGCATTGCTCGGTTGCCTTGATCACGCTGGCTGGCAAGCCGCGCTCAAGTGGTCAGGCCACCGGCACAGCCTTCCGTGCACCGCCCGTGGACCGCCCCGAGGCGGTCTGGGAGTCGAGCTTCAAATGGACCATCGGCGGCATCTACGGAATGATGATGCAGCGGCACATGCACGAGTACGGCACCACCCTTGAGCAGCTGGCCTGGGTCAAGGTCGCGGCGTCGCAGCATGCCCAGCACAATCCGAATGCCTTGCTGCGCACGCCGGTCACGGTGGAAGAAGTCATGGCCTCGCCGGTCATCTCGGATCCGATCCGGCGGCTCGACTGCTGCGTCATCACCGATGGCGGCGGCGCGCTGGTGCTCACCCGCCCCGAGATCGCCCGCAGCCTCAAGCGTCCGGTGGTCAAGGTGATCGGCTGCGCTCAGACCCTCAACACCACCCAGGGCGGCTATCTCGACATCACCCGGACCGGCGCCGAACGTTCCGGCCCGGCCGCCTTCGCTGAGGCGGGGGTCACTCCGGCGGACATCGATTACGCCTCGGTCTACGACAACTTCACGATCATGGTGATTGCCCAGCTCGAGGATCTTGGATTTTGCGCCAAGGGCGAAGGCGGTCGTTTCGTGGCCGATGGCAACCTGATCTCAGGAGTGGGCAAGCTGCCCTGGAATACCGATGGAGGGGGCCTTTGCAACAACCATCCCATGAACCGCGGCGGGATCACCAAAGCCATCGAAGCAGTACGCCAGCTGCGCGGTGAAGCGCATCCGGCCGTGCAGGTCAAGGACTGCAGGCTCGCCCTGGCCGCCGGTCCGGGTCTGGTGCTCGGACCGGGCCATGCCCATGCCACCGTGATCCTCGAGCGGGAGTGACCCCATGAATCAGGCCAACACCACAGCATCGCAAGACAACGCGGCAGCGGGCTTCGAAAAAGACCCCTTTGCCTCCGCCTTTCCCGAGACCCGGGCCTTCTGGGAGGGTGCCGCCCAGGGCCGTCTGATGCTCAATACCTGCGAGGACTGCCACAAGCCGCACTGGTATCCGCGCGCAATCTGCCCGCTGTGCGGCAGCACCCGTCTGCGCTGGATCGAAGCCAGCGGCCGCGGCACGCTCTATGCGTTCAGCACGGCACGGCGCGCCTCTCCGCCCTACACCCTCGCCTATGTTCAACTGGCTGAAGGCCCGACCCTGATGACCAACCTGATCGAGGTCGCGCCCGAAGCCATGAAGATCGGCATGCCGGTGCGCGTGAGTTTTCAGGCCTCGGACGAGGGGCGCATGATGCCCTTCTTCAGGCCCGACGCGCAGTGACACCGTCTGCTCCAGCCATGGGGCCGCTCCCGATGACCCATCCAGCGGCCCTGCGTGCTGAAGGGCCGGTGCCCGACTATCCCCTGGAGCAGCGCACCATCGGACGCGTGCTGGCCGACAAGGCCAGACGCATTCCTGATCGCACCTTTCTGCTCTGGCAGGGCCAGTCGTACAGCTATGCCGATCTCGAGCGCATCACCAACCGCTATGCCCATGGCTTTGCGGCCCGGGGCATCCGGCACGGGGATCATGTGGCGGTCATGCTGCCCAACTGCCCGGAGTTTTTATGGGTGGTCTGGGGGCTCGTAAAGCTGGGCGCTGTCGCCGTGCCGCTCAACACCGCGGCCAAAGGCGACATGCTGCAGTACTTCCTGCAGCAGTCCGATGCCGTGATGATGGTGCTCGACAGCGAATGGACGGACCGGGTCACGGCAATCGCACCCCAGGTGAGCAAGGTGACGACCTGGATCTTCAAGGGCGACCTGCCCGGCGAGGCCTTTCAGGCCCGTGTGCCCCAGGCGCAACGGGTTCCCTTGCACGCGATTGAATCCGAGAACGATACCGCTCCACCGGTTGAGGCAGTACGCCATGACGACGCGCATCTGATCGTCTACACCTCGGGCACCACCGGCCCCTCAAAGGGGGTGCTGTGTCCGCACTCCCAGGGCCTGGGCGTCGGGCGCGCCATCAGTGCCGAGTATGGGTACGTGCCGCAAGACGTCATCTATGCCTGCCTGCCGCTCTTTCATGTGAATGCGCTCTGGTACTCCTGCACGGCCGCGCTGTGGGCCGAGGCCACCTTTGCGCTGTCGCCCAGGTTTTCTGCAAGCCACTTCTGGCACGAAATCCGGGAGACCGGTGCCACCCAGTTCAACTCGCTGGGGGCCATGACCAACATCCTGCTGCAATTGCCCCCGGGTCCGCAGGATCGCGATCATCAGTTGCGACAGATCATGGCCGTGCCCATGACGCGCGATCTGTATACGGTCTTGCGCGAGCGTTACGGCGTGGCGGTCACCTCGCTCTTTGCCATGTCCGAAAACTACGGCGTGACCGTCTTCGTCCCAAATGACCGCGAAGACAAGCTTGGGTCGGCGGGTTCGGCCAGGGGAGCCTCGCAGGTCCGCATTGCAGACGATGACGGCCATGTGCTCCCACCCGGGGAGGTGGGTGAGATCCAGGTACGCCCGATGCATGCCGGCAGCATGATGAAGGGCTACTACAAGATGCCCGAACAGACCACCCAGGCCTTCATCGATGGCTGGTTCTGCACCGGTGATCGCGGCTATCTCGATGCCGATGGCTATCTCTACTTCATCGACCGCAAGAAAGAGGCCATCCGCCGGCGCGGCGAAAACATCTCGGCCTACGAGGTTGAATTGATCCTCTCGCGGCACCCGGCCATCCTGGAGGTCGCAGCCATCCCGGTGCCTTCCGAGATGAGCGAAGACGAGGTGATGGTCTATGTGGTGCTCAAGCCCGGACAGCGCCTCAGTCCGCACGAGGTAGTGCACTTTTCCATCGAGCACATGAACTACTACATGGTGCCGCGCTTCGTGGAATTTCTTGCCGAGTTGCCCAAGACCGCGACCGAGAAGATCGAGAAGTACAAGCTCAAACAGGATGCCCAGGCCCGTCGTGCGCAGCTGTGGGATCGTGAGCGCGAAGGCATTGTTGTGCGGCGCGGCACATGATGCGTCGGGCTGCCATCCTGGGCCATGGGGCTGTGCCGGTGGGCACCTACCAGCGCGCCGCACCAGGACAGGAGATTCTCGAACACGAACTCGCCACCGAGGTGGTGCTGCAGGCCATGACCATGGCCGGCTTGTCTAAAGAACAGATCGATGGTGTGGTCGTGGCCCATCCTGGCGATCACACGCGTCAGGGCTACTTTCATACTTTTCTCACGGCCCATCTCGGCATTGCGGCCCGAGCCACGGTGATCCAGGTGCTGGGCAACGGCATGACAGGTGGGCATGCCTTTGACACCGCCCTGCATCAGGTCACCTCCGGACAGGCCGATTGCGTCTTGTCAGTGGGCGTGCATTTCGAGACTGGCATTCCCACGGCACAGCATCTGGACTACAGCATCCGGCTGACCGGAGACGTCGATTTTCAGTCGGTCTTTGGTGCGGTTCCGATTGCCTGGTACGCCATGGATGCCCAGCGCTATCTTCATGAGTACCGGGTCGCGCGCGAAACGCTTGCAAGCATTGCCGTCAAGAACCGGACCCACGCCTGCGCCAATCCGCTGGCCCAGTATCGCGAGCCGATCAGCCTGGAACAGGTACTGCAGGCACGACCCATCGTGGAGCCCCTGGGTCTGCTGGAGGTTCCCGGGCGAGCCGACGGCGCGGTCGCGCTCATGATCGTGTCCGAAGACCTGGCCCGTGCCAGTGGCAAGCCCTATACCCTGATTCACAGTCGCGGCTTTGCCCACGAGGGCTTGCATCAGATTTCGGATCAGCCTGGCGATGCCCTGACCTATGC
>JBMSOD010000015.1:0-26489 GCA_049422085.1 Burkholderiaceae bacterium
CCCGAGCGATCCGCCCGAGACCCGCTCACCGGTCGCGCTCAGACTCGTAACGATACGATTGAAATCCGCTCCAGCGCGCGCGCCCCGAGCAATTCTGGCCGCGAGCTCTCCGGCGCGTGCCCATGCTTCGGCAGGCGCCCCCTCCGGAACCGGTACGAGTATTTGCGCGAGATTGATCTGGGGGACCGCTGTTTTCTGTTCTTCCAGCCAGGCATCAACTTCGGCCTCGGAGACCTGGATGCGCGAGTCGATGTCACGCTCTCGCACCCGGTTCATCGCAAGCTCGACCGCAAGCTCCTGGCGAAAGACTTCCATCGGGATGCCCTCGGCCGTCACTTCCTTTTGAAACTCGGACAGACTGCGTCCTGCTTCGGAGGCCAGCCGTGCCATGGTGCGATCGATGGTGGTGGGATCGATGTTGATTCCCACGCTTCGTGCGGCCTGCATCCTTGCCGAATCGGTGACCAGTTTTTCGAGGACCTGCTCGCGCAACTCCTCCTGGGGCGGTGGCGCGCCCCCCTCACGCAGAATGCGACGCCGCACCGCCTCGCTGCGGGCATTGAGCTCGGTTTCGGTGATCACCTCGGCATTGACAACAGCCACGATGCGATCTGCCATCCGGGCGGTGGAGGCCATGGCCGAGGTGCAGACCTGCGATGTGACCAGTGCGATGCACAGGCCCGTCAGGACAGACATCGAGGAGGCAGAAAAAGCCATCATTCGTAACCGTGAAAGCGTGATGCACCAATCGGGCGTGCGGGGGCAGGCCGGTAGCCCGGAATGCCTCGAGACAGTATATCCAAGGGGTCGATGCCCAGCCGGGCGAATCCATTGAACTCGAACTGCAGAAAAACCGTGGTCGTTCGAAGCGCGCTCGCCGTCAGAAAGCGCTGGGCAACAAACCGGGCACTCCAGCAGTCCGCCTGATATTCGAAGCCGAGCAGTCCCTCGATCAACTGGGGCGCGACGGTCTGGACATTGCCCGCAGTGGCATCGAACTTCAACAGGGAGTAGTTCAGTCGTCCGAGCGAGCTCCAGCCGCCATTGACCCGCCAGCGCCAGGAGGTGTCAAGCTGCGCGTAGTCCCTGGACTGATAGCGCAGTGCAACATTGAGCAGATGGTCGTAGTTGGGCCACCAGCGCCAGGAGATCCCTGCCCTGGGCACTGCACCTTCGCTGAGCGAGAACTGCACCGCGGCATCCAGAAACTGATCTGCGGCGATGCCGCCCGCCACCGCCAGGAGCAGATCGGATCGGGTATCCGTTCTGGGGCTCACGCCAGGCAGCGTGACCTGTTGCGGCGAAAAATAGAAGCGCTGGCCCGCGGCCAGGCGCAGTCGTTCAACACCGGTATCGGTCTGGATGAACCGGGAGACCGCCCCCAGTGTCAGCTGGTTGGCATCGGCGACCCGATCACTGCCTGCGTAGACGTTCTCGCTGAACAGGGACGCGAAATTCAGATTGATCACTGAAGAGTCGAATACCGGAATCGCAGATTGATCGCGATACGGCGTTCTCACATAAAACAGGCGTGGCTCCAGGGTCTGGGTCATGGCCTGCCCCGCCAGTCGGGCGGACCGCTCGAAGACCAGCCCCGAATCGACCGACAGGGTCGGAATAGCCCGGTTCAGCTCGGTGGCACCTGCAGGGTTGGCGCTGAGCTGATAGGCCGAGAGCCGGGCTCCGACCTTGGGGGTGACGAACCAGAAGGGGCTTCCCAGCTGGTAGGACGCTGAAGGATGGACCGTCATGCGCCACCCCTCGGCGGTTCCTGCGAGCCTGCGCTGGAACTGGCTCAGATCGACTGTGGTCAGAAGGTCGAGCCCGCTCAGATCACGTCGCGCGTGATTCAGGGTGATCTGCGGCAGCCTGTCGTACGGGGGGGCGTTGCGGGCCTCGAGGATGTTCTGGTGCTGGAGCATCCCCAGGCGCAGGGTCCAGTCGCCCCAGCCCCGGGCCATGAAAGCGGTACGCGGCAGGCTTCGATCGGCGCTCTGCGCGATGCTGCGCGCATAGTCGACAAAGTAGTTGTCATCGGACACCCCTCTGAGCGTCCAGCCACTTGCCCAGCCAGCCAGGTTGGCCGTGCCCGTGCTGTTGAGCATCCACCGACTGTCCTGGACCACCGGATCGTAGGGCGTGATCTCGAAAATCGTCGTGCTCATGCCGAAGGTATCGAGCGTGCGCGCTGTGCCCGAAACCTGCAGGCTTCGGCGGGCGCTGAGGTTCGCTGACCAGAGCAGATCCCGGTTGGGGGCGATGTTCCAGTAGTAGGGCACGCGCACCTCAGCACCAAGCCTGCTCGACTGCGCCAGCATCGGGGCCATGAAGCCGCTTCGCCGCTCATCGGTCAGCCCGAAACCCAGCCAGGGCAAGGCCATGACCGGCACATCCTTGAAGTACAGCGTCGCGCCCCGCGCAACACCCTCGTTGGCCGTTTCGTCCAGCGTGATTTCGCGTGCCTTGAGCATCCAGTCGGGATCGTCGGGCCGACATGAGGTGTAGAAGGCATCGCGCATGACCGCGCGATGGCGATCGATGAACTCGAGCAGACTGCCGCGACCCACCGCTCCGCTGGCAGGCATGAGCACCCTGGGTGACTCCATCCGGCCGGTCATGGCATCGAGGCTCAGCTGAAGGCGCGGGCCGGTTGCGATCTGTGCGCCATGCCTGATCCGCACATCGCCCACCGCAATCACTTCATCGTCAGCATCGTAGCGGGTCAGCCGATCCGCCCGGATCGCGACCGACCCGCGTCGAAGTTCGGCGCGCTCCTCGAGGGTCACGTCCCGATCGACGCGGCCCTGAGCCCATCCCCCCCTGAGAAAAAGCGGCCGGGGCGAGGGATCAGTGAGGCTTTGCTCCCTGAGTTCGGTCTCCAGCCGCAGAGGCATGCGAACGGCTGTTTTGAGTTCCTGCGCTGGTGGGTTCCGCCCCGGATCCGGAGCGTCCCCTGAGGATGCCCATGCCATCGGGCAGGCCAGGAACAGCCAAAGGCCAGCCCGAAACATCCAGCGTGATCCGGCGGCTGCGGTCGTTCGCCGGCGCGCTGACGCAGCACTGAACAAGCGCATGGATCGGGCTTTGCAAGGCATCCCGTATTATAGGTGGCGACATGGATGCACGACTCGACCAACTGAGGCACTGGCTGGATGCGCTGCCCGCCTCGTGGCAACTCGACCCGGGTTCCATCGCACCGGCCTCGGGCGATGCCAGCTTCAGACGTTATTTCAGAATCAAAAGCCCCGGGCTCGATGCTGGAAGCGCGATCCTGATGGATGCCCCCCCCGATCGGGAGGACTGCCGCCCCTTTCTGCATGCAGCTGCCGAGTTCCGGGCGAGTGGCATCACCGTGCCCGCTGTGCATGCCAGCGACCTGGACCAGGGGTTCCTGCTGCTCGAAGACTTCGGCTCGGTGACCTACCTTGCGGTGCTCGACGAGCACACGGCGCCAGCCCTTTACGGCGAAGCCAGTGAGGCGCTGGTGACCTTGCAGCGGGCGGGCGGGCAGGCGCGTTTCTCGCCCTATGACGCCACTCTGCTCGAACGGGAGATCGATCTGTTTGTGCCCTGGTATGTCGAGCGCCACCTGGGCCTGACCCTGACCGATCGCGAGCGCGACGAATTCCAGCGGGCGAGGCGCCTGCTGGTCGACTGTGCCCTGGCCCAGCCGCAGGTCACGGTGCATCGTGACTATCACAGCCGCAATCTCATGCTGCTGCCCGGTGAGCGCAATCCGGGCATCCTCGATTTTCAGGATGCAGTGAGCGGACCCATCACCTATGACCTGGTGTCACTGCTGCGCGATGCCTATATCGCCTGGGACGAGGAGCAGGTTCTCGATGCGTGTATCCGGCATTGGGAGCGGGCGCGCAAGGCCGGGCTGCCCGTGGCGGACGACTTTGGCGCCTTCTATCGCGACTTCGAATGGATGGGCCTGCAGCGTCACCTGAAGGTGCTCGGCATCTTTGCGCGCCTGTGTCATCGAGACGGCAAACCCGGATACCTGGGCGACTGCCCGCGTGTGATGAACTACGCCCAGTCGGTCGCACGGCGTTACATCGACCTGACCCCGCTGGCGGCCCTGCTGGATCGGATCAGCGGCACTGAGCACCGGGTTGGGCATACCTTCTGAGGCAAGGAGAAGAGCATGCGGGCCATGATCCTGGCCGCCGGTCGTGGCGAGCGCATGCGCCCGCTCACCGACCACATGCCCAAGCCGCTGCTCGAGGTCGGTGGCAAGCCCCTCATCGCCTGGCACCTCGAGCGCCTGGCGCGGGCCGGATTCAGGGAAGTGGTGGTGAACCATGCCTGGCTCGGAGAGCAGCTTGTCGAGAGGCTGGGCGATGGCAGCGCATGGGGAATCCGTCTCCTGCACTCCCATGAGGATCAGGCACTCGAGACTGCGGGCGGGATTGCCAAGGCCCTGCAACACCTGGGGCCTTCGCCTTTTCTGGTGATCAACGGGGATGTCTGGTGTGATTGGGATGTCAGGCGCGCACAGACACTGGGTGAGCGGCTGCTGGCGCTCAACGCCCTGTGCGCCTGTGTCATGGTCGACAATCCGCAGCAGCATCCACAGGGGGACTTCGATCTTCAATCAGGCCAGCTGAGCGTTGCAGGCAGTGCGCCCTCTTATTTTCGGCGTCTGACTTTTTCGGGCATTGGTGTGTACCAGCCTGCGCTGTTTGCCTCTGTCGCGCCCGGGACGCGCGCACCCCTGGCACCCTTGCTCAGACAGGCCATGATTCAGGGTCAGGCGCTCGGCGAGCATCATGCAGGCGCCTGGAGTGACGTGGGTACGGTCGAACGTCTGATCCAACTGCGAGCACAATGGACGCCTGAACGCCTGAACGCCTGATGTCCGATCGGCGTCCCGAATGCCCCCATGACCCAACCTCGACTGATTTCAGACACTGGAGCCCGTGCCGTGCAGGTTCATGCCCTTCGCCGCAAACGTCTGGCCGAAAAGATGCGACAACTTGGAGGCGGTGTGGCCGTACTGGCCACCGCCCCCGAGGTCATCCGCAATCGTGATGCGCACTATCCCTACCGGAGTGACAGCTACTTCCATTACCTCACAGGCTTCCCCGAGCCCGAGGCGGTACTCGTGCTGGTCGCAACCGATGATGAGGAGCGATCGATCCTGTTCTGCCGGGACAAGAACGAAGAGCGGGAAATCTGGGATGGCTTCCGTTTCGGTCCGGCCGCCGCATGCGAGCGCTTCGGCTTCGATGACGCCTGTTCGATCGGCGAACTCGACCAGCGCATGACCGGCCTGCTCGCAAATCGGCCTGCACTCTTTCACCCCTCGGTTCGACCGCGCAGACCGATGCCGACATTCAGCGCTGGCTGAATGCGGTGAGGGCGCAGGCCCGAGCCGGGATCGCTGCGCCTCATGCCGCATACGACCTGCACGGACTGCTCGACGAGATGCGACTGGTCAAGGACGAGCACGAACTTGAGATCATGTCGCGCGCCGGCCTGATCTCGGCCCGGGCGCACCGTCGGGCCATGCAGACCTGCCGCCCAGGCATGGTCGAATACGAAGTCGAGGCCGAGCTTCTCTATGAGTTCAGGCGGCATGGATCGCCTGCGCCCGCCTACGGCTCCATCGTCGCAGCCGGCCCGAATGCCTGCGTCCTGCACTATCGTGACAACACCGCGCCTTTGCGTGATGGCGATCTGCTGCTGATCGACGCCGGCTGTGAACTCGACGGCTATGCCTCCGACATCACCCGGACCTTCCCGGTCAACGGCCGCTTCAGCGGACCGCAGCGCATGCTCTATGACATCGTGCTCGCTGCCCAGTCCGCAGCCATCGAGGCGACCCGCCCCGGCAACCGATTCAATGAACCGCATGATGCGGCCACACGTGTGCTCGCCCAGGGCATGATCGACTGCGGACTGCTGCAGGGTTCGCTGGATGGCGTGCTCGAGTCCGGTAGCTACCGGCGCTTTTACATGCACCGCACCGGTCACTGGCTGGGCATGGACGTCCATGACTGCGGGGAATATCGCGAACCGGGAGAGCCGGTGCCCACCGAAGGCGCCGAAAAGCCCTGGCGCATCCTGCGCCCCGGGATGGTGCTGACCATCGAACCAGGAATTTACGTCCGTGCTGCAGAAGATCTGCCGGTCGCGTTTCATGACATCGGCATCCGTATCGAGGACGATGCGGTGCTGACACCCGAAGGCTGCATGCTGATCACCCGGGATGTGCCGGTCAGGGCCGACGACATCGAAGCACTGATGCGCGAAGGACGCCCAGGTTAAGCGGCGGACCTGTTCGATCCGTCATGTCTCTTCCTCGATCGACCGGCAGCTGTGGCCATGACTGATTTAGCCGCGGATAGGCCTGCAGAGGGCTCCAGCAGCGCGGCCGCCTGGGTGCGCTTGCATGGCAGCGGTCCGGTCGCGCTGGCTTGCGCGCTTTTTCTGGTTCGCAGGGGCGTGCCGTCCCGGGTGATTCAACTGGACTCCTGGACGCAGGACATTCCGGCAATTCTCAATCAGCGCATCCTGGCCCTCTCCGAAGGCAGCCTGCAGCTGCTCGACCGGGTCTGTGGCCGCCCCGATGGGGGCAGGATCCGCACGGTCGAAGTCTCGATGCAAGGCCATCTGGGCAGGACCCTGATTCGTGCCGATGAACTCGGCGTGCCTGCACTCGGGGCGGTCATGCGTTATCCGGCCGTGCTGGCAAGCCTGCGCCAGGCTGCGTTGGCTCATGTCTGGTCTTCACCGCCCGCCCAGGATGCCCTCGGAACCGACGGGATCCTGCAGATTCACGCCGACGGCGATCCGGGACCGCAGGCCCGTGCCCGGGAGTTTGACCAGCTTGCCCTGCTTGCAGAGGTGCATGCCCCGGCTGCGCCTGCCGACGCGCCTGGCACTGCGCATGAACGGTTTACGCCCAGAGGTCCTCTGGCGCTGTTACCCCTGCCAGAGCCGGGGCGCTGGGCGATGGTGTGGTGCGATCAGCCGGAGCATGCGCAACGGCGGCTCGCTGCCAATGACACCGAACTGTCGCGCGAGCTTGAGGAGGCCTTTGGCAGGCGTCTGGGGCCCCTTGTGGTGCAGGGTCCCAGACAGGCCGTCCCGCTGGTGCGCAAGGCACGTCAACAGATCGCACTGGGAACCGAGATCTGGATCGGCAATGCCGCTCAGTCCCTGCACCCGGTTGCGGGTCAAGGCCTGAACCTTGGCCTGCGTGACGCCTTCGAACTGGCCGAGCAACTCGGCGAGTGCTGGCGCACCGGGCAATCATCCCTTGGCGCCGTATCGGCATGGGGCGCCATGCGCCGGCGTGATCGTGATGGCCTGATCGGACTGACCGACCTGATGGCGAGCAGCTTTGGCTGGACCGCAGCGAGGCCTTTTCAATCGCTCTTTCTCGGCGCGCTGGACATGGTGGGTCCGGCACGCCGGACCCTCGCCCGGACCCTCATGTTCGGACTGCGCTGAGCCCTGTGATTGAACTGCCTGCTTTTTAGGCAAGGGGTTTTTCGCTAGAATCCGCCTCCCCGCTTTTTGTCCCTGCAGCGTCATGTTCCTAGGGCCCTACCGCCTGCCCAACCCGGTCTTCGTTGCGCCCATGGCCGGCGTGACCGATCGCCCCTATCGGCGGCTGTGCCGCAGGCTGGGTGCGGGCTATGCGGTCAGCGAAATGGCGGCATCCAACCCCAAGCTCTGGGCAACGGTCAAGACCTCCAGGCGCATCGATCATGCCGGGGAGCCCGGGCCCGTCGCTGTTCAGCTCGCGGGTGCCGATCCGCAGATGATGGCCGAAGCGGCGCGTTTCAATGTCGATCGCGGCGCGCAGGTCATCGATATCAATATGGGCTGTCCGGCAAAAAAGGTCTGCAACGTGGCCGCTGGCTCGGCGCTCATGGGCAATGAGTCCCTGGCACTGCAGATTGTCGAATCGGTGGTCCGGGCCGTCGATGTGCCGGTCACAGTCAAGATGCGCACCGGCATCGACCGGACCCGGCCCAATGCGGTGGCGCTTGCACGCGCCATGGCATGCGCTGGCGCGGCACTGATCACGGTGCATGGGCGCAGCCGGGCCTGCGCATTTCAGGGACAGGCCGAGTACGACACCATCGCCGAGGTCAAGCAGGCGGTGAGCATTCCGGTGGTGGCCAATGGCGATATCGACACCCCGGCCAAGGCCGCCTGGGTCATGGCCCGGACCGGGGTCGATGCCGTGATGATCGGTCGTGCAGGTCAGGGCAACCCGTGGCTGTACCGCAAGGTGGCGCATTTTCTGGAACACGGCGAACTTCTGCCCGACCCCGGGCTGGCGGAGATCCGTCAGGTCCTTCGTGAGCATCTCGAGGACCACTATTCGTTTCATGGCCCCGTGATGGGGCCGCGCATCGCGCGCAAGCATATCGGCTGGTATGTCGGGCACTGGGCGGATCGAACGGGCATCGATGCCCGTGGTCTGCTCGACTCGGTCAACCGTGCCGACGATCCTGAGCAGCAGCTGGCTCTGCTCGATGAATTCATGTGTGCATCCCAAGATGAAATCGCTGTCCATTGACGAGGCGGTCACCCGCAATCTCGAGAAATACTTCATCGACCTGGAGGGTTCGCGCCCGAGCGCGATCTATGACATGGTGCTTGATGCCGTGGAGCGTCCCATGCTCGAAGTGGTCATGAAGCATGCCCAGGGCAATCAGCTAAGAGCGAGCGAGATGCTCGGCATCAACCGCAATACCCTGCGCAAGAAGCTGCAACATCACGGCCTGCTCTGATTCGACCGCTGCAAACCCGACGCGTCACCGAACCTTCCAGCGACATTCCCTTCTCTTTCCCCTGCCCCACCGGAGCCCCTCCATGCAGCGAGTCACCCAGGCCCTGATCAGCGTTTCCGACAAGGAGGGCGTGGTCGAGCTCGCCCGGCAGTTGCGTGACCTTGGCATCCGGTTGCTCTCCACAGGCGGAACGGCCCAGCTGCTGCGCAATGCGGGGCTCGAAGTCCGTGATGTCGCCGACATCACGGGCTTTCCGGAAATGCTCGATGGCAGGGTCAAGACCCTGCATCCGAGGGTGCATGGCGGTCTGCTTGCCAGGCGAGATCTTCCTGCCCACATGCAGGCACTCAGCGAACACGGAATCGAGACCATCGATCTGCTGGTCGTCAACCTGTACCCCTTTCAGCAGACTGTCGCCCGGCCCGATTGCACGCTGGATCTGGCCATCGAGAACATCGACATCGGCGGTCCTGCCATGCTGCGTGCGGCAGCAAAGAACCATGCCAGCGTGGCGGTCGTGGTCGATCCGGGCGACTATGCAAGGGTCCTGGCCGATCTGCGCAGCAACGGCGGCGTGGGCGATGCACTGCGCTTCGAGCTCGCCAGGAAGGTCTTCGCGCACACGGCCCAGTACGACGGGGCGATTGCCAATTACCTGGGTACCGCGCCCGGCGCGCCGCGTCAGGGTGGCGACGCCCCCGGACCCTATCCGCAGACCTTCACCCTGCAGTTCGAGCAGCTTCAGGGCATGCGCTACGGCGAAAATCCGCATCAGAGCGCGGCCTTCTATCGTGACGCGGCCCCGGCTGAGGGAGCTCTTGCACATTACCGACAGCTTCAGGGCAAGGAGCTGTCCTACAACAATGTTGCCGACAGCGACGCCGCCTGGGAATGCGTCAAGGTTTTCGACGAGCCCGCATGCGTGATCATCAAGCATGCCAATCCCTGCGGGGTTGCGGTGGCAGAGGACCTGACGGCCGCCTATCGAAAGGCCTTCAGTACCGATCCGACCTCGGCCTTTGGCGGCATCATCGCCTTCAATCGCCCGCTCGATGGCGCCACCGCCGAGCAGGTTGCCAAACAGTTTGTCGAGGTTCTGATCGCCCCCGGTTACGATGAGGGCGCTCGCCGCGCCTTCGCCGGCAAACAGAATGTTCGTCTGCTCGAAATTCCGCTGGCCAGCGCGAGCAACCGCTTCGATCTCAAGCGCGTGGGCGGCGGCCTGCTGGTCCAGTCCCCCGACGAACATCGACTGACCGAAGCCGATGTGAGGGTGGTCACCCGCAAGGCGCCCACCCCGACACAGATGCAGGACCTGCTCTTTGCATGGCGGGTCGCTCAGTTCGTGAAGTCCAATGCGATCGTCTTCTGCGGTCAGGGACAAACCCTGGGGGTAGGGGCAGGCCAGATGAGCCGGATCGACTCGGCTCGCATCGCATCCATCAAGGCAGAGCATGCCGGGCTCAGTCTGATCGGCTCGGCGGTCGCCTCGGATGCCTTCTTTCCCTTCCGTGATGGTCTGGATGTCGTGGTCGATGCAGGCGCCACAGCGGTCATTCAGCCCGGTGGCTCGGTCAGGGATGATGAAGTCATCGCAGCTGCCGACGAGCGCGGGGTGGCCATGGTCTTCACCGGAGTGCGCCATTTCAGGCACTGATCTGCCGGTCGGGGGCCCTGCGGCCCGCGGCGCGGCGACATCGTCTGCGCGCCAACGTATCCTGGGGATCGACCCTGGTCTGCGCGTGACTGGCTTCGGTGTGATCGACGCCCTGCCAGGCGGGCGCCTGCTCTATGTGAGCTCAGGTGTGATCCGTGTTCCGGAGGGCGAGCTTGCGAGCCGGCTGGCGGTGATCTTCACCCAGGTGCAGGCGGTCATCGAACAGACCCGTCCCGATACCAGTGCCATCGAGAAGGTCTTCGTCAATGTGAACCCGGCAAGCACGCTCCTGCTCGGACAGGCGCGAGGGGCAGCACTGTGCGCACTCGCCACCCGCGGGCTTCCGGTGGCCGAGTACACCGCATTGCAGCTCAAGCAGGCCGTCGTGGGATACGGCCGGGCCAGCAAGGAACAGATGCAGGCGATGGTGACCCGACTGCTCGCCCTGCCCGGCGAGCCGTCCCGGGACGCGGCCGATGCACTGGCCTGTGCGATCTGCCATGCCCATGCCCACGGCCAGCAGGTCCGCCGGGGTAGACTGAAGGCCTCATGATCGGTCGCATCTCTGGCACGCTGCTCGGCAAGGAGCCCCCTCAGGTTCTGGTGGATGTGGGGGGCGTGGGTTACGAACTTGACGTGCCCATGAGCACCTTCTATGACCTGCCATCCCTTGGGGAACGGGTCACCCTGCTCACGCATCTTGTGGTTCGGGAAGATGCCCATCTGCTCTATGGTTTTCTGAGCGCGGATGAGCGCAGTGCCTTTCGTGAACTCATCCGTGTCTCGGGCATCGGTCCGCGCATGGCGCTCGCCGTGCTCTCGGGGCTGAGTGTGGGCGAACTGGCCCAGGCCGTCGCGCTTCAGGAGTCGGGACGACTGGTCAAGGTGCCGGGGATTGGCAAGAAAACCGCCGAGCGATTGCTGCTGGAACTCAAGGGGCGCTTTGCCCAGGCGATCGGAAGGGCCGATGCAGGCCTTGCCCCGGCCGAAGGGGATCATGCGGCCGACATTCTGCGCGCGCTGCTGGCCTTGGGATACTCGGAACGCGAGGCGTCCGTCGCGGCACGCCAGGTGCCGGCTGGCACGCCGGTGTCCGATGGCATTCGGCTGGCCCTGAAACAACTGGCGCGGGCATGAGACGTCCATGATCGAACACGACCGACTGATCGCGCCAGCCGCGGTATCACCCTCGGAAGAGGCCCTTGAACGGGCCCTGCGTCCCAAGGCGCTGGCGGATTACGTCGGCCAGCCCCGCGTGCGCGAACAGCTCGAAATTTTCGTAAGTGCCGCGCGCAAGCGCAGCGAGGCCCTCGACCACCTGCTGCTGTTCGGCCCCCCGGGTCTTGGCAAGACCACGCTTGCGCATATCGTTGCGGCCGAGATGGGCGTGAACCTGCGCCAGACCTCCGGGCCGGTGCTGGAGCGTCCGGGTGACCTGGCCGCCCTGCTCACCAATCTCGAAAAAAACGATGTGCTCTTCATCGACGAGATTCACCGTCTCAGTCCGGTCGTTGAAGAAATCCTCTATCCCGCGCTCGAGGACTTTCAGATCGACATCATGATTGGCGAAGGGCCTGCTGCCCGCTCGATCAAGCTCGATCTGCAGCCGTTCACCCTGGTGGGCGCCACCACGCGCGCAGGCATGCTGACCAACCCGCTGCGCGATCGCTTCGGCATCGTGGCGCGGCTCGAGTTCTATGACGTCGCCGATCTCACCCGCATCGTGACCCGTTCGGCGGGTCTGCTGCAGGCCCCCATCGATGAAGGCGGCGCCCGCGAAATTGCGCGACGCGCACGCGGCACCCCTCGTATTGCCAACCGATTGCTGCGTCGGGTGCGTGATTACGCCGAGGTGAAGGCCTCGGGCCATATCGATGCGGCCGTGGCCGATGCGGCACTCACCATGCTTGATGTCGATCCGATCGGCCTGGACACCATGGACCGTCGCCTGCTCGAGGCCATCATCCACAAGTTCTCCGGGGGCCCGGTGGGTGTCGATAACCTTGCTGCCGCCATCGGTGAAGAACGCGAGACCATCGAAGACGTGCTCGAGCCCTACCTGATCCAGCAAGGGTTCCTGCAACGCACCCCCAGGGGGCGGATCGCAAGCCCGGCTGCCTGGCGCCATTTTGGTCTGGCTGCGCCCGCTCAGTCCGGCTCGGGTCAGCTCTTTGATGAAACCTGACCCCTCCGATGCGCGACCCTGTTGATCCCCGCGAATTCGTGCTGCGACTGGTCGAGGCCACGCCGCGCACCTGGGTCACCACCCTGCTGGTCGCGCTCAATGTCGGCGTGTGGGGGCTCAACCTGCTCGACGGCCTGTCACCCCTGTCACCTCAGCCACAGCAGCTGCTGCAGTGGGGCGGAAACTACCTGCCGGCGACACTCGAGCAGCCCTGGCGATTGGTCACTGCCATGTTCCTGCACGGCGGCATCCTTCATCTGGGTTTCAACATGTGGGCCCTGTGGGATACCGGCCGGCTGGCCGAGCGCTTCTACGGCAACATCCAGATGCTCACGATCTATCTGGTCGCGGGTCTGGCCGGCTCCATGGCCAGCCTTTTTTTCGCAGCAAGCCGATCCGTCTCCATCGGAGCCTCGGGCGCCATCTTCGGCGTGGTGGGCTGTCTGCTCGCTGCGATCTTCACAAAGCCCAACAAGCTGCCCGCCGAGCTGGTGCGTTCGATGCGCTCCTCGATGCTGGGCTTCGTTGGCTATTCCCTGATCATGGGCTTCATTGTCGGTTTCATCGACAATGCGGCCCACCTCGGCGGACTCGCGGGCGGCCTGCTCATGGGTCTGGTGCTCGCCGAGAAATTCGACGCCGATGAATTCCGCCGCCAGGCCCCGATGCGTTTCGCGGCCGCTGTGGCAATCGCGATCGTCCTGCTGGGGCTGGCCTGGTCCTGGTTGAACTGATCCCATCAAGGAAGCCCGCGCAGTGAACCACGACATGTCCATCCTCTCGCTGGTGCTCAATGCCAGCCTGCTGGTTCAGGCCGTGATGGCCGGCCTGGTCGCGATCTCCATCGCGTCCTGGACCATCATCTTTCGCAAGCTCTTTCAGATCCGCGCGGCTCGCGAGGCCACCAATGCCTTCGAGGCCGAGTTCTGGCGCGGTACCGAACTCAACGCCCTGCTCGAACGGGTCAGCACCCAGCGTGGCAAACAGGGCCCTCTGGCCCGCATCTTCGAGGCGGGCATGCGAGAGGCGATCAAAATGCGCCAGCAGCGACCCACCGACTCCGGTGCTCTGCTGGAAGCGGCGCGGCGCGCCATGCGGGCCAGCTATCAGCGCGAAATGGACGATCTCGAATCCCAGCTGGCCTTCCTGGCCTCGGCCGGATCGGTGAGCCCCTATGTCGGTCTGTTCGGAACGGTCTGGGGCATCATGAATTCGTTTCGAGGCCTGGCCAATGTCAAGCAGGCCACGCTCGCAGCGGTCGCCCCGGGCATTGCAGAGGCTCTGGTTGCCACCGCCATTGGCCTCTTTGCAGCCATCCCTGCCGTGGTGGCCTACAACCGGTTTTCCTACGACATCGAACGTCTGTCCAACCGCTTCGAGACTTTCATGGAAGAGTTCTCGAACATCCTGCAGCGCCAGGGGCGCTGAACGGAGCGCAAGGACATGCCCTCGGTCTCTTCAGGACGCGGTCGGCGACGCCGTCCGGTCAGCGATATCAATGTCGTTCCCTACATCGACGTGATGCTGGTGCTGCTGGTGATCTTCATGGTGACTGCGCCCATGCTGCCGCCGGGCCAGATCGATGTGCCCAGCGCCGGCCAGAGCAACACGACGCCAGAATCCCTGGTTGAAATCCGCCTTCAGCAAGGGGGTGAGATGCGCATGGTCACCCGGAACATGCCGCGCCAGTTTGACCGCGCGGTCGGCAAGCGGGACCTTGCACCCGTGCTTCGAGAGCTCGGCGATCCGGGTGCCCTGGCCGTCCTGATCGCTGCAGACCAGAAGATTCCTTATGGCGAAGTGGTCGAGGTGATGAACGCGGTCCGCGCTGCAGGGGCCCACCGGGTCGGACTCATGGTCAAGGGACCAGGCAGTTGAGCACGCCCGACCCGAAGGCGGTGCAGCGTCCACCTCGGCCGCCCCGATCGCCGGGGCGAAGCCGGGCCCTGGTGCTGGCCATCCTGATGCACCTGTTTCTGTTTGCCCTGTTGTTTGTCGGCCTGAAGTGGCAGACACGACCCGATGACGTGGTGCAGGCCGAGCTCTGGGTCCCGCCGTCCAGTCCGGTACCGCCGCAGGTGCAACCCGAACCCCCTCGCCCGGAACCGACGCCAGAACCACCGCCACCTCCGCCTGCACCGGTGCCGAAGCCCGTGCCCAAGACCGAGCCCGAGCCCCCGCCCGACATCAAGGCCGAACAGCGTCGCAAGGAGCAGGAGCGCAAGGAAGCTGAAAAGCGTGAGGCGGAGCGGCGCGACGCTGAAAAACGGGAAGCCGAGAAAAAGGCTGCCGAACGCAAGGAACGCGAACGACGCGAGAGCGAACGCAAAGAGGCCGACAAAAAAGAAGCGGAAAGGAAAGCGGCGGAAAGGAAAGAAGCCGAGAAAAAGGAAGAGGCGCGCAAGGAGGCCGAGCGCAAAGCCACCGAGCAAAAGCGGGAGGCCGAGCGCAAGGCAGCCGAAGCACAGCGACAGAAAGCCGCCGAAGCGGCCGACGCGCAGCGTGCTGAAGACATCCGCCGCTTGCAGCAACAGGCCGGCACCTCGGGCCAGGCGGCCGATCGCGCAAGCCCGGGGGCTGCCAGCGGTGCGATCGCAGGCGGACGGGGTGACGGCGGCTATGCAGGCCGGGTTGCAGCGGCCATCCGCGGTAACACCACCTTCCAGATCCCCGCGGATCTTGAAGGCAATCCCCGAGCGGTGTTCCAGGTCCAGCTGCGCCCCGACTGCTCACTGGTCAGTGTCCGGCTGCGTCGCTCGAGTGGCGTGCCCGCGTGGGACGCGGCAGCCGAACGAGGGATCGCTCGTACCGATCCCTTTCCTCGGCCTCCCGAAGGAAGCTGCCCCGCAGAGATCGAGATCACTCGCGGCCCGCGGGATGCGCCTGTCGCGCGCCCATGACCGTCCCTGAGTTTCCCGGACATACCGGCCACCGTAAGCCCGCCCTATAATTCGGGCTCACGACCTTTGGGCATCATGCAAGATCGATTGAAGCTTCCGTTCAGGCGTCGCGTCCTCAGCGCGACACTCGGGCACGGGTTGTTCGGCGCCGGGCTTGGCTTTCGTCCGGGCGCCCGACAGCTCGGCGCAGCATTGGGAGCGGCTGCATGGCTCGCGCCCGGGATCGCAGGTTCCCAGATGCGGATCGATGTCTCCGGCGTGGGCGCCACCCAGTTGCCCATTGCCATCGCCGGCTTCACAGGGACCGAAGGCCTGCCCCAGGATGTCGCCGCAGTCATCCGCAGCGACCTCTCCCGCATCGGCGCATTCCGGGTCATTGAGCAGCCCGCCCAGTCCGAGCAAATGCCGGTCGACTTCGCGGCATTGAGATCGCGAGGCGCGGAGGCCTTCGTGGCCGGCTCGGTGACCCGTCAGGCCGATGGCCGATTCGATGTCCGATACCGCCTGCACGATGTGATCAAGCAGGCGCCCCTGGCGGGTGAGTCGGTCATTGCAACTCCGGCCGACCTTCGCCTGGCTGCCCACAAGATTGCCGATGCCATCTACCAGCGCCTGACAGGCGAGCGTGGCATCTTCGCGACCCGCATTGCGTTCGTCAGCCGTCAGGCTGGCCGTTACCGCCTCAATGTCGCTGACTGGGATGGCGAAAACATCGTCTCGCCCCTGACCTCGCCCGAGCCCATCCGCTCTCCGACCTGGTCGCCCGATGGCACGCGTCTGGCGTATGTGTCCTTCGAGGCACGCAAACCGGTCGTCTATGTGCATCAGCTGGCTAGCGGTCAGCGCCGCGCCGTGGCCAACTTCAAGGGCAGCAATAGCGCGCCCGCCTGGTCGCCCGATGGCAATACCCTGGCCGTGGCACTGACCCTCGACGGGCTGTCCCAGATCTATCTGATCAATGCGGCCGACGGCAGCAGTCCCCGAAGGCTCACCACCTCGAGTTCCATTGATACCGAACCGGTGTTCGCCGCCGATGGACGGACCCTGTATTTCACCTCTGACCGGGGCGGTGCTCCGCAGATCTACCGCACCTCGCTTGCAGGCGGCGAGACGGCGCGTGTGACCTTTGGATCCTCCTACAACACCAGCCCGAGGGTGAGCCCCGACGGCAAACTGCTTGCCTTCATCACCCGACGGGGTGGCTACTTTGTCGGCCTCAAGGATCTCTCAACCGGCAACGAAAGCGTGCTGACCGACGGCGGGCAGGAAGAGGCGCCCAGTTTTGCGCCCAATGGCCAGTGGGTCATGTATGCCACCCGGGCCGGTGGGCGGGAAAGCCTCATGGCCGTCTCGATTGACGGTCGCATCCGTCAGAGATTGACCAACACGCTGGGGGATATCCGGGAGCCTGCCTGGGGGCCTTTCCCGAGGTAGTTAAAGTCAGCCTGTTCGCAGAGGGCGGGTCACCCGATCCGTCACCTCGTTATCGTCACCTTCAGCGGCGTGTTCAGCTTCATTGCCGATCGCATCAACTTCATCCGATTTCCATTCATTCGCGGGGTCATTCATGAAAAAAAATACCTTCCTCCCCTTCCTCAATGTCGCCGCCCTCTGTACGGCCTTGTTGCTCACCGCCTGCGCCCAGCAGGTCAAGCTCGATGAAAACGCAGCGCCGGTCGATGCTCGAACCGGTGCGGCCCCGGGTGGTGCAGGCTCCGGCGCGAACGCCTCCGGCATCGGTGCAGGCGGCACCTCGGGCTCGGGGCTGGGCAGTGAGCGTCCTGTCGCGCAGGTCAGCGTCGACCCTCTGAACGACCCGAACAGCCCGCTTGCCAAGCGCAGCATCTATTTCGACTTCGACAGCTTCATCATTCGCGATGAATTTCGCGGCACGGTCGAGGCCCATGCCCGGTATCTGCAGGCGAACCGCAATCGCAAGGTCATCATCCAGGGAAATACCGACGAGCGGGGCAGCCGCGAGTACAACCTGGCCCTCGGCCAGAAACGTGCCGAGGCGGTGCGCCGAGCGCTCAATACCCTGGGCGTCTCTGACAACCAGATCGAAGCAGTAAGTCTTGGTGAAGAAAAGCCGCGCGGCACGGGTAACGACGAGTCAGCCTGGGCCGAAAATCGTCGGGCCGATCTGGTCTACCAGTAAGCGCAACACGGATCCTCTCCAATGACCCTGCCGATGGCGAACATTCGAAGCACATTCAAACCCGGTTCATCGATCGCCAGGTTAGTCGCTGCAGCGTGGATGATTGCAGCGCTGGTACCTGGGCCTTCTGCGGCCCAGATCCTGTCTGACAGTGAAGCCCGTCGGGCCATTCTCGATCTGCGGGCCCGGACCGATGAATGGCAACGAGAGATCAACCTGCGCCTGGAGGGTCTAGTCGAACGCCTGGACAGGCTCGAGCAGGCCATGCCCCGCGGGCAGCTGGATCTGCAAAACCAGGTGCAAAGCCTGAAGCAGGAGATCGCCCAGCTTCGGGGGCAGATCGAACTGCAAGCCAACGAGCTTCAGGGCCTGCAGCGCCGCCAGAAGGAATTCGTCTCCGAAGTCGATGGACGTATCAAGCGCTTTGAGCCGGTCACGGTCACGATCGATGGCAAGACTGCCACCGTCGAAGTCAACGAGCGCCGTGCCTTCGAGGGCGCGCTCGATGCGTTCAGATCGGGGGATTTCAAGGGCGCACTCGCGGGGCTTCAGGCCTTTGTGAGCCAGTATCCGCAGAGCGGCTACCTGCCTTCCGCGCACTATTGGATGGGTAGCTCTCAATACGCCCTGAAGGAGGGCAAAGCAGCCCTTGCAACCCTCGATGCGTTTGTACGTCGATATGGCGATCACCCCAGAGCGCCAGAGGCGCTCCTGATGATCGGGACAGTCCATGCCGACCAGGGTGAGCGCAAGGAGGCGGCCGAGGCCTGGAAGCGGGTTCTCCAGCATTATCCCGACAGCACCGCCGCCGCACCTGCACGAGATCGACTGGCTGCGCTGGCCGCTGCGCCTGCCGAGCCTGTGCGATCGGCACCTGCCCCTGCAGCGCCATCACGTCCTGCTCCGCGGCGCTGACCGCGCGCTGGCGTTGTCGACTCGATCATGAGTGAAGCCGAAGTCGCACAGCTGCAGACCACCGTATTGATCGCGGGCTTTCTTGTGGGCTTCGCTCTGGCCTGGGTCATGAGCGCGACCGATTTCTGCACCATGGGCTCGGTCGCCGACATCGCGAACTTCGGCGACTGGACCCGCATGCGCATGTGGGTGCTCGCCATCGCGGTGGCCATCGCGGGCACGCAGGCCCTGGCGGCCTTGGGTCTGATCGATCTGGCTCGAAGCCACTATCTGTCGACACGCCTGCTAGCGATATCCAATCTGGCCGGAGGACTGATGTTCGGCTTCGGCATGGTGCTTGCCTCAGGGTGTGGTTCGCGCACCCTGATCCGGGCCGGTGCGGGCAACCTCAAGGCGTGGGTGGTACTGATCGTGATGGCCGTGACTGCACTCATGACCCTGCGCGGCCTGTTTGCCGTTGTTCGGGTACAGACCTTCGATGCGCTTGCCTTCACGCTGCCTGTCAGTCAGGACCTGCCCAGCCTGATGGCCTCCTGGCTGGGCATGGAAGCGGCCCGCATGCGCTGGATGATGGCTCTGCCCCTTGCGCTCGTCCTTGCGGCCTGGGCGCTGAGCTCCGGACAGATGCGTCAGCCCAGACCCATTCTGGGCGGACTCGGGATCGGAGTGCTGGTGGTCGCCCTGTGGTGGGTTGCAGGACACCTGGCCTATATCGAGGAAGATCCGAAAACCCTGGAGGCGCGCTTCCTGGGTTCGCCGGGCAACCGGCTTGAAGGCCTGACTTTCGTTGCTCCGGTGGCCACCTCGCTCGAGTTGCTCGCTTACTGGAGCGATACCAGCCGAGGACTGACGCTGGCGATCAGCACTGTGCTCGGCGTTCTGGGCGGTTCACTGACACATGCACTGGTCTCCCGGCGGTTCCGCTGGGAGGGGTTTGCGGGGGTTCAGGACACCGCCCAACACCTGGTCGGCGCAGCCCTGATGGGCATCGGCGGGGTGCTGGGGCTGGGTTGCACTGTCGGTCAGGGTCTGAGCGGGATCTCCACCTTGGCCATCGGCTCCGTGATCACCCTGTCTGCACTGATTGGGGGCGCATGGCTGGGTGTGCGATACCAGGCCTGGCGGCTCGGCATTTGACGGCACATGTCCAGGAACCGTACAATCGTGGGCTTCGGGTCGTTAGCTCAGCTGGTAGAGCAGCGGACTTTTAATCCGTTGGTCGCAGGTTCGAATCCCGCACGGCCTACCAATATTCCAGGAACCTCACAAGGGTTCGATCGATCATCCAGATCAAGAAGGGTCAGTCCTCAAGGCAGGTCTGGCCCTTTTTCTTTTCCGGGCGCGAGCCCAAGCCCCACGGCCATCGACATGACGACTCTGACTGAAATGCAGCGTGCAGCCCGTGAAGAGGCCTTTGGCCTGCCGATCGATCAGGTCGATCCGGCCAGGCCGATGCTGTTCTTTCATGACACGGTGGGGCACTACTTCGAACGCCTGCGCCGTGATGATCCGGTGCATCGGGTGGAGAGCGAACTGTTCGGACCCTACTGGTCGATCACCCGCTACAAGGACATCATGACGGTGGATACCCACCATCAGGTGTTTTCTTCGGACTGGACCCAGGGCGGCATCACGATCGGCGATCAACCGGTCAACGAGCGCCTGCAGATGTTCATTGCCATGGATCCGCCCCGGCATGATGAACAGCGCAAGGCGGTGAGTCCCATCGTGGCCCCTGCGAATCTGGCCAACATGGAGTCGCTGATCCGCGAGCGAACGGCCCAGGTCCTTGATGGATTGCCCCGCAACGAAGCCTTCGACTGGGTGCAGCGGGTCTCGATCGAGCTGACCACGCTGATGCTGGCCACGCTCTTCGATTTTCCGCTTGAGGAGCGGCGCAAGCTCACCCGCTGGTCCGACGTGGCCACCGCCAACCCCAATATCGATACCAGCGTGGTGCAAAGCTTCGAGCAGCGCACCCAGGAACTCGGCGAGATGTTCCAGTACTTCACGAAGCTCTGGAACGAGCGCGTGAATGCGCCACCGCGCAATGATCTGATCTCCATGCTCGCGCACGGACCGGCCACCCGATCCATGACGCCGCTGGAGTACATGGGCAACACCGTACTGCTGATCGTGGGTGGCAACGACACCACCCGCAACTCCATGAGCGGCGGGCTGCATGCGCTTGCCCGCGATCCAGAACAGTGGAACAAGCTGCGCGCCAATCCGGCCCTGGTCGAGTCCATGGTGCCCGAGATCATTCGCTGGCAGACGCCGCTGGCCCACATGCGACGCACGGCCTTGTCCGACTTCGAGCTTGGCGGAAAAACAATCCGCAAGGGCGACAAGGTGGTGATGTGGTTCCTCTCGGGCAACCGGGATGAGTCTGCGATCGATCAGGCTGATCAGTTCATCATTGACCGGGCTCGGCCCCGACAGCACCTGTCCTTTGGCTTTGGCATCCACCGCTGTGTGGGCAATCGTCTGGCCGAGCTGCAGCTCAAGATCCTCTGGCAGGAAATTCTCAAGCGTTTCCCGACCATCGAGGTCCTTGAAGAGCCAGTACGGGTGAAGTCCACCTTCGTGCGCGGCATCTCGAAGCTGATGGTGCGCATCCCGGGCTGACAAGACCATCCCATGACGCCTCGATCACGCCACGGCGCACCTGATCAGGCGCCATGGATTGGAAGAGGGTCGCGCGACGCACGCTGCCCAGTTCGCAAACCGACACCCAGAGCCTGAGAGATTTGAAATCCGGATCGCGCATGGCTTGTCCAGGTTTGTCAATCCCGCGCCCGGGCGGTATAAAAGCACAGGCCCGCAAGGATGGCTGCCTTCGGTTGATATTCCCTGATGATCCCGGATCAGGGGCCCGAC
Organism: Burkholderiaceae bacterium; assembly: GCA_049422085.1. Taxonomy (GTDB): domain Bacteria; phylum Pseudomonadota; class Gammaproteobacteria; order Burkholderiales; family Burkholderiaceae_E; genus UBA4615. Next base: position 21,455 of record JBMSOD010000015.1, read on the forward strand.
CGTGAACTCGGCTTATTCGTCTGTTGACGCGGCAGGTTCAGCCTTGGATGTCCTTTGCATCATGACGCAAGCCGCCTCACCCTCTCCCGCCCAGGCCATCGAGATTTCTCCCGAGCAGGGAGAAATCGGGCGTGCGCTGGCCTGGCTGGAGACGCAGGCCGAGGCAGCACAGCTTCCGATGCGCGCCATGTTCGCACTCAATCTGGGGCTCGACGAAACCCTGGCCAACATTGTGATGCACGGGTTTCGCGAACCAGCCAACGGGGCCCCGGTCATTCACATCGAGTGCAGTAGTGATGAGGAGGGGTTCGACCTCACCGTCCGGGACAACGGTGTGCCCTTTGATCCCACGGCTCAAGCCTCAGCAGAACTCGCAGCATCCCTTGAAGAAGCCACCCTCGGAGGGCATGGCCTGCGTCTGATGCGCCACTTCCTGCACGACCTGCACTATGAGCGGACTCAGGGCTGGAACGTGCTGCGCATGCGGATGCTTCGCAAGGAAGCGCCGGAGTCGGACTGATTCGGCCTGAACCTCGGCTTCGGGGAAAGCAGTCAGAAAGAGCCTGCGGTCGGCTTCAGATCCGCATCGGATCAATGAGGTGCGATCAGTAGCGCCGCGACACCGAACACCATCAGCACAATCCCCCAGACCTCTCTGACCGATTCGCGCTGAGCAAAGAGTCTGCGGGCCAGGGCCATTGCAAAGAGGATTTCTACCAAGGCCAGGGTCCGGACAAGCGCCGGCGATTGCAGCGCGAAGGCCACGAACCAGCAAAGCGATGCAAAGGAGCCCAGAGCGCCTGCACCGAGCGAAGGTCGCCAGGCCCTCAGGATGGCGCCAAGCGTGCCGGGAGATCGCAAGGCCAGCCAGAGCGAGAGCACACCGGTCTGGATCGCGAGCGAGACCACCAGCGTCACCGCGGCACGCACGAAGAAGGGATCGTCTCCCAAGGCAAGGATGGCTCCGCGGAATCCCACTGCAGCCAGCGCGAACAGGGCACCGGCGCCGATTACGAGCACCACGGGAGCGGATGCAAATCCGGGGCGAACCGCAGGCGAACCCGCCACAGAAGGCCTGGCCGAAGCATCCACTGCTTTGGGTCCCGGCATCGACATCAGCACCACGCCGATGGTCGCGATCACGATCGCCGCCGCCGCAAGCCAACCGAGGGGCTCACCCAGAAAAACAAAGGCAAGCAGCGCGACCGTGACCGGCTCGGATTTGACATAGGCCGTGGCAATGGCAAAGGACTTGCCCTGCATGGCCCCCAGCATGAGCGCGGTGGCCACGATCTGGGCCAGCCCGCCCACCCAGACCCAGAGCCAGAACTCAGCGCCCCATTGCAGGCGCTGCGGCGGACTGGCTGCCAGCACTGCACCCACCATCAGGACCGCACAGGGCAGACCGAAGAGAAAGCGCACATGAGTGGCCCCGACCGTGCCCAGCGTGGCGGTGAGTCCTTTTTGCAGCAGGTTGCGAAAGGTTTGCGAGAAAGCCGCGACCAGGGTGAATGCCACCCAGAGCCAGACGGGCGCCTCACTCACAACCAGGGCATCCGGCGACGATGTTCGCCTTCGAAGGCTTCGATTTGCTTCAGATGGCCCAGAGTCAGACTGACCTCGTCCACCCCTCTGAGCAGACAGTCACGACGAAACGAGTCGATCTCGAAGGCATCCTGGCGACCATCCGGGCCTGTCACCCGCAGGGCCTGCAGATCGACCGTGATGCGGGCCCCGGGCCGGGCATGCAGCTGAGCACGCAACTCGGCCACGCGAGCCTCGGGCAGACGCACCGGCACCACCGCATTCTGAAAGCAGTTGTTGAAGAAGATGTCCCCGAACGACGGCGCGATGAAGGCACGGAACCCGTTATCCACCATCACGCTGACCGCATTCTCGCGCGACGATCCACAACCAAAATTACGGTCGGCCACCAGAATTCCGGCGCCTGCGAAACCCGCTTGATTCAGGGGAAAGTCGTCGCGCAGGCGACCGTCGGAGTGACGTCGCAGGTCATGAAACAGGCCCTCGATCTGATCCGGGCGCGCGCGGCCCAGATAGCGGGCAGGGATGATCTGGTCAGTATCAACATTGGCCAGATCGAGTGGCACCGCCACAGCGGTAACGCTGACGAAGGGCGTCATGGGTCCTTGTCCCTGGCTCACATCAGGCTCCTGACATCGGCAAAGCGTCCGGTGACTGCTGCAGCAGCCGCCATTGCGGGGCTCATCAGATGGGTACGTACATCCCGACCCTGACGGCCCATGAAGTTGCGATTGGAGGTGGAGGCGATCCGCTGCCCGGGCAGACCGGTATCGCCATTCATGCCCACGCACATTGAGCAGCCGGGCTCTCTCCATTCAAAGCCGGCCTCTCTGAAGATGCGATCGAGGCCTTCAGCTTCAGCCTGGCGCTTGACCGGCCTGGAGCCTGCCACCACCCAGGTCGGGATGACGGCCTTGCGCCCACGCGCGATGGCTGCGGCAGCCCTCAGATCTTCGATCCTGCTGTTGGTGCAGGAGCCGATGAAGACCCGGTCCACCGCGATATCGGTCATGGGGGTGCCGGGCTGCAAGCCCATATAACGCAGCGAAAGCGCCATGGCCTCGCGTTTGGCGGCATCGGGCGCCTGAGAAGGATCCGGGACCGCTGCCGTGATCGGCACCGCATCTTCGGGACTGGTGCCCCAGGTGAGCATGGGCTCCACGCCTGCGCCGTCCAGGCTCACCTCGCGATCAAAGCTGGCGTCGTCATGCGAGCGCAGCGTTTTCCACCAGGCCAGCGCCGTGTCCCATTGCGCCCCCTTGGGCGCGAGCGGCCGGCCATGCATCCAGTCGAAGGTGCGGTCATCGGGCGCCACCATGCCCGCCCGTCCGCCGGCCTCGATGCTCATGTTGCACAAGGTGAGACGACCCTCGATGGACAGACCGCGAATGGCCGAGCCCGCGTACTCGATGACATGGCCGACTGCACCCGCCGCACCGATTCGGGCGATGATGGCCAGAATCACATCCTTGGCCGAGACGCCTCGCCCGAGCACGCCATCGACCGTGATCCTCATGGCGCGAGGCTTGCGTTGCCACAGACACTGCGTGGCCATGACATGGGTCACCTCCGAAGATCCGACACCAAAGGCAAGCGCCCCAAAAGCGCCGTGGGTGGAGGTATGCGAATCGCCACAGACCAGGGTGATGCCCGGCTGGGTCAAGCCCTGTTCGGGCCCGACAACATGCGCAATGCCCTGCCGGTCGTCTTCGATGTCAAAGGCCATGACGCCATGACGATCGGCATTCTCGCGGATCTTGTGAACCAGCGCGCGATGCAAGGGATCGGGAATGTCGGCCAGCGCCGGTCCGGCGGTGGAGGTGTAGTGATCGGGCGTGGCAAGCGCCAGGTCGGGCCTTCGCACTCGGATGCTGCGCGCATCCAGTCGCGCAAATCCTGGTGCAGAGCCATCATGCATCAGGTGTCGATCGATGTAGAGCAGGGTGTATCCGTCGTCGCGCTCGAGCACGACATGCGGGGCCCAGATCTTTTCAAACAGCGTATTCACTGAGGTTGTCATCAGAGGGTCTCCCGGGTACCGAGAATGGCCGTCACCTGGCTGGAAAGCACGCCGCCATTGCCATGGGCCAGGGCCAGGCGGGCGCCTGGGACCTGCCGCTCACCGGCCAGGCCCATCAGTTGCTGAACCGCCTCGACCACACAAAAGAGGCTGTACATGCCGGGGTGCACGCAGGACAGCCCGCCCCCGTTGGTATTGACCGGCAGCGCTCCGCCAGGAGCGATACGCCCGCCCTGCACGAAACGGCCACCCTCGCCCTTCGGACAGAAGCCCAGATCCTCGAGGAACAGGAGGGTATTGATGGTGAAGGCATCGTAGAGCTCGACCACATCGATGTCCTGCGGCCGCACACCCGCCTGGGCAAAGGCCCGGGGGCCGGACTCCGCCGCAGCGGTCACCGTCAGATCGGGCATGGCCGAAATGTTCATGTGATGGGTGGCGGCGGCTGCGCCCAGGAGATAGGCGGGCTGCGCGGCCAGGTCTGCTGCCTGATCGGCCCGGGTCATCACAATGGCGGCCGCACCGTCGGTCACCAGGCAGCAGTCGCGTACCGTGAGCGGATCGGCCACCATGCGGGCGCCAAGCACGTCCTGCACGCTCAGCGGATCGCGCATGAAGGCCTCGGGGTTCTTCGCGGCCCAGCCGCGGGCAGAGACCGCCACCTCAGCCAGCTGCTCACGCGTGGTGCCGTACTGGTGCATGTGCCTGGAGGCTGCCAGTGCATAAGCTGATACCGGCATGAGCGGCTTGTAGGCTGCCTCGAAATACGGAATCTTCTGCGAGCTCACCAGCTTGCCCGCGCCACTGCGCTGGTTGCTGCCGTAGGCCACCAGCGCCACATTGCACTGCCCGGTCATGAGCGCATGGGCTGCCCAGAACATGTGAGTGATGAAGGCTGACCCGCCCGTGCGGTTGTTGTCGGTCACCCGCGGCTGAATCCCAAGGTATTCGGAGAAGGACAGGCCCGAGAGGAAGTCCTGTGGAAGACCGATGAAGACGCCATCCACATCGGCGGGCGTGAGCCCGGCCTGCCGCAGGGCCTTTAGGGCGGCCTGCGCCGCAAGATCAATGGATTCGTACCCGGGCATCTCGCCGATGCCATGGGTGGCCGCGCCCACCACCGCCGTACCACCACGGGGGAAGGCGTCGTTCATTGCGCTCACCCGGCTCATGCGCGCGCTCCTTGCGATTCCAGCGGATCAAAGACCACCAAGGGTCCGTCTGCCTCATGTGCGATCCGTGCCCTGACCCGCAAGCCGATCTGAACGGCATCGGGCGGCAGCCCTTCCACCCGGCTCATCATGCGCACCCCCTCGTCCAGATCGATCAGGGCGAGGTTGTAGCTTTGAGCGGGCGGGCGCTGGCGCATCACGCTGGTCGCGTAGACCGTCCCAAGGCCGCTCGCCGGCACCCAGGCCAGAGGCTCGCCGGTGCGAGGCTCGGCCACGCGCGGATAGTAGACATGCGAAC
>JBMSOD010000016.1:0-26474 GCA_049422085.1 Burkholderiaceae bacterium
GCGCGCATGCTCGCCCAGATCATCTACACCAGCGGCACCGAGTCCCTGCCCAAGGGGGCCATGCTCACGCATGAGGCGGTGTGCTGGGAATATGTCAGCTGCGTGATCGAGGGCGAGATCGCCGAGAGCGACGTGATGCTGCATGCCTTGCCGCTTTATCACTGCGCCCAGCTCGATGTCTTTCTGGGGCCAGCCATTTACATGGGCGCCGAGAATGTCATCACCGGCAAGCCCGTGCCGGACCATTTGCTGAAGCTGCTGGCCCGTGAGCGCATCAACTCCTTCTTTGCACCGCCCTCGATCTGGATTGCGCTGATGCGCTCGCCCGACTTCGATGCCACCGACCTGACCGCGCTGCGCAAGGGCTATTACGGCGCCTCGATCATGCCGGTCGAAGTCCTCAAGGAAATGTCGCGTCGCTTGCCGCAGGTCAGGCTGTGGAATTTCTATGGCCAGACCGAGATCGCGCCGCTGGCCACGGTGCTGCGTCCACATGAGCAACTCACCCGGCTCGGCTCGGCAGGCCGGCCCGTGCTCAATGTCGAAACCCGGGTGGTCGATGATGCGATGAACGATGTCCGGCCCGGCGAGATCGGCGAGATCGTGCATCGCTCCCCGCAACTGCTCTCGGGCTATTACAACGACCCCGAGCGCACCGCGGCTGCGTTTGAGGGCGGCTGGTTTCATAGCGGGGACCTCGCCACCATCGATGCCGACGGCTACATCAGCGTGGTCGATCGCAAGAAGGACATGATCAAGACCGGCGGCGAGAATGTGGCCTCGCGGGAAGTGGAAGAAATGCTGTATCGCATCGAGGGCGTGTCCGAGGTGGCGGTGATCGGTCTGCCTCATGCCTACTGGATCGAGGCGGTCACCGCCTGCATCGTGCCCAAGCCGGGCGCGGCGCTGGAAGAAGCGGGTGTGATCGCCTTCTGCAAGGCAAACATGGCGCACTTCAAGGTGCCCAAGAAGGTGATCTTCGTGGACAGCCTGCCCAAGAATCCCAGTGGCAAGATTCTCAAGCGCGAGCTGCGTCTGAAGCACGAGGCCGCGATCAAGGATGTACCCGGCACCAACATCTGAGCACAGGAGCGCACCATGGGTTGGTTGAGCGATGAGGAACTGAGTCGACTTGCGCCTGCCGAGCGGGCCCTGCCCAGGCTGCCGATCCCGGTGCAGGCGGTCTCGAGCGACGAGTTCATGCCGGTACCGCAGACACCCAAGCAGCGCGAGCTCGAAAAGCGGCTGCAGGCGCTGGGCAGCGAGCTGGCCCGCCATCAGGGCCTGAGCCGCAGGCAGTTCTTTCGCACGGCCAGTGGCATGGCCGCCGCTTTCCTGGCCATGAATGACACCTTCGGTCCGGTGTTCGGTGTGTCGCGTGCCGAGGCGGCCACGCCCGAACTGGCGCAGGCCCGTGCGCAAGGCCTCAAGGGCCAGTTCATCATGGACATGCACACGCATTTCCTGCGCGATGACACGCGCCTGGAGGGCTTCGTGCGCGCCCGCGAGGCCGTGGGCAAGGCCGGCTGGAACCCCATGCTGGCGGGCAAGCCCCAGCAGATCGAGGATCTCAAGTTCGCCAACTACATGAAGGAGATCTTCCTCGACAGCGACACCAAGATGGCGCTGATCAGTGGTGCGCCCTCCGAGATCACCGAAGACTGGTTCCTGACCAACGAGATGAAGGCTGATGCGCGACAGCGCATCAACCAGGCCGCCGGCGCGCGTCGCGCCTTCTCGCATGCCATCTTCACGCCGGGCTATCCAGGCTGGATGGAACAGATCGATCGCGCCATCGAGGTGCTCAAGCCCGATTCCTTCAAGGGCTACACGATTGGCGACAACACGCACAAGAATCTGAGCAAGCACCCGTGGCGGCTGGATGACGAAAAGCTGGTCTATCCGGCCTACGAAAAATTCCTCAAGGCCGGATTGAAGAATGTCTGCATCCACAAGGGCCTGTTTGCGCCCTCGGTAGAGCAGCGCTTTCCGCACCTGCTGCGCCATGCCGATGTGTCCGACGTGGCGCGTGCTGCCAAGGACTGGCCGCAACTGAACTTCATCATCTATCACGGCGGATATCGTTTCGCCGGAGGCGGCCGCGCCTCGGATGCCTGGCAGCAGTTCGAGGCCACCGGCCGTATCGACTGGGTCACCGACCTGGCCGAGATTCCAGCGAAGGCCGGGGTGAACAATGTCTATGCCGATGTGGGCCAGCTCTTTGCGCAGACCACCATCGCCGAGCCCCGATTGGCCGCCGTGCTGATGGGCATGCTGATCAAGGGCCTGGGCGTGGACCATGTCTGCTGGGGCACCGATGCCATCTGGACCGGCGCGCCGCAGTGGCAGATCGAGGCCCTGCGCAGGCTGGAGATTCCCGAGGAGCTGCGCCGCAAGCATGGCTTTGCTGCATTGGGTGATGCCGACGGTGCGGTCAAGAGTGCGATCTTTGGCGACAACAACGCCCGCCTCTACGGGGTTGATCGGTCTCAGCGTCAGGCCCTGGCCCAGGACGCCTTTGCCCAGGCCCGCGAGGCCTATGAGCGCGAGGGCAGCCAGAGGACCAATCTGGCCTATGGCTATGTCGCGGGGCGTCCAGTCTGCTGATCTCAGCGTGGGGGAACTTCTTTTGACCTCCAGATCCTTGCATTTCTCATCAGTGCCCTTGCATGTCTCACCAGGGCTTTACTTTCTCTTCCACTCATTTTTCGCAGTCTTCAAGGAGTTTTCATGACGATCGATCGCGTTGGCATCATCGGCGCCGGCACCATGGGCAACGGTATCGCGCAGGTCTGTGCACTTGGCGGCGTGCCTGTCGTGCTGCTGGATGTGGCCCAGGCGGCGCTGGACAAGGGCCTGGCCACGGTCCGGGCCAACCTCGAGCGTCTGGTCAAGAAGGACAAGCTCACCCAGGACGAGTCGGATGCAGCACTGGCCCGCATCGGCTGCAGCACGAGTTATGACGATCTGCGTGGACTGCCTCTGGTGATTGAAGCGGCGACCGAGAACCCGGACATCAAGGTCAAGATCCTGCGACAGGTCGACGCGCTGCTCGATCCGTCCGCGATCATCGCGACCAATACTTCCTCCATCTCGATCACCATGCTCGCTGCGGCTACCCAGCGTCCCGATCGATTCGTGGCCATGCACTTCTTCAATCCCGCGCCGGTCATGGCGCTGGTTGAGGTGGTGCGGGGCCTGCAGACCAGCGATGCCACGCACGATGTGGTGCATGACTTTGCCAAGCGCCTGGGCAAGGCGCCCATCAGCGTGCGCAACTCGCCGGGTTTCGTGGTCAATCGCATCCTGGTGCCGATGATCAACGAGGCCTTTTTCGTTCTGGCCGAGGGCATTGCCTCGCCGGATGATATCGATGCCGGCATGAAACTCGGCTGCAATCAGCCGATCGGCCCGCTGGCGCTCGCCGACATGATCGGCCTCGATGTCTGCCTGGCCGTCATGAACACCTACATGGCCGAGTTCAACGACTCCAAGTACCGACCCGCCCCACTGCTCAAGGAAATGGTGGCGGCCGGGCGCCTGGGTCGCAAGACCGGCCGGGGCGTCTACACCTACTGAGGCTTTCGGCGTAGGGTGCAGACATCGCGAACGCTTTGCGCTGCTGGCGCGGGTCTGACGAGTGCCGCCAAGCCCGCGACCTCATCAGGCCAGGTCTCAGCCTGCCGCCGCGTACACCGCGCGTTTCATGCCAAACGAAAACGGATGCCAGAAGGCCATTTGCCGCTGCGCCATCACCAGGCCGGCCAGGCGCTTGCGCGGATTGATCCACCAGTGAGTGCCGGCAATGCCGCCCCACTGGAATTCACCCTCCGAGCCCGGCGGGTCGATGGACGAGCAGGCCAGCGTGACGGCTCCGCCCAGACCGAAGGCCTTGCCTTTGGCTTCGCCCACGGTCGGAAAGCGGATGAAGGTGCCTTCGGGCAGGTGGCTGCGCATCATGAGCTCGATCGTGGCGGGTTTGAGCAGTGTGGGCGCATCACCCGCCTCGCCCGGAATCAGGCCGCGCATCAGCGCGATCATGTCGGGCAGCGAGGAAACCAGGCCACCACCACCTGACAGCCGCGGCATGGCACGCAGGTAGGCGCCGGGATAGGGCGCATCGGGTGTGGCCGTCAGGCCCGGCTTGAGCGGATCGGTGAGACTGGCGCCTGCGTAATAACCCACAAGGCGGGCCTGATCGGCGGGGGGCACGACAAAGCCGGTGTCGGTCATGCCCAGGGGCGCAAAGATGCGCTCGGCAAGAAAGGCATCGAAGGCCTTGCCGCTCACCACCTCCACAAGACGCGAGAGGACATCGGTCGCGACCGAGTATTCCCAGGCCGTGCCGGGATGGAAGGACAAGGGCAGCCCGGCCAGCACGTCCATCATGGCCGACAGGGGAGTGGCGGCATTGAGCACCTTGGCCCCGGTATAGGCCTTGAACATCACCGTGCCCGGATCGAGCAGGCCGTAACTGAGCCCCGAGCTGTGCGACAGCAGATGGCGCACGGTGATCGAACTGCGCGCTGGCTCGACCTGGTCGATGGCGGTGGCGCCCGCCCGCAAGACCTGCCGCTGACCCAGCTGCGGGATGTAACGCTCGATCGGGTCGTCCAGGCCCAGCCGGCCTTCTTCCCAGAGCAGCAGGATCGCGCAGGAGGTGAAGAGCTTGGTGTTGGAAAAAATCCGAAACAGATGGTCCGGGCGCAGGGCTTCATTGCGTTCGCGGTCCGCGAGCCCAGTGCAATGCAGGTCCACCAGCGTGCGGCCGCGCAAGACCGCGCTCGAGACCCCGGTGAGCAGGTCGGCCTCGACGGTCTTTTGCATGGTCTGGTGAAGGCCAGAAAAATCCAGGCCTTGCGATTGCACCTGGGTGTCGGTGTAGGCGGCGGTATTGGCGTGTGTCATGGTCAGCCCCGGAAGCTTTCTTCGAGAAATTCGGCCGCATTGCGAGGACCGCTGGCGGGTCTTGTATTTTCGTGGCCGCGCAGTTCCACGCGTCGGATCTTGCCGCTGATGGTTTTGGGCAGATCGGAGAATTCGATGCGACGGATCATCTTGTAGGCAGAGACTCTCTCCTTCAGGAAGACGAAGATCGATTTCGCCGTGGCGGCATCGGGCGCATGGCCGGGCGCCAGAATCACATAGGCCTTGGGCACGAAGCCGCGCACCGGATCGGGTGAGGGCACCACCGCGGCCTCGGCCACTGCAGGATGCTCGATGAGCGCGCTTTCGAGCTCGAAGGGGCTGATCCTGTAGCCCGAGGCCTTGAACACATCGTCGGCGCGACCGACGTAGGTGATGTAGCCCTCGGCATCTCGCATGCCGACATCGCCGGTGTGGTAGTAGCCATCCCGCATGGCCTCGGCGGTCTTGTCCGGGTCGTCGGCATAGCCCTCCATCAGGGCCACAGGCCGGCGCGCAAGATCGATGCAGATCTCGCCTTCGCTGGCGGGATGGCCATCGGGGTCGAGCAGTACGATCGGGTAGCCGGGCAGGGGCTGCCCCATGGAGCCCGGCTTGAGCGCCTGCCCAGGCGGGTTGCCGATCTGCGCCGTGGTTTCGGTCTGACCGTAGCCGTCGCGGATGGTCAGGCCCCAGCCCGCGCGGATCTGCTCGATCACTTCCGGATTCAGCGGTTCGCCGGCAGAGATCACTTCACGCAGCTTGATCGGCCACTTTGCAAAGTCTTCCAGGATGAGCATGCGCCAGACCGTCGGCGGTGCGCACAGGGTGTTGACCCCATGTCTGACCAGCACATCCAGAATGGCCGGCCCATTGAAGCGGCTGTAGTTGTAGATGAAAACGCAGGCCTGGGCATTGAAGGGCGCAAAAAAGCAGCTCCAGGCATGCTTGGCCCAGCCCGGTGAGCTGATGGTCCAGTGCACGTCGCCCGGCTGCAGGCCCAGCCAGTACAGGGTCGACAGATGCCCCACCGGATAACTCTGACGGGAATGCCGCACCAGCTTGGGCTTGGAGGTGGTGCCGGAGGTGAAGTACTCGAGCAGGGGTTCGGTGACCGCGATGGGCTCGCCTGGGTGGAATGCTGAAGCGGCCTTCACGCTGTCGGCATAGTCGATCCAGCCTGCCGGTGGCTGACCCGAGGCGTCTCGCCCCCCGGCGCCCACCAGCACCCGACCCACGCCGGCCGTGGCGGCCTCGCCCAGTTCATTGACCCGGGCACTGCCCGTGCCATTGGTGATGATCCACCTCACCCGGCCCCGTTCCAGTCGGTCGGCCAGATCGGCACCCGACAGCAGGGTGGTGGCCGGAATCACGACCGCACCCAGCTTGATGGCGGCGAGCATGGTCTCCCAGAGCGGCACCTCATTGCCCAGCATCAGCAGGATGCGATCACCAGGTCGCGCGCCCAGATCACGCAGAAAGTTGGCCACCTGCGAAGACCGACGCGAGAGCTCGGCGTAAGACAGCCTGGCCTGTTCACCGGACTCCTCGACGATATGCAGCGCCGGCTTGTCGTTGTTGTGCGCGATCGCATCGAAGTAGTCAATCGCCCAGTTGAAGTGCTTCAGTGCGGGCCACTGAAACTGGGCGGTCGCGGCTGCCAGATCAGTACGGCGGGCAAGGAGGCTGTCACGGGCGGCAAGAAAGGCCTGGAGTTCGGACATGGCGTCATGCAGTGCAGTGAAGTGGATAGGGAGGACTTGGGTCGATCAGCAGACGGAACGCTGATCGGAGGGCAAGACCAGGGAATTAAAAATTATTTTTTTCGGTCGGGGTAACTCACTGCCATGCCGTCACGCACATCGTTCTGAATGCCGTATTGCGGGAAGGGATAGCGAAAGCCGTTCTTGGCCAGTGCGTGCATGCCCTCGATGGCCTTGACCAGCAGGGCCGGTGGCAGGGCCATCAGCATTTCATCGTCCAGCACGCCACCGTAGCGGCGCTCGGCAAAGCACGGAATCGAGAGGCTGGGTTCGTTGGTCTTGAGGGCCCTGCCCCAGGAGTCCGCACAGGAGGATTCACCGACCACACTCCAGTCGAAGCGCTTGTAGCCCTGCCATTGCAGTCCGTTGATGAAGTACATCATCGCTCCGGGCGTGGCATAAAACAGCGCGATATCGGGAGGGTTCAGCCGTCCCGAGGCCAGCGGCGAGACTGCCAGAGCCGCTGCCGGGGGAGGCGTGTGCATCGCACATTGGTGGGCATGCGCGTCGGCCGGGGTGGCGTACCACACCCCGACCATCGATGCGCCGGTTCGCCAGGCCTCATCCGCGGGCCCCAGGCCCACCACGGCCTTGCATTGCGCGCCGACCAGATCGTCGCCGGTGATCCCCACCGTCCAGCCCAGGCGGGCTGCCTGGGCAACCACCTGATCGGCAGTGTGGATCGACTTGGGTCGACGGATGCGCGGAATGGCCTCCATTTCGGCTGCCGTGGCGAAGCGCTTCATGCCAAAGGGCAGAGCCCTCAGTTTGAGCAGCCGTTCGAGTTCGGCCGAGACGGCGGCCCAGTCGGTCGGAGTCTGGGACGGTGGCGTCGTACCGGCCGCCGAGGAGGATGTCGCAGAGGGCATGTTCATGATGTGATCCCCATGGCCTTGACGGCCGGTATCCAGCGGGCGCGCTGGGCTGCTGCAAAGGCCTGGGCCTGTTCGGGCGAGCCGCCGCCGATATTCTCGGCGCCGGAGGATTCGAGGCGGGTGCGGATGTCGTCGGCGAGCATGGCCTTGTTGAGTTCGCGATTGATCCGCTCGATGATCGGACGTGCGACACCCGACGGTGCGAACAGACCATTCCAGGTATAGGCCTCGTAATCGGCCAGACCTGCCTGCGCGAAGGTCGGCACCTCGTTGTATTGCGGATGGCGCTGACTGCCGCTGACGGCCAGGATGCGAACCTTGCCGCTGCGCATCAGCGGCCCCGAGGTCTGAAAGCCGTCGAACACGAAGTCGACCTGGCCGGCAGCCAGATCGTTCATGGCCGGACCGTTGCCTTTGTAGGGCACATGAAGCAGCGAGACGCCCGCCGCACGGCCGAAGGCTTCGGCCACGATATGGCTGATCGACCCATTGCCGGCCGAGCCGTAGCTCACCTTGCCGGGCTGAGCACGAGCCCGGTCGATGAGTCCGCGAAGGTCTGTCGGCCCGTCCTGCCGAGCTGCCAGCACCATGTGGGTTCGCGAGATCAGGCCGATCATGGCCAGATCCCGATCAACATCGAAGGGCAGTTTCGGGGCGAGTGCCGGATTCATCACCAGTTGCGAACTCGTTCCCAGCCCGAGCGTGTAGCCGTCTGCCGCGGCCTTGGCCACGGCATCGGTGCCAAGCATGCCCCCGGCGCCGGCCTTGTTCTCAACGATCACTGCCTGACCCAGCGCCTCGGACAACTTGGGCGCCAGCTGACGGGCGATCAGGTCATTGCCGCTTCCGGGAGCAAAGCCCACGATGATCCGGATCGGGCGCGCCGGCCATCCTTCCTGGGCCCATGCGACTCCTAGCCCAGGCCCGCCGGCCAGGCCAGCACCCAATCCGGCACCCAGTCCAGCCAGCGAACGGGTAAACCCACGACGATCCATGTCTCCTCCCTCTTGAGATTCAGTGAGCCGATGGCCCCATGGCGCTCGTCCGGTGCCGGTAAGGCAGAACGACGCATGGTTCGATTGTGCCAGTGCCTTGAGCCGAGGACGAACCCCGCGTTCATGCGGTTGAAACGCCTTGCCGGCTCGCTCTGGGGCATGCTTGAGGAAGTCAGGTCGATCCCCCCAACTTTTTCTGTCCTTCAGGAGCCCCTCATGGATGTCCGTCTCGATCAACGCATTGCCCTCATCAGTGGTGCCAGCAAGGGCATCGGCCTGGCCTGCGCCCGACGATTTGCACAGGCCGGTGCGCGCGTGGTGGCCGTGGCCCGCGATCCGGTTCGACTCGAGCAGGCGGTCCAGGGCATGGTGGCTGACGGACTCAGGGTCCAGGGCATGGCGGCCGACCTCTCCGATGCAGGCCAGGCGCAGGCTCTGGCTGACCGCGTGCAGGCCGAGGTGGGCCCCATCGATGTTCTGGTGAACTCGGCAGGCGCCGCCCGGCGTTATGCACCCGCCGACCTCAGCGCGGCAGCCTTCCATCAGGGTATGGACGCCAAGTACTTCAGCACCATTCACCTGCTCGAGCCGGTCGTGCGCGCCATGACGGCGCGGGGCCGGGGTTCGGTGGTCAACATCATCGGGCAGGGCGGTCGGTCGGCGTCCCCGATGCACATTCCAGGCGGCTCGGCCAATGCGGCGCTCATGCTGGCCACGGTGGGCTATGCCCGGGCCTGTGCCGCTCAGGGGGTCAGGATCAATGGCATCAACCCGGGCATGACCCGGACGGATCGGGTCGAGGAAGGCCTGTCGGTGAGCGCCCGGGCGAGTGGCCGCAGCCGGGATCAGGTGCTTGCCGACGAACTGGCGCGGATTCCGATGGGACGCATGGGCGAACCGGAGGAGGTGGCTCAGGTCGCCCTGTTTCTGGCCTCGGACTGGGCAAGTTATGTGTCCGGAGCGATCGTGCCCATGGACGGTTGCACCGCATCCGTGATCTGAAGCCCGGCGCCGGTGTCGCGATGATCCTGCGAGTGTTGCTTTGGCGCACCACGGGGTCGTCCCGAAGGATGAGATTCTCTCGCATGAAACCGGTCCGCAATGACGTCCTGTCACTGGTCCGCTCCGAACGGGTTAATGTTTCGTTCCATGAGCGCTGCCATTCTGATCGTCGATGACCATCCACTGGTCCCAATGGCGCTCGGCAGCATGATCGAACAGCATTTCACGGCCTTGCGGGTCATTCATGCCGGCAATCTGAGGCAGGCCAGAGCTGCCTATCAGGTCGAGGCAGACCTGACAGCCACCATCCTTGATCTGCGACTTCCCGATACCGCCGGATTGGAGGGCCTGGCCGAACTGCGCGCCCTTCGTCCCGACGTGCCCGTTCTGGTCTATACCGCCCTCGAGAGCGAACCCCTGCGCCGAAACGCCCTGTCCGGGGGGGCGGCCGCGGTCATTGGGAAGACCGAACTTCCCCAGGTGCTGATCGGAGCCATCGATGAAGTGCTCGCCGCATCGGGCGACAAGACCATCAACGGGTCATCGACCCCGGGGCGTGAGAACGCAGAGTTGTCTCCGCGACAGCGGCAGATCTGGCAGGCGATTGCCGATGGACTGTCCAACCAGGAAATCGCACTGCGCCACGGAATCAGCCTGAATACGACCAAGGCGCATGTCCGTGAGATGCTGCAGCGACTGGGCGTGCGCAACCGGACCGAAGCGGCCACCCTGTACCTGAGGCGGGCCCGGCTGAGGCCATGACCCAGCCGATGCGGGTCCGAACCCGAACGGTCTTTTCTGGCTGAATATCCAGGCTTCGGTACCATCGGGGCATGCCCGATGCGCCCGATTCTGTCGCAGGTCCCAAGACACCGCCTGGTCCTCGCCCCGGCTTCGATTCAGGACGCATCCGGATCGCCCCGGGGACTCAGACGCATCCGGTGGTCGAACTCAAGGGTGTGACCCTGCGATTTGCGCAAGGACAGGGGATGCTCGCTCTCGATGGACTCCACCTGTCGGTCGAGCCTGGCGAGGTCCTGACGCTGCTGGGTCCCTCGGGGTGCGGCAAGAGCACGGCCCTTCGGCTGATGGCCGGACTGCTGCAACCCACGCAGGGCCATGTTCTGCGACAGTCTGGACTGACGACCGGATTTGTCTTTCAGGAGCCCACGCTCATGCCATGGGCGACGGTGTTCGACAATGTCTGGCTGCCATTGCGTCTGGCGGGTCGCAGTGCGGCCCAGTCCCGTGACGAGGTCATGCAGGTCCTGGCCTGGGTGGGTCTGGCCGATGTGGCGAAGGCTTATCCGCGCGAATTGTCGGGCGGCATGCGCATGCGGGTGTCGATTGCCCGTTCCCTGGTGGTCAGGCCCAGGCTGTTGCTGTTGGACGAGCCCTTCGCCGCCCTCGACGAAATGACCCGCACGAGGCTTGATGAAGACCTCTTGAGGATCAGACAGGAGCAGGGTCTGACGGTGGTTTTCGTGACCCACAGCGTCTACGAAGCGGTCTTTCTGTCGACCCGTATCGCTGTCTTCTCCGGCCGTCCCGGGCGGGTCATTCGCAGTCTGCCTGTCGTTCAGGACGCGCGCGACGACGCATTTCGCGGCAGCCCGGAGTTTGCTGCGCTGTGTCGCGACACCTCGGCCGCATTGCGGGAGGGCATGGACGCGTGAGCGGACACCCCGAGGCCGAGGTGGTGCAATCCACAGGACAGGGCGCACGCGCGGTTCCTGGCTGGCTTGCTCCGGTGCTGGTCGTGATCGGTGTTCTGTTGTTCTGGGAATGCATGGTGGTCTGGCGTGAGGTGCCGCACTACATCCTGCCTGCGCCGTCCAGGGTGCTTCAGACGCTGTGGGCCGAGGCCGGCTCGCTGATGCTGTCGCTGCAGTACACCCTTGAAGTCACCCTTGCCGCTCTCGCTCTGGCGGTGGCGGGCGGTGTGGGCCTTGCGGTGCTGTTCGCGCTGTCCCGTCGCGTCGAGCAGGCGCTGTTTCCGATTGCCATCGTGCTGCAGGTCACCCCGATCATTGCGGTGGCCCCGCTCATCCTGATCTACGTGGAATCGACCACGGCCGCGCTGGTCCTGTGCACCTTCATCGTGGCCTTCTTTCCCATTCTGGCCAGCACGGTCGTCGGACTGCGCAGTGCCGATCCGCATCTGCGAGAGCTCTTCGAACTGTGCGGCGCGAGCCCCTGGCAGCGCCTGCGATTGCTGCTGGTGCCAAGCGCCCTGCCTTATTTTCTGTCCGGACTGAAGATCGCCAGCGGTCTGGCGCTGATCGGCGCGGTCGGTGCGGAGTTCGCTGCCGGGGCGGCAGGCAAGCAGACCGGTCTTGCGTCGCGCATCCTGGAAGCGAGCTTTCGGATCGAGATTCCAAAGATGTTTGCTGCGCTCACGCTGGTGAGCCTGCTCGGCATTACGCTGTATGTCTGTTTTGATCTGTTGTCGCGCTGGCTGCTGGGCCGATGGCACGATAGCGAAACCCCGGAGTCCTGAACGATGAAACCACTGGCCACGATGCTGCGCTCGCTCGCCTTGCCCTCTTCCCTCGCCTGCTCGCTCGCAGCAGGTCTCATTGTGCTGGGCCTCACCCCAGGCCTGGGCGCGGGTGCAGCGCATGCCGCCGACAAGGTGGTGTTTGCGACCAACTGGAAGGCGCAGGGCGCGCATGGCGGTTTCTATCAGGCGCAGCTCGACGGCACCTACAAGCGCCATGGGCTGGAGGTGGAGATTCGCGAGGGCGGGCCGCAGGTCAACAACCGGCCGCTTCTGCCCGCCGGGCGGATCGACTTTCTGATGACCGGCAATCTGTTGCAGAGCTTTGACAATGTGCGCAACAAGGTGCCCACGGTGGTGGTGGCCGCCATCTTCCAGAAGGATCCTCAGGTGTTCATCACGCATCCGGGTCAGTACCCCACCTGGAACGACCTGAAGAAGGCTCCTGTGATTCTGGTGTCCCGCGACTCCCAGTACAGCTGGTGGCAATGGCTCAAGACCGAAGGATTCCGTGACGAGCAACTGCGGCCCTATAACTTCAACAGTGCGCCGTTCCTGGCCGACAAGCGCATGGTGCAGCAGGGCTATGCGGTGGCCGAACCCTTTTCCATCCAGAAACAGACCGGCGTTGCGCCCACGCTGTACCTGCTTGCCGACCAGGGATGGTCGACTTACTCCACCACGATCGAGGCCCGCAGCGAGATGGTCCAGAAGAACCCGGATCTGGTGCGTCGCTTTGTCGAGGCGTCGATCCTGGGCTGGGCCAATTACCTCTATGGCGATCGCAAGGCAGCCGACGCCATGATCCGCAAGCTCAACCCCGAAACCACCCAGGACGAGCTCGACAACTCCGTCCTCAAGATGCGCGAGCTTGGGCTGGTTGATTCTGGCGATGCGCGCACGCAGGGCATCGGCGCGATCAACCCGGCCAAGGTGAAGGACTTCCATGACAAGATGGTCAAGGCGGGTCTGTTCAAGGACGGTGACGTCGATCTGAGCAAGGTCTACACCACCCAGTTCGTCAACAAGGGCGTGGGGGTCGATGTGATCCGCAAGCTCTCCGGGGCCGCCCGCTAGGCCCGCGATCAGGCGCCTGGCGCCGTTTCGGCCCGCAAACTGCCCGGGTGCGTCTGGCGTTTCTAGCGCCGGATGTGGGCGATTGCCTGGTCAACGGCCTGCCAGGCCTGCAGCGTGACCTGACGCCGCCACAGGGGCGTGTCGACCGCAAACGCAGCCTTCATGCCGTCCCGGGCGCGGGCCCGCAATGCCGGATCGCCGGGCGCACGGACATGGACCCAGTGATCGAACTGCAGTGCCTGGAGCACCTGGGTGAAGGGCACGGTGCCGTATTCAAGCGCGATGCCGCTGTACTCCGTGTCAGGGCACTCATCCCAGGCAACCTGACCGAGCATGCCGAAGATCACCGCGGAAGTGGAGTTGCCTTCAAAGGTCGACGTCACGTCCTGGCCCCAGCACTCGCGCGCACGACGCAGGCACACGGCATCTTCCAGTCCGCCATAGATCTTTTCGCCGTGACCGCTGGGGCCCAGGCCGGTGTGCAGGTCAATCCAGTGCAGGCTTGCTGCACCCCGGGCCTCGTTGCGCACGATCTGGCGCAGGACCTGATTGCTCCAGGTGGGTGCATTGCCGGCGTGGAACATGCCTTCCGGATGGGTCTGCTGGCCATGGGAGACCGCGTACTGCCACCAGGCCTCGCCCCGCTCGGCGATCAGCGCCTGCAACCGGGCCAGATGGGTTTCATCTGGCGGCCAGGACTCGGGAAAGAGCAGGGGGTGCGCCAGAGCGTAGTCGGGGTCGGGCGCAGCGGGCCTGGAGAAGTCCCGGAAATTGCGATTCAGGTCGATGTTGTCTTCGTTGACCCGACGGCACCAGGAAAAGCCCCAGGGGTTGAGTGCATGCAGCAACACCACCTTGATGCCGGCCTGCGTGGCGCGCTCGATGCGGTCAAACCCGGTGCGAAGCAGCGCGCACAGAATGCCGCTGCCACACAGGCCTTCCATGCCATGGGTGCCGCCCTGGATCAGCAGCACATGCCGTGCATCCGCGGGGCCGAACACGGCGGTATCGATGGCCAGCGCTTCGCCTTGCCGTCCACGTTCGCGGGGATGCGGCACGCTGTTCAGGCGCGCTCCCCGGCCTGCGGCCAGCGTCAGGAAGTGATCACGCGCAGCAGCGTAGTCGGCAATGAAGTCGACCGCGAATTCATCGCCGGACGCGCCGCCCGTCGGCGTCACGCCCTGGGGCACGCCCGGTTCGCCGCGCACTGGCGCGGCTCGATCGGCCTGCCCGAGTTCATGCTGCATCAGGACCGTATCCAGCCAGCGGTCGAACTTCCAGCCGGTCGCACGCAGCGTGCCGGCGAATCGAAAGCCGCAGCTCGCATGCAGCGCGATCGAGCCGGTGTTCGCACTGTCTCCGATCACCGCGAGGACCTGCCGCAGGCCCGCGGCCTCACAGCGCTCCAGCAGGCGCATCAGCAGCCTGCGACCAATGCCGCGTCCCCGCTGATCGTCGCGGACATAGATCGAGTTCTCGACGGTATTGCGGTAGGCCGGGCGGGTCCGAAAGTAATTGACATAGGCATAGCCCACCACCTCGTCATCGATCTGCGCGACCAGGTAGGCAAAGCCATTTCGCAGGACATCCTGGCGGCGCGCTGTCATCTCCTCGAGTGAAGGCGGGTCGAGCTCGAAACTGCCGGTGCCGGTCCGGACATGGTGAGCATAGATGGCCTGGATGGCGGGCAGATCCGCATCGGTGCTGTCGCGCAGGATCGGTTCTTGCGCGGAAGGGGCGGAGGGCGCGTGAGTGGACATGATGATCGGGCCGTTCAGGGCCGGACAGAAGGTGGATTGATGAGGGTGTCGCCCTCCCTGCAGGCGGCACCTGCCGCGATCAGGGCCTCGATGGCCCATTGCCCGAGGGCCTCGGCGCTCATCTGCAGGTGGCGGGCATTGGTGCGTGCCAGCAGGGGCACCTGCGCCACTTCATTCACGGCGTCCTCGATGCGCATGCGTTCGCGCTCGAGCAGGCGGAATTTCACCAGCGCCTTGACTGCATACCGGGCATGGCCCGCCGGATCGCGTTCGAAGTGATCGAGCCTGCTGTGCGCGCGCTGAAGGGCGCCACCCAGATCCGTAAACATCGGACCATGACCCGGAAGGATGCGGCTGACTTCGAGATCACCCAGTCGACGCAGAATGCTGCGCTGGGCTTCGATGGCCGGCTCGCCATCAAGCTCTGGAAACAGGATGCCGAAACCGTTCTCCCACAGGGCGTCCGAGCTGATCAGAAGTCGATGGGAGGCGCAGTAGAGCACCAGCATGTCCGGGTCGTGACCCGCCGCACCGATCACCTGCCAGGTCAGTCCGGCGAATTGCAAAGACTGTCCCGGTTCCAGCACTTCGTCATGTCCGAAGCGCTCGCATTGCTGCCCGGTGTCGCGAAAGCTGAGCTGATCCTCATCCCAGTTCTGCACTGCATGCGCGCAGCCTGCGGGAATCCAGGTCCTGCATGGCCAGGTGCGCTGCAACTCGGCATTGCCGCCGCAGTGATCGGAATGCAGGTGGGTGCAGATCACCTGCTCAAGGGGCCGCCCACCCAGCAGGTGCGCGGTCACGGCGCGGACCAGCAGTCGATGCTTGTCATAGCCGGTGTCGACCAGGGTCGCAGGCCCGTCGCCCAGAAAGAGCACGCCATTGGACGATAGCCAGTCCCGTTCGATGAAATGAACGCCGGGCGGCAGTCCGTAATTCTGACCAGGCTGGGCTTGCCGGGCACTCGAAGTGGACGGGGAGGGGGCGGTCAAGAGCGGGAGTCCCGGGCCAGCCGCCGAACGCCGTCGGGCAGGGTGGCCGCCCGGTGCATGAGCTCTGAGTCGAAGACAGGATGGCCTTCGAGCCTCGCGATCACCGCGTCGGTCATGTCAAAACCCCAGTAGACCTCCGCGTCGAGCTGCAGGCTGGGGACTCCGAACAGACCCTCGTCGATGGCCGCCTGGGTATTGCGACGCAGGGCCTGCTTGATCTCGGGCGCATCGATCCTGGCGGGATCCTCCAGGCCGAGCTCCCTGCACAAGCCCTCGAAAGCAGGGCGGTCATCGGGCAGCCTGCCTTCACGCCAGACGAAATGAAAGAGGCGCTCGATGACCCGGGGCTGATTGTCCAGAGCCAGACACAGGCGCAGCAGCGGCAGCGGGTTGAAGGGATGTGCAGGGGGCAGGGTGAGCGGGATGCCGTGCTGATGTGCGCGCCAGATCACCTCACGAAAGGTGTGAATCTTCTTGGGCGCGATCTCGGCAGGCCCCTTGTGGGCATGGTGTTCAAGCAGACCGGCAAAGAGGACCGGGCGCGGCAGCACGCGGGCATGGGCCCTGACCCGCTCCAGCACTTCATGCTGCAGATAGCTGTAGGGCGAGATGAAATCGAAGGTCCAGATCAGGGTCTTCATGGGCACACCGGGTCGTCCGGTCAGGGCGAGGCAGGTCCGTCGGTCAGGCCTGCCGCCTGGCGTTGCAGCACCTGATGCCAGATCTGCAGGCGCCGCGCATCCGAGGCGCCCCCCCAGCAGGCGATTTCATCCAGCGTCCGGGCACAGCCTTCGCACCAGCCGGTGGCCTCATCGATGCGGCAGATCGACAGACAGGGCGAGGGCAGTGGACGCCCCTCGCGTAGCGCGAGCTGAACCCGCTCGGGCAGAAGCGTTGTTGCGTCCAGGGTCATGCTCAGGCCTGCGCCTCGGCCCGCGCTGCCTTGCGGGCGGTGAGGGCATTCCCGGCACGGGCGATGCTGGCCCGACCCAGCTGCGCCGAAATCCATTGTCCCGTCTCGACCACCGCATCCAGATCCACGCCGGTTTCGATCCCCAGGCCCTGGAGCAGATACAGCAGATCCTCGGTGGCCACATTGCCGGTCGCGCCACGCGCGAACGGACAGCCGCCCAGACCGGCCACTGATCCATGAAAGGTGCTGATGCCCATTTCCAGGCTTGCATAGACATTGGCCAGGGCCATGCCGTAGGTGTCATGGAAGTGGCCCGACAGGCGCTCGGCAGGCACCACCGAGAGTGCTGCCTCGAACGCGGCCTTGGTCTGACTGGGCGTGCCCACGCCAATGGTGTCCGCGATGTCGATCATCACGCAGCCCAGGTCGTTGAGTCGCGAGACCACATCGGCCACCGCCTGAGGCGCAACCTCGCCCTGGTAGGGGCAGCCCAGGGCCACCGATACGCTCGCCCTGACCCGGATGCCGTGATCCTGTGCCGCGCGGGCCACCGGTGCGAAGCGATCGATCGACTCGGCGATCGAGCAGTTGATGTTGCGGTGGGAGAAGGCCTCGGAGGCTGCCCCGAAGATCACCACCTCGTCAGCGCGGGCTTCGAGTGCCCCTTCGAAGCCCTTCAGATTGGGCGTCAGCACCGAATAGATCACGCCCGGCTTGCGCACGATGCGCTGCATCAGTTCGGCCGAGTCGGCCATCTGGGGAACCCACTTGGGCGACACGAAAGAGCCGGCCTCGACATTGGGAAAGCCGGCTGCGGTCAATCGGTCGCACAGCGCGATCCGGGTTGCGGTGCTGACCGGCACCTTTTCATTCTGCAGCCCGTCACGGGCACCGACTTCGATCAGCTCGACACGTTTTGGAAGTACTGGATTCATGAGGGTATCCGGGTGTGAGGGGTTTCCGGGGTGTGAGGTGCCTCAGAAAACGCATCGGGGGCGTGGACCCCTGAGGCAGTCACCGAACGGTCAGTAGCCCCGATGTCGGTCCACCAGACCGGCCAGGGCGTCGCCCTGGATCAGCCGGGTCACATTGGCAGCGACCTGCCGCGCCGAGACCTCGATCTGCGTGGGCGCCGACACATGCGGGGTGATCAGAACGCGCCGATGATGCCAGAACGCATGGTCGGCCGGCAGCGGTTCCTCGCGAAAGACGTCCAGGATGGCGCCCGCGAGGTGGCCTGAATCCAGCGAGTCGAGCAGATCGGCATCGACCACCAGCGCGCCACGGGCGACGTTGATCAGCCAGGCTCCGCGCGGAAGGGCCGCGAGCGCTGCGGCATCGATCAGGTTCTCCGTGTCCGGAGTACGGGGGGCAAGCAGGATCAGCACCCGGGTCCGGCCGAGAAAAAGCGGCCACTGCTGCATCCCGGACATCACCTCGATGCCTTCAATCTGTCTGGGCGTGCGGGTGAATCCCCGAACCTTGAAACCGGCCCGCTGCAGCCGCCTCGCCACCTGAAGGCCGAGCACACCGAGGCCCACGATGCCGACGTCAAGCGCTTCCCGGGGCAGGGGCTCATGCGCCTGCCAGCATGCGTTGTCCTGTTGATGACGATAGTGCACAAACCCGCCGACGATATGCAGCAGGGCATGCTCGCAGTAGTCGGCCATGAGCGGTCCCATGCCTGCATCTTCAAGCCGAACCACGGTCAAGCCGGGCGGCAGTCCTGGGTGCTGAAGCAGGTGATCCACTCCGGCGCCGGCGCAAAAGAATGCCTTCAGGCCCGGATGTCGGGCAAAGAAGTCGACAGGAGGTTTCCAGCCGACGGCGCAGTCGGCTGCAATCCCGGAGGGAAGCTCAGGATCGGGGCGAACGAGGGCCGCGGGCAGCAGGGACTGCAGCGCCTGCACCCAGTGCCGCGCCTCCTTTGGATCCGGATGGGTCACGACGATATTCATGGGCCGATGATAGGCCAGTGCCTGCGATGCCTGCGCCACGGGTTCTGCCCGATCGCTTGCCCGTCCGGTGGCTTGTCGGCGTCAAGCTTGTCGTCTCGGGCCACTGCAGCAACGACATGCCAGGCTGAGCCTGCAGCCCCTGCAGCAGGCAGGACCAGGCCGACTGGGTGGCGGATCCGGCCTCATGACTGGCCAGGCTGGCCTGATGCCGGGCCTCGCCTGTCAGTCGCTCGATATCCTGACGAGCACCCCGCATCCCGGCGGACGTCAGACACACCAGCTGGTCCTGGGTGCTGCGCCCGAGCGCCATCACGCCGATGAGATAACGCAGGGCCGGCTCTGTCCAGTCGGTCAGCGGGCGCTGGGTCGTCGGCAGCTCGCGATGGTTGCGCGCTCGTCGCAGACTGTCCTCGAACCATTCGGCCTGCAGGGCGATGCCACGCTGCCAGGCGGCCAACATCAGCTGGGCCGTGGCAGGCATCAGGGGCGAGCCGATCAGCTCGACCGCGGCAGGAAGACTGGAGACGGGGGCGTTCTGGTGGGCGGCAGCGACCATGACCGAGGACTCCGGGTGCAGGAAGTGAATCCGATTCCGGGGCAGGCGCCCCGAACCGGACGAAGCATGACGACCCGGGAAACTCCGGCAAGTCCTGTGCCCACCGCGAGCGCGCTGCCGGCTTTCAGTCAGGACCCAACTGCTTTCAGGACCCAACAGCCTTCAGGACAGCGAGCGCAGCGCCCTCGGGCACCTGATCGCCCAGTGCAAAGGGCAGGCGTTCGACCGTCCCGTCAAAGGGGGCGGCGATGGTGTGCTCCATCTTCATCGCTTCCATGACAAGCAGCGGCTGACCTTTGTGCACCGTATCGCCCTGGGCGACCTGCAGCTGGACAACCTTGCCCGGCATGGGCGCGACCAGGCTGCCAGCATCCTGAACCTGCGCGCCACTGGCCTTGAGCGCTTGCTGATGGCGCAAACGCCAGTGACGTCCGTCAAGAAACAGGTGCAAGAGATCGTCCTGCCAGATCGCCCGGGCCTCGAAGCGACGAGATCCAAGCAGACCCCGCAGCTGCGCACCGTCCTGTTCAAGGGCTGCCACGCAGAGTACTTCGGCGCTGTCTTCCAGATGCACGCTGAATCCAGCCCCAAGCCCCTGTCTTGAAGGCAGGATACGAAGGCGCTGCACCTGTTCGCCATGGGCCATCAAGACCTTCCGCGTCGCGGGCCCGGACAGCCGGAACCCGTCTGCAAGGCCCCAGGGACCTGCCTGGGTCCCGCCTCTGCCCAGGGCATCGTCCGGGGATTGCTGCAGCAGCACGGCTGCCGCAGCCACTGCCATGACCTGCGCATCCGGGGCATCGTCGGGCGCAGCAAGCGCCTTGTGCTCACGCTCGATGAGCGCCGTGTCGAGGTCGGCATTCACGAACGAGGGCGCGCGCATCAGGCGCCCGAGAAAGGCCAGGTTGGTCGAGGGGCCGACCACCTCCCAGGCGCCAAGAGCAAGGCGCATGCGGGCAATCGCTGCTGCGCGGTCCTCGCCCCAGACGATCAGCTTGGCAATCATCGGATCGTAATGGGGCGTGATGGCGTCACCCTGAGCCACACCCGAATCGATGCGAACCGCGGCGGGCTGGGCAGGATCACCCACCTGAAAGGCCAGCGCGTCGGGCATGCGCAGATGCAGCAGGGGTCCGGTCGAAGGCAGGAAGCCGCGCTCGGGCGATTCGGCATAGATCCGCGCCTCGATCGCATGTCCGTGGATGCGCAGACCTTCGGCAGGCACGGGCAGCGGCTCGCCACAGGCCACCCTGAGTTGCCAGGCCACCAGATCCAGCCCGGTGATCATCTCGGTGACCGGATGCTCCACCTGCAGTCGGGTGTTCATCTCCATGAAATAGAAATCGCCGCTGGCGTCGACGATGAACTCGACGGTGCCGGCGCCGACATAGCCCACTGCCCGTGCGGCCGCCACGGCGGCTTCGCCCATGGCCGTGCGGCGTGCCTGCGACAGGCCCGGCGCAGGCGCTTCCTCGATCACCTTCTGGTGGCGACGTTGCACCGAGCAGTCGCGCTCGAAGAGCGAGACGGCATTGCCGTGGGTATCGGCAAACACCTGGATCTCGATATGCCTGGGCTTGCTCGCATAACGCTCGAGCAGCACGGCATCATTACCAAAACTGGCCTGCGCTTCGCGGCGGCATGAGGCCAGCATGGCCCCGAATTCATGCGCCTCGCGAACGATCCGCATGCCCTTGCCACCGCCGCCGGCACTGGCTTTGATGATCAGCGGCAGCCCGATCTTTCGCGCTTCTTCTTCGAGCAGGGCATCGCTCTGGTCGGCCCCGTGGTAGCCCGGAATGAGGGGCACGCCTGCTGCCTGCATCAACCGTTTGGATTCGGCCTTCAGCCCCATGGCGCGGATGGCCGAGGGTGGGGGGCCGATGAACACCAGACCTGCGTCGAGGCAGGCCTGCGCAAAGCCCTCGTTCTCCGACAGAAAGCCATAGCCAGGATGGATCGCCTGCGCGCCGGTGCGAAGGGCGGCGGCAATGATGGCTTCGCCCTGAAGGTAGGAGTCCCGTGCCGGAGCCGGACCGAGCCGGACGGCCTCGTCACAGGCCAGCACATGGCGGGCGCGGGCATCGGCATCGGAATAGACCGCTACCGTGCGCACGCCCATTCGACGGGCCGTTGCAGCGACGCGGCAGGCAATCTCGCCGCGGTTGGCAATAAGGATTTTTTCGAACATGGCGTGAGAATAGCGCGGGATTTATGAACTGACCGGAGCGAAGCCTCATGAGCAACACTGCCCTGCATCCCGTGTTCAAGCGCGTGGTGCTGTTTACCGATACCGATGGCCGGGCCCGTTTCAGGGACGAGGAGATCGTCCTCGATGAGGGCACCCCGCAGTCCCGACTGTCAGCCTGGCATCAGGCCAGCGGCGTGCAGCTGCGCCAGAGTCCGGTGGGTTTTCGCAGCAGCTTTCATTGCACCGGCCACCCGCAGTGGGTCTTCATTCTGAGCGGCCGCATGGAGATCGGCCTGCAGGATGGCAGCTCGCGTGTCTTCGGGGCGGGAGAGCACTTCTACTCGGCCGACCTGCTGCCCGCTGGGGCGATATTCGATGCGGCGGTTCATGGCCACTGGAGTCGCCAGGTGGGTGATGAGCCTCTGGTGACTGTGTTTGTGCGCGACTGAGCGCCCTTGCACCCTCAATCCTCGCCTGGTACCCAGGCGGGTTTGCGTTTTTCCAGGAAGGAGGCGATCCCCTCGCGGCCTTCTTCACTGGCGCGCACCATTGCCAGGCGCTGCGCGGTGTCGAGCGCAAGCGCGTCGTCAACCGGCCTGGCGGTCACATCGCGGATCAGACGCTTGGTGTGGGCCATGGCCTCGGGTCCGCCCAGCAGCAAAAGACCGAGCACGCGGTTGACCGCGGCGTCGAGTTCCTCGGCCGGAACGATCTCCTGCACCACGCCCATGCGATAGGCATCGGCCGCCTCGAAGACCTCGGCCGTCAGAAAGTAACGGCTGGCGTTGCGCGCCCCCATGGCTCGCACCACATACGGGCTGATCATGGCCGGTATGAGTCCGATGCGCACCTCGGTCAGGCAGAAGCGCGCTTCAAATGCAGCCACCGCGATGTCGCAGGCGGTCACCAGACCCATGCCGCCGGCAAAAGCCGGTCCATGCACCCTTGCCACGGTCGGTTTGGGCGATTCGGCGATGCATCGAAGCAACGCGGCGAGCTTGGCCGAGTCCGCCTCGTTCTGCGCCGGGGTATAGGTCGATGCTTCCTTCATCCAGTTGAGATCCGCGCCCGCGCAAAAGGCCGGGCCGTGGCCAGCCAGCACGATGGCCCGTACCTGGGGGTCTTCCGAGGCTGCACTGACCGCATCGGTGAGTTCGGCAATCAGGGCGGCGCTGAGCGCGTTGCGAATCTGCGGGCGGTTCATCCAGATGACGGCCACTCCCTGTTGCAG
Source organism: Burkholderiaceae bacterium (assembly GCA_049422085.1). Classification (GTDB taxonomy): domain Bacteria; phylum Pseudomonadota; class Gammaproteobacteria; order Burkholderiales; family Burkholderiaceae_E; genus UBA4615. The sequence goes on from JBMSOD010000016.1 coordinate 22,719, forward strand.
GGTGGTCTCGAGCAGGGCGTAAGTCATGAGCGGCGGGTCCGTTTGAGAGGCGTCGACGATGCGCCGAAGAATACTCCTGGGTGGCCTCGCTCCTGGGTGGCCTCGGTTAAACTCACAAGTCAGGCTTTCAGACGCAGCAGTAGGTCTGCCCGCGGATGCCGGGCCTGCACATCAACACATCACCCGATCGGGGGGAGACTCGCATGGCCCATGATCTTGTCATCCGGGGCGGCCGCATTGCAGATGGAAGCGGCGCCGACGTGTTCTCCGGCGATATCGCCATCAACGGCAACACCATCACCGAGGTCGGCAAGGTGTCGGGCGCAGGCCGACGCGAGCTTGATGCCGACGGTCTGCTGGTCACACCGGGTTTTGTGGACATCCACACCCACCTCGACGCCCAGATCGGCTGGGACCCGGCCTGCACCCCGATCAGCTGGCATGGGGTGACCACGGCGCTGCTGGGCAATTGCGGCGTGACCTTCGCGCCTTGCAAGCCTCAGGACAGAGGGCTGCTGGCCGCCATGATGGAAACCGTCGAGGACATTCCGCGCGAGGCCATCCTCTCGGGCCTGCCCTGGGACTGGGAGGACTACGGCGGCTATCTCGATGCCATCGAGCGTCTGCAGCCCGGCATCAACATCGCGGGCCTGGTCGGTCACAGTGCTCTGCGGTTTTACGTGATGGGCGAACGGGCGGTCGAGGAACAGGCGACCGCGCAGGAGCGCGCCACCATGGCCCGGCTGGTGGCCGAGTCGATCGATCAGGGCGCGGTGGGTTTTTCGACCAACCGCTTCGCTGCGCACAAGCTGCCCGATGGCCGCGCCATTCCGGGCACCTTTGCCGATCCGGCCGAGCTCGCCGAGATTGCCCGAGTGGTGGCACCGCGCAAGGGCCTCATGCAGGCGGTGGGTGCGGAGTTCGATGTGCTGCGGGCCATGTCGGACAACGGCAGCCGGGTGCTGTTCAGCTACAACGTGGGCCCCGATGCCTCGCTTGCGGCAAAACGCCGTGCCGACCTCGAAGCACTGTGCGCAGGCCGTGACATCACCGGACTGGCTTTGGTGCGCAGCTCGGGCCTGATCTTCGGCCTGCAGACCAGTCTGCCGATCGCCACCCGGGGCGAGGCCTGGAAAGCCCTTCGGGCGATGCCCTTCGAGCAGCGCTGGGCCACGGTGCAGGACGAGGCGAAGCGGGCCGTGCTGATCGAGGAAGCCAAGGCGCTCGGTTTTCCGAACATTCTTGGGGCCAGCATCGAGCGGGTCTTCTACCTTGGCGATGGTCCGGTCCCCGACTATGCCGCGGGCAGCGAATGCCAGCTGCTGGCCATGGCGGCCGCGCGCGGCGAGCACTGGATCGAGACCTTCATGCGCATGACCCTGCAGACCCAGGGTCGTCAGCTTTTTACCCTGCGCATGTTCAACCCCGACATGGATGCCCTGGCCCATCTGATCAGCAGCCCGAACTGTCTGCCGGGTCTGGGTGATGCGGGAGCGCATGTGTCTCAGGTCATGGACTCGGGCTGGGCGACCTTCATCCTCTCGCATTGGTCCCGAACCAAAGGCCTGTACAGCCTGCCCGAAGCGGTGCGGCGCATCACCAGTGCGCCTGCCGCGGTCATCGGCCTGCAGGATCGCGGCCGGATTGCCCCGGGGCTGCGTGCCGACATCAATCTGATCGACTACGAGCAGCTTTCCGAGCTACACCCCCAGGTGGTCAACGACCTGCCGGGCGGGGCCATCCGTTACATCCAGAAGGCCAGGGGCTACAAGGCCACCCTGGTCAATGGCCAGATCAATGTCCTCGATGGCGAATTCACCGGCGCCCGTGCCGGCCAGGTGCTGCGTCATCGTGCAACCGCCGGAGCCCACTGACGCCATGAGCCTGCTCCCTGATTCCGTCACCATCACCGATGACACCATGCGAGAGGGGCTGCAGATCGAAAGCGCCTCGATTCCGGTCGAGGCCAAGCTTCGTCTGCTTGATGCCCTGGGCGAGACCGGCGCCAAGGTGATCTCGATCGGCTCCTTCGCCCATCCCAAATGGACGCCTCAGATGGCCTGCATCGAAGAGATTGCAGAGCGTTTCGTGCCCCGTCCGGGGATCCGGTATACCGCCGCAGTGTTCAACAAGGCGGGCTATGACCGGGCGGACAAGTACTTCCCCAAGATCGACGTTCGCAAGCGCAACCGTCTGCCTCAGACCAATGTGGAAATGTGCGACACCTTCGCACGACGCAACTACAACCGCAGTCAGGCCCAGCAGCTCGAAGCCCTGCAGGCCACCGTGCAGGCGGCCCGTGACAAGGGCGCCACCGAGGCCTCGGTGGGCATTGGCAATCCCTTTGGCTCCAACTTCGAGGGCCCTTTCAGTCTGGCGCAGCGCATGGATCTGCTGGCCCGCATGATCCAGGCCTGGGCCGATGCCGGCATCAAGGTCACCCGGGTGTCCTTCCTCGAGGCCATGGGCTGGAACCTGCCGCATGCCGTTCGGGAAACCATCACCGCCATTCGCGAGCGCTGGCCCCAGATCACCGACTTTCACATGCACCTGCACAACCAGCGGGGCAGCACCATTGCGAGCTACTACGAGGCCCTGCAGCTTGGGGTGCGCGAGTTCGACACCTGCCTCGGCGGCATGGGGGGCTGTCCGTATTCAGGCAACGGCCGTTCGGCCGGACATGTGCCCACCGAAGATCTGGTGGATCTGTGCCATGAGATGGGCATCGAGACCGGCTACAGGCTCGACAAGCTGATCGAGGCCGTGGCCGTGGCCGAAGAGGTGGTGGGACACCGGCTCTGGGGGCATGTCTCCAAGTCAGGCCCGCGTCCGCAAGGTGAGGCGCTCTATCCGGCCGACATGCCCTTTATCGAAACCCTCGAGGAGGCGGCGCACTTTCGTAACGGCCCCGAGGTCTATTCCCATCAGCTGTCTCCCTGGCGCGAAGACTCCGCCCTGAAGCGATCATGAGCCGACCCACCCTGTACCACTGCACACGGGCCCGCTCCATGCGCGCGCTCTGGACGCTTTACGAACTCGGTCTTGACCATGAACTGGTCACGCTCAAGTTCCCGCCGCGTGTTCATCACAAGGACTACCTGCAGATCAATCCGCTGGGCACCATTCCCTGTCTGGTCGATGGCGACACGGTGCTCACCGAATCGGCCGCAATCTGTCAGTACCTTGCCGAGCGCTATGGATCCTCATCGCTCGCGGTGCGTCCGGATGAACCCGACTACGGCGCCTATCTCAACTGGCTGCATCGCAGCGACGCGACCTTCACCTTTCCGCAGACCCTGGTGCTGCGCTACGAGCGGCTCGAGCCGCCCGAGCGACGCAACCCCCAGGTGGCGGGCGACTATCGCAAGTGGTTTCTGGCCCGCATGCGCAGCGTTGAGTCGGCGCTGGCTGATCGCGACACCCTGTGCGCGGGCCGCTTTACCGTGGCCGACATTGCGGTGGCCTATGCCCTGGTGCTGGCCCGAGAGCTGGGCATCGAAGAAGTTTTCACGCCCAACATCGCCCGCTATTGGGCGCAGATCGAGAAGCGAGAGGCCTTTCAGCGTGCACTGGCCACCTGAACAGGATCACCGCAGCCCCCTTGTGTTCTGAACCAGAAAAGAACTCTTTTCGGAGTCCCTCACCATGCCTGTGATCGAGTCCACCCTGGACTTGCGCTCGGAGCAGTTCCAGCGGAACCGCGACGAGATGACCGAGACCCTCGCGCAGCTGCACACGCTGCACGAGGAAGTCGCC
>JBMSOD010000017.1:0-24617 GCA_049422085.1 Burkholderiaceae bacterium
CTCCGAGGCACTTGCCTCCGAATTGTTGCCAACACTGGGCAGGCTCGCCAATCCACCTCAGGCAGTGGTGTGTGCAAGCACCGCCTGGCAGCGGCTGCTCACCCACGGCAGCATGCGCAGCGAACCACGCGCGCCGGAAGACCTGGCCTGGATCTTCTATACCAGCGGCACCACAGGCAGGCCCAAGGGCGCCATGCTCAGCCATCGCAATCTTGTCTTCATGAGCCTGGCCTACCACGCGGATATCGACCGGGTCGAGCCAGGTCATGTCATGCTGCATGCAGCCCCCCTCTCGCACGGCTCCGGACTGTACGGCTTGCCTCACCTCTTTGCCGGCGGTCATCAGATCGTGCTGCCCGGCTTCAATGCGCCCGACGTGCTGCAGGCGCTGGAAGATCATCGGGACGTCTCGATGTTCGCAGCGCCCACCATGGTCACGCGCCTGCTTCAGGCAGGGGGAGCCCGACTGAGCACGCCCGGGTTGCGAGCTCTGATCTACGGCGGCGGCCCGATGTATGTCAGTGACCTGCAGGCGGCCCTGACTGCGTTTGGTCCGAGACTCGCGCAGCTCTACGGACAGGGCGAGAGTCCGATGACCATCACGCTCCTGCCTCGGGCCGATCACGACGGCAATGGCGATGCCGAACATCTGGCCAGGCTCGCCTCATGCGGGCTTGCCCGCACCGGGGTTCAGGTTCGCGTGGTGGACGAACACGGGCAGGACGTCCCGATCGGAGAACGTGGAGAGGTCATCACGCGAAGCGACTGCGTCATGCAGGGCTATTGGAACAATCCGTCCGCAAGCGCTGCCGCGCTTCGCGATGGCTGGCTCTGGACCGGCGATATCGGCAGCATGGATGAACGGGGTTACCTGACCCTGAGGGATCGCTCCAAAGACATGATCATCAGTGGCGGCACCAACATCTACCCTCGGGAAGTCGAGGAGGTGTTGTTGCAGCATCCGGATGTTCTCGAGTGCTCGGTGGTCGGACGCCCCCATGCCGACTGGGGCGAGGAGGTGGTGGCCTTCGTGGTGCCGCGAGCCGGCCGGTCCATCCGACCGGATACGCTCGATGCCTTGTGCCTGGCCCAGATCGCCCGCTTCAAGAGGCCTAAGGCCTACTATCTCCTGGAGTCTCTCCCCAAGAATGCCTACGGCAAGGTCCTCAAGACCGAGCTGCGCGAACAACTCAAGGATCCGGAGCTGCGTCATGCGTGAAGTCTCGATCGTCGGAATCGGTTCGACCCCCTTCGGTCGGCATGGCGGAACGCCGATCGAGCATCTGGGCGTGCAGGCCGCCGCACAGGCTCTGCTCGAGTCAGGCATCGAGCGGGAACGCATCGGCGCGCTCTATCTGGGCAACTTCATCAGTGGTCCGCTCAATGGCAAGGAAGTGCTGGCTGGTCTGATGGCCGACCAGCTCGGGCTGCCCAACATTCCCTGTACCAAGGTCGAAGGCGCCTGCGCGTCGGGAGGCATCGCCTTCAGGCACGCCGTGCTTGCGATCGCCAGCGGTCAATGCGATGCGGCACTGGTCATCGGCGTGGAAACCATGACCCATGCCGCCACCGCCCAGACCACCGCCGCGCTGAATTGCGCCATGGACAACGAACACGATGGTCCGAGTGGCCTGACCTTCCCGGGCCTGTTCGGGCTCGCCTGGCGCATGCACGCGCAGCGTTACGGCACCGACCGGGCGCAGGTTTCGGCCGTGGTCCGCAAGAACAAGCGCAATGGACTTCGCAATCCGCTGGCCCAGATGGGGGCCGAACTCACCGACGAGCAGATCGCGCAGAGTGCCTCCATCTGTGACCCGCTCCAGCTCTATGACTGCTGCCCGGCCAGCGATGGCGCCGCGGCGCTGGTGCTGGTGGCGCGCGAGCATGCCGGCGCGAGCCGGGCGGGCAGGCCCCTGCCGGTCGATGTTCTGGCCAGTGTGCAGACCCGGGGTTCGGCGCGCATTGCGGGGCATGCCGACCTGTGCTCCTTCAGTGCCACCGTCAGTGCTGCTCAGCTGGCCTATGCGCAGGCGGGTCTGGGTGCACAGGACGTTGATGTGGTCGAACTGCACGACTGCTTTTCCATTGCGGAGATCATCGACAGCGAAGACCTCGGGCTGGTACCCCGCGGCCAGGGCGGTGCCTGGGCCCTGGAGGGGCGTACCGCCTGCGATGGCAGCATCGCCATCAATCCGAGTGGCGGACTGCTGGCCAAGGGTCATCCGGTGGGCGCCACCGGCGTGGCCCAGATCCATGAGGTGGTGCGTCAGCTCAGAGGCGAGCATCCCAATCCGGTACGCAATGCACGCATCGGGATGACCCACAACCTGGGTGGCACCGGCGTGGCCTGCACGGTGAGCCTGCTTGCGGCGCGAGGCTGAGCGCATCATGACGCACTCCCCCACGCTTTCCGGGTCAAGCTCGGCGACGCCTTCCCGAACGCTGACGCTGCTGCGCTGCCAAAGCTGCGGGCGTCTGGACAGCCGCCAGCGCGTGGTCTGCAGTGGCTGCCTGAGCTCAAGCCTGCAGGAAGAAGCTGTGCCGGGTCAGGGCGTCCTGGTCACGCTCACCACCATCCGGCGTGCCCCCACCGCCTGGCGAGACCGGGCTCCCTATAGGGTGGTGGTGGTCGATCTCGACGCCGGCCCCCGCGTCACCGGGCGACTTGCCCCCGAATGTCCGGAGCCTGAACTCGGCGCACGCCTGTGTCTGCTCAGCGTCGAGGGCCAGGACCTTGTCTTCACCCTCTGACCCTCTTTCGCCATGACCGACATCCGCTACGAACATCACGGCCGCGTGCGGCTGATCACGATCGACCGCCCGCAAAAGATGAACTCCCTCGACTTCGAGGCCAATGACCAGCTGGTCGAGGCCTGGAAGGCCTTTGACGCCGACGAGGGTGCTCAGGTGGCGGTGATTACAGGCGCAGGTGCACAGGCCTTCTGTGCAGGCGCCGATCTCAAGACCTACACCATGGCCTTTGCGCGCCGCCCTGCCCCCGAGTTTCGCGGCCGCTTTACCAACGGTCCTGGGTTTGGCGGCATCACCCGCAATCTGCATATCGACAAACCCATCGTGGCGGCCGTCAATGGCTATGCCATCTCGGGCGGCTTCGAGCTCGCGCTGGCCTGCGACATCCGCTTCTGCTCACCTAACGCCGAGTTCGCGCTCCAGGACGTGAAGTGGGGGTTTCATGCCTGCGATGGCGGACTGATCCGTCTGCCCCAGATTGTGGGCATGGGCCATGCCATGGAGATCATCCTCTCGGGCGAACGGATCGATGCCGAGCATGCGTTTCGCATCGGGCTGGTCAACCGGATCGTGCCGCAAGCGGAGTTGCTCGATTACACCCTGCGCTATGCCGAGATGCTGGCCAGTCGCGCCCCCCTGCCGCAGCGCTTTGCCAAGGAGGTCATCCGCCGCAGCATGGGAGTCACGCTGGACGAGGGCCTGCGCATGGAGTCGGCCTCCTTCCACGACATCGGCCAGACCGAAGACCTGGAAGAAGGCACCACCTCGTTCCGGGAGCGCCGGCCGGCTCAGTTCAAGGGGCGCTAGGGCCGCTGCGCACCATTTCTCGCAGGCGGAACTTCTGGATCTTGCCCGACGGGGTAGCGGGCATCGCCTGCAACACCTCAAGACGCTCGGGCAGATAGGCTTTGGCCAGCTTGTGCTCGGTCAGGAAGGCGATCAGTTCCTGAAAACTCAGGCTGGTACCGGGCTTGGTGACCACCACCGCGCAGGCCCGTTCGCCGAGCCGCTCGTCCGGATAGGCCACCACCGCTGCCTGGGCGATGGCGGGGTGCTTGTACATCAGGGCCTCAACCTCAACCACCGGAATGTTCTCGCCGCCCCGGATGATGATGTCCTTGCTGCGCCCGCTGATGCGGATGTAGCCCCGCTCATCCAGGCGCGCCAGATCGCCGGTATCGAACCAGCCCTCGGCATCGGTACCGTTCAGATGCGGGCGCTTGAGATAGCCGCCGAAATTGGAGCAGCCCCGGACGAGCAGACGGCCTGAGCTGCCACTGGGCAGCTCGGCGCCCTGTTCGTCGACGACCTTGACCTGCATGCCCGGCAGCGGATGACCATCGGTGTTGATCGCACGCTCGTCCTCGTCATTGAGTTCGATGAGGGTGCAGGCCCCGTTTTCGGACATGCCCCAGGCCGAGACGATCTTGGTGCCCAGCACACTGCGGGCCTGCTCCACCAGCGGGCCCGGAATGGGCGCCCCCGCGCAAAGGAAAGTTCGCAGCGTGGGAACGGCCTGCCCGGTCTCACTCACCGTACGGGCCAGATCGGTCAGAAAGGGCGTGGAGGCCATGGTGAAGCTCACACCCTGCTCATGGATGAGTTCGAGGGCCTTGCGCGGCTCCCAGATGTCTTGCAGCACGGCACGCGCGCGCAGCATGACCGGCATGAGCAGTCCGTACATGAAGCCGGTCTGATGCGCCATGGGCGAGGCCATCAGGACCACATCCTGAGCACCCAAGCTCACCCGCTGCGCGTAGGGAATGATGTTGGACATCAGGGTATTCGCGGTATGCATGACCCCCTTGGGCTCGCCCGTGGTGCCCGAGGTGTAAATGAGCTGCGTGACGTCGTCGGGCAAGGGGCGGCTGCCCTTCAGGATGGCCGCGGCATCCGGCTCCAGCTCCCAGGCCGGCGTACTCAGGCGCGCCTCGAAACTGTCAGGACCTTCGCCTCCGATCACCAGCACATGCGCAAGATGCGGCAACTGCGCGCGCAGGCCGTTCATCATTTGTGCGTGATCAAATCCGCGAAAGACCTTGGGCACGATGATGACCCGGGCCTCGCCATGGGCCAGCATGAAGGAAAGCTCTCGCTCGCGGAAGATATGCATGAGCGGATTGATGACCGCGCCGATGCGTGCGCAGGCGAGCGCAGTAAGGCTGAACTGCCACCAGTTGGGCAACTGCATGGCCACGACATCGTTGCGGCGCACGCCCAGACGGTGCAGACCCACCGCGATGCGGTCAGCCATGGTGACCATGTCGCGATAGGTAAAGCTGCGGGTCTCGCCCGACTCGACCTGCACCGCGGTCAGTGCGAGCTGATCAGGACACTCGCGCAGGCAGGCTTCGAGCTCGTCATTGAGGGTGCGGTCGGGCCACAGCCCAGCAGCAACACAGGCTTCACGGCGCGGGGCGATCAGAACGGCATCAAACTCCATGTCAGGTCTCCTTGGTCGATAGCGTCAGGCAGGAACGGCCGCCCGCCCTGCCCGGGTGCGGGCCACGATGGTCTTCATGATCTGGGCCGTGCCGTCGCCGATCTGAAAGCCCAGTACGTCGCGCAGGCGCTGCTCCATGAGACCGCGGTCATAGCCGCCATGGCCGTGCATGAGCAGGCACTGGTGAATGGTGTCATAGGCCAGTTTGGGGCCCCACCACTTGCACATGGCGGCCTCGGCGCTATGCGGCGCCCCACGGTCTTTGAGCCACAGGGTCTGCAGGCACAGCAGACGCGCGGCCTCGACCTGGGTATCAAAATCGGCCAGGGTGTGCGAGACGCCCTGAAAGGCTGACAGCGGCTTGCCAAAGGCCTCGCGCTGGCGTACGTAGTCCCAGGTTTCTTCAAGCGCCACCCGGGCCACCGCCAGAACCTGCAAGCCGATCAGGGCTCGCGAATAATCAAAGCCCTGCATGACCTGGATAAAGCCCTGGCCTTCGTCGCCCAGGCGATGCGAGACTGGCACGCGAACACCATCAAAGTGAATGGAGCCTCGGCCGATGGCCCGCTGGCCATGGCAATCGAAGCGGCTGCGGCTGATGCCAGGCAAGTCGAGCGGCACGAGCAGCGCCGTCACGCCTCGCGCACCCGAAGCAGGATCGCCGGTTCGCCCAAACAGCACCGCAGCATCGGCCTGGTCGGCCGCAGAGATGGAGGTCTTCTCTCCATCGATACGATAGGTGTCGCCCTCTCGCGTGATGCGCAGCTGCAGATTGGCCGCATCCGAGCCGCCTCTGGGCTCAGTCAGCGCCAAAGCCACCAGAGCGTCTCCCCGGGTCAGTCGTTCAAGCCAGGGGCCGGTGACCGCAGGATCCCCATGATCGGCGAGGATCTGACCGTTCAGGGAGGCGAGCAGATTGATGTAGGACAGGGACAGATCGGCGCGCGCCACCTCCTCGTGAATGACGCCTGCCGCCAGGCAACCCAGGCCCTGGCCGCCTTTGTCTTCGGGAAGCTCCGGTGCAATGAAACCCAATTCACCCATGGCGCGCATGAGGCTGCGATCGAGGACGCGGGTCTGGTCCCGCTCAGTAAAGCCGGGCGCCACACGCTCGGTGGCAAACCTTCTCGCCTGATCAGCGAGGGCCACGAGGGTGTCGTCAAAGTACGGGTTGAGCGTGCGGGAGGTCGTCATGATGCGAAGCGACCCGACAATGAGGTGAGGTTCATGCAGCGCCTCCGATTTTGAGTCAATATATAGACATATCCTAGTCTGATGTGGCAAGGTGCGCAAGCCATGAAGAAAACCCCGAACCCCTCACAGTCGACTCGAGATCTCCTCGGTCCCTCCTCATCCTCTGGTTCTTTGAATGGAAGCTCGGATGACACGAACCGTTCTGCACGCGTTGAGATGGCCAACCGGATTTTCTTTCGCCTGTACCAATGCGCCAACCTGTTGCATAAAACAGGCACACGGGCGGTGGAAGACGATGGCCTCACGACCCAGCAGTGGGCGGTTCTGGGCGCTCTTTCCCGACCGAGCACGATCAGCCAGGGCATGGCCGTGGGCGAACTCGCCCGCTATCTCATGGTGAGTCGCCAGAATCTGTCAGGGGTGCTGGCTCGCCTGGAGCGCGATGGACGTCTGCGCAGCCTGCCCGACGGAGAAGACCGCCGCTCACGTCGGGTCACGCTCACAGCCGAGGGCAGGCGGCTGTGGCAGGTCGATGCGCAGGCCCGGATCCAGGCTTACTACGAGCAGGCACTGGATGGCTTTTCACTCAACGACATGACCCATACGCTGCACTACCTGCTGCGCATGCTCGAGAACTTCAAGACACTCGAGGCGGGGCGTCCGGACGACGAGAGTGAATGACCACCGGCATCTGAAGGAAGCCGTGCACGAAATTCGATTTGGTGCGCACCGGTTCGCCAGTCACCTCGATATGGTCATAGCGGCGCAGGATCTCTTCCCAGAGGATCTTCAACTGCAGCTCGGCGAGCCTGTTGCCCACGCAGCGATGGATGCCGAAACCAAATGAAATGTGGTGCCTGGGGCGCGCCCGGTCGATGATGAACTCGTCGGCTCGATCAATCGCCTCGGAATCGCGATTGCCCGACAGGTACCACATCACCACCTTGTCGCCCTTGCGGATGGTCTTGCCATTGAGCTCGAAATCGGTGACCGCGGTACGGCGCATGTGAGCCAGCGGGGTCTGCCAGCGGATGATTTCGGGCACCAGCGAACTCACCAGGGAAGGATTGGCGCGCAGCTTGTCGTACTGCTCGGGATGCTGATTGAGCGCCAGGAGGCCGCCACTGATGGAATTGCGGGTGGTGTCGTTGCCGCCCACGATCAGCAGCAACAGGTTGCCCAGGAACTCCTGCGGACCCATGTTTCGTGTGACCGGCGAGTGGGCCATCATCGAGATCAGGTCATTGGCCGGTGGGGCATTCACGCGCTCGTTCCAGAGTCGGGTGAAGTAGGCCTGGCACTTGCCGAGTTCCTGCAGCCTTTGTTCCCAGGAGGTGACCGCTCCATTGCCATCGGGGTCTCCCGTGGCCATGTCCGACCACCAGGTGAGCAGGCGCCGGTCCTCGAAGGGAAAATCAAAGAGGGTGGCCAGCATCTGCGTGGTGAGCTCAATGGAGACCTTCTCGACCCAGTTGAACTCCTCGCCAATCGGCAGGCTGTCGAGTATGCGGCAGGCCCGGCTGCGGATGGTGGTCTCGAGCACCGCAAGGTTGCCGGGCGCCACAATCGGGCTGACGGTCTTGCGCTGATCATCGTGCCGGGGCGGGTCCATGGCGATGAAGCTCGGCAGCATTTCGGGGCCTGGCCGCTCGGCCAGCGCGATGCCGCCCAGGCCGCTCTCGGAAGAAAAGCTGCCGTGATTGACCTCGACCGTCATGATGTCCTTGAAGCGGGTCACGCTCCAGTAGCCGCCATACCGCTTGCTGACCGCCCAATGCACCGGATCTTCCTGGCGCAGACGCTCGAAATAGAGCCCCACCAGGTCCTGCTCGAACAGGTAGCCCTTGCTGACATCGATCTGATCGAGCGGCATGGCCCAGGCCCGGGCGCGTTCTTCGGCAAGCTGCGTGGTATTCATGTGCATGTTCCTTCGCTCTGACTCACAGGTTTCCTGACCCAAATGTAACGCGAGATGAACCCTACCCTGCGCCTGACGGCTTACATCGACTACAAGAGCCCTTTTGCCTACCTTGCCTTCGACCGGATCCGCGCTCTGGCGATCCAGTATCGGGTCGAGATCGACTGGCAGCCCTACATTCTCGATCTGCAGGCACTGGCAGGCCCGCCAGAACAGAGGACCGAACGCACCCAGCGCAGGTTGCGCTACAGCTACATGGATGCCCGCAGGCAGGCCGCTGCCCGCGGATTGGTCCTGCGCAGCCCGCGCAAGCTCTACGACGGAAGGCTGGCTGGCATGGGTTTGATCCTGTCCCGGGAGCACGGCGTCGAGGAGCGCTATAGCGCTGCCGTATTGCAGGGCTTCTGGTCGCATCAACTCGATCTCGATGACGCGGTCGCAATCCAGTCGATCCTGAGCTCGCTGGGACTCTCGCCAGAGTCGCTGTCAACCTTCAGCGAAGGCGAGGGACCGAGGCGCCTGGCAGCGATCCAGGCTCAGGCCGAAGCGATCGGAGTGTTCGGTGTACCGACCACCGTCTTTGAAGGCGAGCTCTTCTGGGGCGGAGATCGGCTGGACCTGCTCGCCTCGAGGCTCGCCCTGCGTCTGGCCGAAGGTCCGGCCCAGGAGCGCGCAGCGCGGCCGCCACCACCATCTCAGTCGTAATACTCGAGACCCTTGCGCAATCCTTGCCATTGCGCGAGGTCATGACCATAGATCACTGTGGTGCCCTGCGCCTTCTGTGCACGGATGCGATCCATGGATCGATCGGCCGCATCGACATCCCAGGTCTGGCGCGGATGGGTCCCCTGGTCAAGATTGGCCTGCAAGGCGATGGCGTCCGAGGCGAGCAGCAGACGTCCGCTGCGATCGAGCGAGATCAAGGCGCAGCACATGCCAGGCGTATGTCCGGGCCGATGCTGGAGCACGATGCGCTCGTCGCCGAAAAGATCCAGGTCATTGTCGAAGGTCCTGAAGGGCATCGGATGGTCCCAGTCCTGGGCCGCCATGCCGATCCTGGGTCCAAGCTCGCCGCGGGCGGCGGCGAGTTCCTGCGTCTGACAGACCATGGTCGCCTTGCGAAAGAAGGCATTGCAGCCGCAGTGATCGGTATGCAGATGCGAATTCACCACCAGGTCGATGTCATTGACGGTGAGACCCAGCGTAGCCAGTGCGTCGACCACATTGTCGGAAGCGCCATGCAGCGGGGTCATGACCTTGGTCGCCGCCCCCCAGCGGGCTTCAGGATCGACACCGGTCTGCGGATGGCATCCGGTATCAAAGAGCACATTGCCCTGGGCATGCCGAATCAGGTAACAGGAGACAGGGAGATCGACCGTCTGCTCACGCGGTGCATCAGCAAAATAGACACTTTTGCGCATGCGCAGCAGACCGCCGTTGAGAATGTGCAGACGCATGAATGCTCTCCTTGATCTCAGGTTTGTGAGGCCGTGGTGCCCGGGGCTTTGCCTGGCAGACTGAGCGCGAGAAGCGCGCCCAGAATATTGACTCCGGCTGCAACACCCATGGCCCAGGCATAGCCCTGTGTCCGATCGTAGAGCCAGCCCGCAAGGACCGGCAGGCTGATCGCGGCAATGCACCAGGCGATGTACATCTGGCCGGCCACCCGTCCGAAGGCATTGGGATGCCAGTAGCGCGCAATGGCCCCCGCAGTAAGCCCGGAAATGAAGCCGTAGCCACAGCCAATCATGGTCATCGACAACATCGCCATGCCGGGGCCTGGCCACAGCAGCAGCAGCGAGGATCCGCCCAGCGCGATCAGGTGCGCGCTGCAGGCCACGCGAGGCACCTCAAACCGATCAACCAGCCATCCCCCGGTGATCCTTGCTGCGGCGATCGCCCCCGTGATGAAGGTTGTTCCACCGAGGGCATAGAGGTGACGGGCACCATAGGCCTGCAGGATGCCTGCCGCCTGGCTCATGACCATGAGACCCGCAGAAGCCGCGAGAAAGAACACGGTGAACAGTCGGAAAAAAAGACTCCAGTGACGGGCTTCGGTATCCGCACGGCTCGCCTTGGGATCCTGCATCCGCACTCCCGCCCGGGACCAGAGCAGGGCCGCCACGCAGCAGCAGGCCAGCACGGCAAGGGCCAGACCAGCCAGTGTCGGCCTCAGGCCGAAAGCCTCGATTGCCCAGCCGAAGATTGGCGCTCCCAGCATGGCCCCCATGGGGTAGAGACTCACCACATAGCCATTGGCCAGGCCGCTCATCGGACTGATGGTCTGATTCAGGCCTTGCTGCATCATGACGAAAGCCACACCACCGCCCAGACCGAAGAGCAGTCCGTAGCCGAGCAGGAGATGGCCCAGTCCCTGCGCCGCAGCGGCCACGCCGAGCCCGGCCGCACTCAGAAGGCCGCACAGCATCAGCAGCGGCACCGGCGCCAGTCGACGGTAGAGCGCAGGGCCGATCAGCATCCCGGCGGTCAGGCAGATCGAAGCCAGCGAGAACACCAGCGCCATGTCGGTGCGCCCGATTCCGAGCAGCGACTCCATGGGCTTGAGAAACACCGAAAACGCGTAGACCGTGCCAAAAGGCAGGTTCACCACCGTCGCAGCCAGAAGGACGAGGGCGCCCCGGCTGAAGCGCTGAGGGGGTGGGATGTCGGGGCTTTCCATTTTCTTTTGCCTGCGACAGTGTATCCGAGTGAATTATGCGGGTATGCTCTGGCTTGGTGATGACGCCGGCACGAGGGGTGACGGTGGCCGCAAGACGCCACCGCGCCAACACAGGGAGCTCGACATGAATACCTGGCATTCGCGGGCTGCTGCACCTTTTACGCCCGAAAAACGATCCGCCACCGCCTCGCAGGGCATGGTGGTCACAAATCACCCGCTGGCTTCGGCTGCGGGTGCCGAGATGCTGGCTGCAGGTGGCAATGCCATCGATGCGGCGATTTCCGCGCTGTTCACGCTTACCGTGGTCGAACCCATGATGGTCGGGGTGCTCGGTGGCGGCTTTGCTCATCTGCGCCTGCCCAATGGACATCAGACCGTCCTTGAAGGCCAGGGCCGCTGCCCTCAGGCAGTCGATGACCGGACCTATCAGCCTGACCCGACGGCTGCACCGGGCTCGCTCGATGCCATCGGACGTCGTAACAGCGTGGGCCGCAGTTCGGTCGCCGTCCCCGGCAATCTCATGGCCTGGTGCGAGCTGCTCGCCCGGCACGGCACGATGTCCCTGTCGGATGTGGTCGAGCCTGCCATCCGCCATGCCGCACGGGGCTTCATCGCCACGCCCTTCCTGGCCGACTGTGTGCAGGACTGCGCCGAGGACCTGTCGGCTGACAAGGAAATCTCCAAGGTCTTCCTGCCCTTCGGACGAGGGATCAAGGCTGGCGAACGGGTCTACAACGGGGCGTATGCAGACTCCCTGCGCCGCATCGTGCTGGACGGCCCTGCCGCGCTCTATCAGGGGGCTCTGGGTGAAACCTTCACCCTCGACATGGCTCGACGGGGGGGCTACATCACCCGCGATGACCTGCTCAACTACAGCACCAACGAGCTCTCGGTCATCCGATCGATGTACCGGGGCTTCGAGATCACCGGGCCGCCACCGCCCTGCAGCGGTCCGCTGCACATCTCGCAGATGCTCAACCTGCTCGAGCACCTCGATGTGGCATCACTCGGGTTCGGAACGACCCAGGGGATCCATCTGATTGCCGAAGTGCTCAAGATGGCCTTTGCGGATCGTGCTGCCGCCACGGCTGACCCTGATTTTGTGGCCGTGCCGATTCAGCGACTGCTTTCGCAGGACTACGCACGCGAGCGGCTCGCGCAGCTGGATCTTGAACGCGCCCAGCACTGGCAGGCGGGCGTGGCCCCCGATGACGGATCTCACACCACGCATCTCACCGTGGCCGATCGGGAAGGCCATGTGGTCTGTGCGACCCAGACCATCAATTCGCTGTTCGGCGCGCGCTACATGGTGCCGGGCACCGGCATGATCCCCAACAACTACATGTACGTCTTCAACCCGCGCCCCGGGCTGGCCAATTCACCGGCACCCGGCAAGCGTGTGACCTCGTCCATGGCACCTCTCATCATCCTTCGCGACGGCAAGCCGCGCTGGGCGCTGGGGCTGCCGGGCGGACTGCGCATTTTCCCGTCGGCCTTCCAGGCGGTCCTGAATCTGATCGACCATGGCATGAGCCTGCAAGAGTCAGTCGAAGCGCCCCGGGTCTGGACGCAAGGCTTCGGACTGGAACTCGAGCCCCGGATCACCCCTGCGGTGGAGCAGGAGCTCAAGGCACGTGGCCATGATCCGGTGCGTGTGTCCAATGTGGCTGGTGGCATGTGCGCCATCGCTTTCCGGGAGGACGGCGACCTTGAGGGTGCGGCCTGCTGGCGGGCAGACGGCACGCCCATTGGCGTGAGCGGAGGACTGGCCAGGGCGGGGGTGCGTTTCATGCCGGAGGCCTCGCGCCCACTGTCCTGAGCGCCGCGCAGTAAGCTTCGGATCCGCACTCAAGGAGACCCGAAGCGATGTATCCCGGCCACTACGCCCAGCAGCATCCAGACCGACCGGCATTCATCATGGCCGGGACCGGAGCGTCGGTCAGTTATCGGGAATACGAGGCCCGGTGCAACCGGCTGGCCCATCTGCTGCGCGCGCTCGGTCTCAGGCGTGGGGATCACTATGCGATCTTCATGGAAAACAACGCGCGCTTCATTGAAAGCTGTGCGGCCGGTGTACGTGCAGGGCTGTACTACACGGCCGCCAATTCCTACCTCACGGCCAATGAACTGGCCTATATCCTCGAAAACAGCGAGTCGCAGATCCTGATCACATCGGGCTCGCGCCTTGCGGTGGCCAGAGAGGCCATGGCGCAGGTCCCGCGCATCCGGCTGTGCCTGGTGGTCGATGCACCCGAGGGTCTGGTCCGCGACGGCCCGATCGATCGCGCAGACCCCGGGGAGTCGATCCCGGTGCGCGATTTTGTGTCGGCCACCCAGGAACACCCGGACACACCCATCGCCGACGAGTCGATGGGGGGGCCGATGCTGTACTCGTCGGGCACGACCGGTCGACCCAAGGGCGTGTTCAAGCCGGTGCCCAACATTGCGCCCGGCGAGATCACGCCAGGAATCCGGTTTTCAGATGGGCTCTGGGGATTCCGGGATGACATGGTCTATCTGTCACCGGCGCCGCTGTATCACTCGGCGCCCAACAGCTCGGTGAGCCTCACCCTGCGCCGCGGCGGTACCGTGATCGTGATGGAAAAGTTCGACCCGGAGCGTTTTCTCGCTCTGGTCGAGCAGTATCGGGTGACGCATTCGCAGCTCGTGCCCACCATGTTCTCGCGCATGCTCAAGCTGCCCGAATCGGTCCGTCAGAAGTACGACCTGAGTTCGCTCGAAGTAGCGATCCATGCCGCCGCACCGTGTCCGGTGCCGGTCAAGGAACAGATGATTGCCTGGTGGGGACCGATCATCCGCGAATATTACGGGGCTACCGAAGGCCTTGGATTCGCGGCCTGCAACAGCGAAGAGTGGCTGCAGCGCAAGGGCACGGTCGGCAAGGTGGTCTGGGGCAAGCTGCATGTGCTGGACGAGGCCATGCAGCCCTGCCCCTCCGGTGTGTCGGGCACCCTGTGGTTCGAACCCCCGACCGAATTCGAGTACTTCAACGATGCGGCCCGGACTCAGGAATCCCGCTCCCAGGACGGGCGCCTGTCCACGGTCGGTGATGTGGGCTATCTCGATGAGGCGGGCTATCTGTTCCTGACCGATCGCGCGACCTTCATGATCATCTCTGGCGGCGTGAACATCTATCCCCAGGAATGCGAGAACCTGCTCATCACCCATCCCAAGGTGGCCGATGCCGCGGTGTTCGGTGTTCCCAACGAGGACCTGGGAGAAGAAGTGAAAGCGGTGGTGCAGGTGATGCCAGGCGTGACCCAGGGCGATGAGGTGGCGCAGGAGCTGATTGCCTTTTGCAGGGCGCACCTGGCAGCCCTCAAGTGTCCGCGTTCGATCGACTTCATCGACGAGATGCCGCGTCTGCCCACAGGCAAGCTGTACAAGAAGCCCTTGAGAGAAAAGTACTGGGCTGGCCATGCCAGCCGCATCGTCTGACGCGCCTGCACCACAAGTCTGACGACACTGCATTACAAGACTGCGCTACACAAAACCAGAACCGCGATCCAGGAGACCCCCATGAGCGACACCGCCGACTTCAAGACCCTGATCTACGAAACCCCTGAGCCCGGCATTGCCCGCATCCGTCTGAACCGGCCGGATCGGGCCAATGCCCAGGACACCGATCTGCTCTACGAACTCAATTCAGCCTTCGATCGGGCGGCTCATGATGACGAGGTCCGGGTGATCATCCTTGCCGCCGAGGGCAAGCACTTCTCGGCGGGGCACGACCTGTCTGAAACGGATTCAGCCGCAGCCATGAAGCGTCAGCGGACGGTCGGCACCATGTGCGGGTTTGGCTGTGCCGGGGCCGAAGCGCAGATGGCCCGAGAAGAGGAGATCTACACCGGTTTTTGCGAGCGCTGGCGTGATATTCCCAAGCCGACCATCGCGGCCGTTCAGGGCAAATGCATTGCGGGCGGTCTCATGCTCGCATGGCCCTGCGATCTGATCGTGGCGGCCGATGACGCTTCGTTCGCAGACCCTGTGGTGGCCTTCGGCGTGGGGGGTGTCTAATGGTTCCATCATGTCTACGAAGTGGGCATGCGCAAGGCCAAGGAAATGCTCTTCACCGGCGATGCGATCAACGCTCAGGATGCGCTCAGCCTGGGCATGGTGAATCAGGTGGTGCCGCGAGATCAGCTCCAGGAGGCCACGCTCGCCCTGGCCCGCAAGATCGCTTCAAAGTCGCGCTTTGCGCTCAAGATGACCAAGCTCGCCCTGAACGGCGTGGCCGATGCCGCAGGACGGGATGTGGCCATGCAGAACGCCTTTCATCTGCACCAGCTGGCCCATACCCACAACCTCAAGGTCTTCAGCATGCTGGTCGATCCCACCGGCCTGCCAGAGGCCACGCGCAAGGCCATGGCGGCAAGACTGGCGGCCCAGGACGCTCAGAACAAGGCCTGAACCCCTGGGGGCTCGCTCAGAACAAACGCTGAACCCCCGAGGCTGTCCGTTCAGGACGGTACGAAGCGGTTGGTCCGGCCGTCGTTGCTGACACGGCCGCTCACCCCGATGAACTCGCTCGACTCGATGGCTTCGAGCAGACCTCGGTCGGTCGGCGTATTGGCCATGAAACGCGTGCCATCAGGGCGCCGTGCATACAGAAGAGCCCCGGTCGGTCCATCACGGTCATGCATGACCGTGTAGGTCTCGACGCGGCCCTCGCCTTCGGCCAGTTCGACAAAGGGCGTCCTCGGCTGCATATCCAGCTCGGCCTGCACCACGTCCGGGTCGCGGGGTGCAAAGGGTTGTGCAGGGCGACGGGTGCTGTAGATGCCCACCGAATGCTTGGTCACGTAATTGCCGTTGGCGGTCACCAGGCCATAGCTGCCCGGCGCAGACCGCACCTGCTTCATCATTTCGGCAATCGAGTGAGTGACATAGTTGTTGCCAGGGCCTCCAAAAAAGGGCAGACCACCGGTCACGGTCAGGCCTCGGGGGTCTTCGGGAGAAATGCCCATCTCCTGACATGCAATCTCGACCGCCGAGGAAAAGCAGCTGTACAGGTCGATCTTGTCGATCTGATCGAAACCGATGCCGGCCATGGCAAAGGCTTCATCGAAGACCTTTTTCATGGCCGGGCAGGAGTGATAGTCCCGGCGCTCGCTCATGTGCCAGATGTCATGGCCATCGGCACATCCGTGCAGGAAGACCCAGCGGTCTTCGGGAACGCCCAGTTCACGGGCCACCGCAACGCTGGTCACGATGACCGCAGCCGCCTGATCGATAAAGGCGTTGGAGTTCATCAGACGCGTGTACGGAAATGAAATGTAGGGATTGTCGGGCGCGACGGTGGTCAGGCGCTGTGCACCAAATCCATCGCGCCGGTCAGCCAGCGGATTGGCCGCCGCCACGGCCGCAAATCGCGCCATGAGTCTGCCAATGACCGCCTGATGCTCCGCGAAGCTTCGACCCGCTGCCACCCTCAGCGCGTTTTCGAGCATGGGATACATGTAGATCGCCGCCCTGGCACCGTGTCGATCCTCGCAATCCGACCAGCCTCTGCGATCCACCCCCCAGAGCGCCATGCTGCCGCCCGGGTCCTCGTTCCAGTCGAGCTTGATGCCTGCGCGCTCGGCCGCCTTCTGGGTGGCGAGCGATTCACCGCCCACCACCATCGCCGCGGCGACCTCCCCCCGGGCGACCTGTTCACTCAGGCGGTTGACGCAGTACTGCGGCATGTTGCCGCCCGGATGGGTGTAGATGTGGCGACGCAGACGGTCTGCGCCGATCCTGCGCGCCAGAGACAGCGGCGGATTGCTGTAGGTGCCGAAAGGACTCGCAAACCGATGGCTGGTGTCCGAAAAGCTTCGGATCACGACGAGACTGTCGAGCGCCTGAATGAGCCTGCTGCCAGGACCGGCATCCTCGGCGGCCTCGCGGGCGACCTGTGCCATGAGATCCATGGGCGAGAGCGCCTTGAGAGGGTCGCGCTCGCGCTGCGTGATCTGACCGCAACCGATCATGACGGGCGTTTGATGATCGTTCATGCAGGGTCTCCTCGGTATCGATTGGCGTTATGCGGCATCATCATAGCGGTTCGCCTGTCTGGCCCCTGCCGCCAGCGACGAGCGCATTCCATGAACCGCTGGGCCTGCCGGCCCCGCATACCCGTGAACCGCAGGCATTCATCACCTGCCCTAAGACAAGAGACATGAGCACCATTACCCTCACGCTCAATGGCCAAAGCATCCGGGCCGAGGTCGAAGCACAGACCTTGCTGGTCGACTTCCTGCGAACGGACCAGGGCCTGACCGGAACCCATGTCGGTTGTGATACCAGCCAGTGCGGCGCCTGCACCGTTCTCGTGAACGGGCGTTCGGTTCGCGCCTGCGCCATGCTGGCCGTTCAGGCCGATGGAACCGAGGTCACCACCATCGAAGGCCTGGGCACCCCGGAAGCGCCGCATCCCATTCAGCAGGCCTTCATGCAGTGCCATGGCCTGCAGTGCGGCTTTTGCACCCCCGGCATGGTCATGGCCACCGCGAGTCTGCTGCGAAGCTGCCCGCAACCCACGGATGAGCAGATCGTCCATGGTCTGGAGGGCAATCTGTGCCGCTGCACCGGCTATGTGAACATCGTCGAGTCGGTCCGCGTCGCCGCGGCCGCGCTCAAGTGAAGGAGGGCCGACCATGAATGCTCCCAATGAAATCGGCCGCTTTGGCAGTGGCCACTCGGTCCGCCGCATCGAGGACCCGTCCCTGGTCTCGGGCACCGGCCTGTACGCGGATGACGCGCAAGCCGAGGGTCAGCTCCATCTGGCCTTGCTGAGATCACCCCACGCCCATGCCCGAATCCTCTCGATCGATGCCACCGCAGCGCTTGCCATGCCTGGTGTGGTGGCGGTCTACCAGGGTGCCGATCTGGTCGCTGCGGGGGTCAAGCCCCTGCCGACCGTGGCCGGCTTTCTGAAGCCCGGGGGCGGACCCGCCACGTCCCCACCGCGACATGCACTTGCCGTGGATGTCGTGAGATTCGTGGGCGAAGCGGTGGTGGCCGTGCTGGCTCAGACCCGCGCCCAGGCCCAGGCCGCACGAGATGCGGTGATGGTCGATTACGAAGACCTGCCCACCGTGGTCGATGTGTTTGATGCGGTGGCCGAAGGCGCACCCCAGGTCTGGGCCGAAGCGCCCGGCAATATCGCGGCACAGGCCCTGCATGGCAAGGCGGCCGAGGCGGCCGAAGCCTTTGCGCGGGCGGCCCATGTGGTCGAACTCAATCTGGTCAATCAGCGCCTGTCAGCCGTGCCCATGGAGCCTCGTGCTGCCCTGGCCACACCCGATACAGCTACGGGCCGGCTCACGCTGCGACTCTCAAGCCAGATGCCCAGTGGTGCGCGCAACACGCTCTGCGACAACGTGCTCGGCATTCCCCAGGACAAGGTCCGGGTGGTGGTTGGTGACGTGGGTGGCGGCTTCGGCATGAAAACCGGTCTGTATCCGGAAGACGCGGTGGTGGCCTGGACGGCCCTGACCCTGGGACGCCCGGTCAAGTGGGTGGCCGATCGCAGCGAGGAGTTCCTGAGCACCTCCGCCGGAAGAGATGTCAACACGACCGCGGCACTGGCCCTGGACTCGCAGGGAAAAATCCTTGCGCTTCGTGTTCAGTCGCTGGCCAATGTCGGCGCCTATGCCACCGGCACAGGCGTAGCCATCCAGTTGCTGATCGGCCCCTGGGTCGGCACCAGCATCTATGACATCGGGCTGATCGACTACCGCTTCCGTGCGGTTCTGACCCACACCACGCCGGCGGGCGCCTATCGCGGCGCCGGACGACCGGAGGCGATCTACATCATCGAGCGCCTGATGGATGCCGCTGCGCGGCGCATGGGGCTCGATGGCGCTGAACTGCGCCGTCGCAACATGATCCGCCCCGAGCAGATGCCCTACACCAATCCCATGGGCCAGGTGTA
Organism: Burkholderiaceae bacterium; assembly: GCA_049422085.1. Lineage (GTDB taxonomy): Bacteria > Pseudomonadota > Gammaproteobacteria > Burkholderiales > Burkholderiaceae_E > UBA4615. The sequence goes on from JBMSOD010000017.1 coordinate 18,926, forward strand.
CGACACGGGCCACTTCGATTCGATCACCCGGCAGGCCGTGGCCCAGGCCGACTGGGATGGCTTCGAGGCCCGGGCAGCGCAGTCGCGGGCACGCGGCCGACTGCGGGGTCGGGGCATTGCAAGCTTTCTGGAGTGGACCGGAGGCAATGCCTTCGAGGAGCGGGTCACGGTCAATGTCACCGCCGACGGCATGATCGAGATCTTCACCGCCACCATGGCCATGGGCCAGGGCATCGCCACCACCTATGCCCAACTGGCGGTGGACATCTTCGGGGTGCCGATCGAGCGTGTGCGCATCATCCAGGGCGATACCGATCGCGGCGTGGGCTTCGGCAGCGCTGGATCACGCTCACTATTTACCGCGGGCTCGGCCGTCAAGGATGGGGCTCAGCGCACGGTCGACCATGCCCGTGACCTCGCGGCAGATGCGCTCGAAGTCGCCGCCACCGATATCGAGTACCAGTCAGGCCGCTTCGCCGTGGCCGGGACCGACAAGGGCATTGACCTGTTCGAACTGGCCTCGCGCCAGCCGACACGACGCATCGATGTGGAGTCGGTCACCAAGGTGCTGGGTCCGACCTGGCCCAATGCTTGCCATATCTGCGAAGTGGAAGTCGACCCCGAGACCGGCGAGACCGCCATCGTGGCCTATAGCTCGGTCAACGATGTGGGCCGTGCTGTCAACCCGATGATCGTGATCGGTCAGCTCGATGGCGGCGCAGTCCAGGGCATCGGCCAGGCCCTGTGCGAACAGGTGATCTATGACCGCAGCAGTGGCCAGCTTCAGACCGGCACCCTGAGCGACTATGCCCTGCCCCGGGCGGACATCATCGCCTCATTCAAGACCACGCTTGACCAGAGTGTGCCGTCGACCAACAACCCGCTGGGCGTCAAGGGCGTGGGTGAGCTGGGAACGATCGGAGCGACTCCGGCTGTGGTCAACGCGGTGGTGGATGCGCTCGCACGTGCCGGGCAAGGCGCTGCAGCCGAACATCTGCAGATGCCGCTCACTCCGGAGCAGGTCTGGAACGGTCTGCAGGGCCGTTACCCCTCGCTTCCCCGTATCGACATTCAGGGAGCCTGATTCATGAATGCCTTTGAACATCATCGTCCCGCCTCGCTCGAACAGGCACTCGCCGCCTGGGGGACTGCCGCCGATGCACGCTTTCTGGCGGGCGGTCAATCCTTGCTGCCTGCCATGAAATTCGGCCTGGCCGCACCCTCCGACCTCATCGACCTGGCAGGAGTGCCCGGTCTGAGCGGCATTACACGCGATGGGGAGACCCTGCGCATTGGTGCGATGACCACCCATGCGGATGTGGCGAACTCGCCTTTGGTGCGGACCGCCATTCCTGCACTGGCCAAACTCGCTGATGGCATTGGCGATCCGGCGGTCAGACATCGTGGAACGCTGGGGGGCAGCATGGGCCTCAATGCCCCCGCCGCCTGCTATCCCGCAGGCGTGCTCGGACTCGGAGCCACGATCCGGACCAACCGCCGTACGATCGATGCCGATGGCTTCTTTCTCGGCCTGTACGAGACTGCACTCGAGCCTGGCGAACTGATCGTGGCGGTGGATTTCCCGATTCCGCAGCAGGCTGCCTGGATGAAATTCAAGCAGCCTGCGTCGCGCTTTTCACTGGTCGGCGTCTTTGTCAGCCGAGGGTCAAAAGGCGTGCGGGTTGCCGTGACCGGTGCCGCGTCGTGTGCCTTCAGAGCGACGGCCCTGGAAGAAGCGCTGCAACGACGCTGGTCTTCCGAAGCCTGCGCGGGCATTTCGATCGATGCATCCGAGCTCAATGCAGATCTGCATGCAAGCGCCGACTACCGCGCTCATCTGATCGGCGTGCTGACCCAGCGCGCGGTTGCGTCCCTGTAGAACGAACTGAACGACGCGCACGGGCGGGAAGGCTGAGGCAGCAGACGCGATGCGGGCTGCGGCCGAAGCCCGGGCGCGTTCATCAGATCGCGATAACCCGGCGCCAGGGTGTGCCGGATGACTCCGGGTGACAGCGCTGCCTGATCCGGCGCCGAGGGATCGAACCAGAGCACGGTATCGCAAACCTCGCGCATGCGGGTGAGTACGAAGCGCCAGCGCTGTTCGCTCCACGGAAACCGCGCATGAAATTCCGCGTGCAACAGCCCGATGCGGGGGTGTGCGCCGGAGCGGGAGGACAGGGCCCAGGGATGCACCCACTCGAGGTCGGCATCGGACCGGGCCCGGGTCTGCGCAAGCTGTGTCGGGTCATGCTCACGCCACAGACCCGTCGGCGGGCGACTGAACACCGGCGGCTCGGGCTCGGGGCCGTGCGTCTGAAGGGCCCCCAGGCCAGGCGCCTGACCGGGTTTCGCAGCAGGAACCTGATTCGACCGTGCCACAGCCTCAAGTTGCTCATAAGTGCAATCGATCACGGTGCCAGGGCTGTGCCAGTCGCGCGGCGCAAACCTGGCAACGTTGTCCGCATTGAACAGGTAGGGCTTGGCGCTGAATGTCCCGGCAATCCACTGCCACGACAGATGGTTGCTTGCGAGATCGCCGTCAAGCAGATGGGCGTGCATCCAGTCCGCCCCACTGCGCCAGTTCACCTTGCAAAGATGAACCAGATAGCTTGCCAGCCACATGCGCGCATGGTTGTGCAGCCAGCCGGTGCGATAGAGGGTGCGCACCGCCTGATCGATCACCGGGATGCCGGTACAGGCTGATCGCACCTCGGGCGGGATCTCGGACCGATACCGCACCCCCGGTAGCGCCGGTCTCAAATCCCTCAGGATGGCATCCCCCTGATGTAGCCAGACATGCTGAAAGAACTCCCGCCAGCCAAACTCCGCAAAGAGCTTGTCCTCGGGCCCGAGTGCCCGTCCAGTGCGCTGCGCAATCAGGGCATGGACCTCGGGCAGGTTCACGAATCCATGCGTGATGTAGGGCGAGAGGGCGGTGACCGCTCCGCCCAGATGGTTGCGGGTACGGGCATAGCTGACGGGATCAATCCGCGCGACCCGTCGCTGCCAGGCGGTGTCGTCCGGGGGAAACTGAATCGGATGAGGAGGCATGGATCGTCTGAGGTCTTGTCAGAAAAGTTCACCCTGACGCGGCGTGTCCTGCGGCCCAACCTCCTCCGGATGCTCCCGCACTTGTCCCGAGACCCGCGGCTTTCGTTGAGCTGCCTTGCGCGGCGAGCCCGGATCCCTGGATGCGTCTTTTGTGGTGGACGGCAAGCCGCTGCGACGTGATCCATGTCGGGACTGAACCCGATCGGCCTCGTTCCTGAAACCCTCCTGCTTGCGCAGTCCGTACATGACCGACTTTGCATGCTCGAGTGCTCTGCGCTCATCGACGATGGGTGGCGGATAGGCCGATGTGCCGACTTCGGGAACCCAGTGCCTGACAAAGTCGCCGCTCGGATCATGGTCCCTGGCCTGCTTTGCGGGCGAATAAATACGCAAGGTATTGATGCCCGTGGTGCCCGACTGCATCTGCATCTGGCTCCAGTGAATCCCGGGCTCGAAGTCGAGAAACTGTCTGGCCAGATGCTGGCCCGGGATCCGCCAATGCAACCACAGGTGGTAAGCGGAAAAACTCACCAGCATGGCGCGCATGCGAAAGTTGATCCAGCCTGTGGCGTTGAGCATCCTCATGCAGGCATCGACCATCGGATAGCCGGTCATGCCCTTTGTCCAGGCTTCGAAGCGCTCCTGCGCTGCGGCGTCGAAGGGCTGCTCGGTGTCTCCACCATCGCCATCGCGCAGTCCATCGCAGGCCCGCATGAAGTTCCGGTATTCGATATCGGGTTCGTCCTCCAGTTTCTGCATGAAGTGGCAATGCCAGCGCAGCCGAGAGGCAAAACTGTCCAGATCCCGATGCAGCGGTCGCAGCGCCCCATCAGCCCTGGCACGCATCGAAGTCTGAAACACCTGTCGCATCGAGACCGTACCGAAGGCAAGATGCTCGGACAGACGGGAACAATGATCCGGCGCCAGCACCGGGCTGGACATGCCCGCGCGATAGCCTCGGGCACCCTCGTTCACAAACAACTCGAGGCGTCTGAGCGCCGCGGCTTCTCCGGCGTTCGAATGGCTCGTCGACGGTGTATTTCCGAGGTCGTGAAATTGAGTCTCAGGAACGTGCCATTGCCGGACCAGATCGTCCTTGGGCCCACGGTATCGTTCGGGGCTCTCCAGAAGCGCAGATCGCATGCGTGCTTCCCAGCGACCCGCCCAACCCCGCCGATCCTTGAGCCTGCGAATCACCCCGGTCTGCCAAAACTCCCGCCACACAACACCGCGCTGTCTGCACCAGACGGACACCGCCTTGTCGCGTATCCAGGTCCATCCGGGACCTGTCTCCTCATGGCTGAGAAGTGTGTCGAAAGGCCAGCGGGCATGAATCCGATCAAGCGCATCGATCGCATCGGCCGGCCAGATGAGCAGTGGTAATCCACGCTCGGCCAGACTGGCCTGCAGGGGTTTCAGACAGGCCAGAAGAAAATCCCGATGCCGCGGATCGTACTCGCCACTGCTCAGCCACTGCGGCTCGATCAGACTGAGCGCAAGGGCCTCCCCTGCCTGGCTGGCTTCAACCAGGGGCGCATGATCACACTCGCGCAGATCGCGCTTGAACCAGACCAGAGTACGGGAGGACATGAGGGCGCCAGCATGGCATGGCAGGACAAAGCCCTGAGAGTGGCTCGGGTTAGTCCTCCGGTGTGAAACGCATGGATTCGTGCCTGCCAAGGTGTCGAGCGCGTTCTTGTCGGGCATGCGACTTGCCTTGAGATGGACAGGCGTTGGTCTGCAACGCGCTCACCCTTCCCTACGACCTTCCCTTTCGCGAGGTTTCTCATGACCACTCCGAATCCGGGCAGCCTGACAGGCGGTTCGTCCCTGAGCAATCCGACCATGAGCAGTTCGGCCCTCAACATCCTGTCCAGCCCGCAGGAAAACCGCGCGCGACTGACCGAGGAGTTTTCGCATGCGGTGGATGAAGCACAGAGCCTGCTTCATCGCGCAGCAAGTGAAGGTGGAGAGCGTGCGCGCGAGATGCGTGCAGAAGTCGAGAGCCGGCTGAAAACAGCGCGCGAACGCCTTCATCAGCTTCAGGAACAGGCGAGTGACCGGGCCCGTGAGGCCGCACGGGGCGCCGATCATTTCGTGCACGCTCATCCCTGGCAGGCGATGGGACTGGCTGCAGCATCAGGACTTGTCATCGGCCTGCTGATGCATCGTCGCTGATCTGCGGCCCAAGGAACCGCCTAACGTCAAGATTGCGCGACAGTATCGTGTCAGGACAACAGCGAGTGACTCGCTCCGACCCCGCCCCTCAGGCCGGCTCATCCCGGACAGACAGAGACACGCCTGCGGGGGCAAGAGCGACCGGCCTCTTCGGTGCAGGGCTTAGACAACTCACCGGCCTGATGATCGAAGCCCTGCAGGCGCGGATTCAGCTTGCAGAGCACGATTGGCGCGAACTGAGAGCGCAGCTGCTGCGACGCGGCCTGTTGCTTGCCATGACGATGCTGTGCCTGGCCTTTCTGGGGGTGGCGCTTCAGGCCTGGATCGTGATGCACTGGTGGGCGGTCGCAGGCCCCGCCTCATTGCTTGTTCTTGCGGCCGCCTGGGGCCTGCTGGCCGTTTTCACGGCCCTGTTGCTGACCCTGGATCTCAAGGCATCGGGCTGGGCGGTCTTGCGACGACG
>JBMSOD010000018.1:0-24475 GCA_049422085.1 Burkholderiaceae bacterium
GCCGGCAGGGTGCCGGGAGCAATGAGAGGGCCGAGGCCGACGGCCCGCCGCTGGCGGATCCGGGGGTCGGTCCAGGATCCATCAATATCGAATTCCATGGCCAGTGCCTGCTGCAGCGGCTTGCGCAACACATATTGCGCCGCCAGCGAGCCAAGCCCGACGGCCGGGTTGACCATGGCGCCCACGGCCACCGAGGCGAGATTGGCATTGAATTCAGGAACGAGTCTGACCTGAAGATCCTGCGTCTCCCGGCGCAGATCGGCCCAGCCCTGAAGACTCACCGTTGCCTGAGGACCCCGCATCATCAGGTCATTGCTGCGAATGACTCCTTCGTGGATCGCCACCTGTCCCTTGATCGAGTCAAAGGCGAAGCCTTCCCTGAAGATTTCGATCAAATCCCCGGTCACAAGCCTGCCCAGTGCCTGCAAATTCAGTACCGACACCAGGCGCGCCGCACCAGGGTCGACGCGCAGGAAGGCTCCCTGACCCAGAGTCAACTGAAGCGCCCCCTGCAGGCTGGGCAGATCGACCGCCAGTGGAGATCCATGCCAATGCAGGCTTCCAGAAATCTCGCCCGGAGCCGCCCTGACCGCATGCTCGATCCCGAAACGGCCCAGAAGCCCTCCGGCATCCTTCACCTGCAGCACCAGATCGAGTTCGGTACTGCGCGGATCGAGAGCGGGGCCCGCCGGATCTGAGGGCGGTGCAGGCGGAACTGCGCTGCCCGGCACGTAAGCCCAGCGCCCCGTCGCACTCAGGCGGCCGTGCGGGTTCTCGATTTCGAGTCGGCTCAGACTCCAGACAGGACGGTCAGCGGTTCCGGCGTTCTTGGCCACAAGCGACAGACGTCCGAGCGGCACCCGTCCGAGCTCGAGCGACTCGACCGAAATTTCGAGCGCAGGCAGTCGCTCGGGGGGTCGGGCCAGAGCCTGTTCCACTTCGCTCTCCCGGGCGCGCGGCAGACTCAACCGATCAAATTGCGCCCGCACGGTTCCGATCGGCTCACCGGGACGGGCATCAAGCCATTCGAAATGGCCCGAGATCTCGCGCGCAGCCACATTCGCCCGCCAGTAGCCCTCCTGACGGGACGCGCCGATCACGACCTCGTTGAGGGCCTGTCCGCCGATGCGCAACCGATCCGCAACCACCGACACCCAGTCGGGCACCAGCGTGAATCCCGGCAGGGCCTGTGCGCCCCCCGTTCGTTGCAGGGCATCGACGTCCGTGCGCGCGAGCAAAGCGGCCCAGGCATCGAAGTCGAACTGATCGGTCTGCATGGAAACCGTCAGGCCCTTGTCACGCAGGACGGGGCTCACCCCCATTCCAAAGCCCGCCCGCTGCACCCGAAGACGTTCAGTCACCTCGTCGCGACGACGCTCCAGGGTCAGCTGCATGTCGGGCCCGAGCAGCACCTCAACCCGGTCCCCCGGGGGGCGCGCCTGCGGCCCAGGCGCAGGCAAGGGGGTTGAGCGAACCTCGAACGCCAGCGGCTGCTCGGCCCGCTTGTTCAGGGGGGCTGGCAGGCTCGATGCCAGCCCCGACAGGTCCGAGCGCAGGCGCAAGGAGGAGGCGCGACGATCGACATCGATCTCGGCGCGATAGCCAAGACTTCCCTCGAGCGCCTGGGTCAGCGGGTTATCGAGCAGACGCCGGATGCCCTGGACTTCCAGTCGTCCGGTCGCCTCGATCCGCAGACTGCCCGGCCCGCCACGCCCAGGCACCGTGCTCAGTGAGAGGGGCCCGCCAAGAAAGGTGGCCTCCATGTCTCGCAGCGCCAGGTCCGATTCGGTAAACACCACACGGCCGCGCACTGACTCGAAGGGTGGCAGAGTGCTGTCCAGAATCAGGTCATTGCCTTCGAGTCTGACTTCGCCCTGAACCCGTGTCGCGCCAGGGTCAAGAATCGGAATCTGCAGGGCGAGATCGAGCGAGGCCGCATTGCCGATCCTGAGATCGCGGGTAAAGGTCGAGATCGTCCTTGATAGCGGGCTGCTGTCGATGAACTCGAGCAGCGCCTGTGCCGGCCCTTCGGCCTGACCTTCGATGCTGAGCCTTGCCTCGCGATAATCGTTCAGCCGTCCCTTGAGCCTGCGCAGGACCACACCCTGGATGCGCGCGGTGGCCTCCCTCACCTCGAACCCCGATCGCTCGAAGATCAGCTGTCCGTCCAGGCCCTGAAGGGCAGGCCAACCCGGCGCGTAGTCGAGACCGACCTCGCGCAGACGACCTGAAATCCGGAAGACGCCATGGGCGGGGTCGCGAAAGGGAAACCGGGCGAGATCGCCCTGCACCACTGCATCGATCTGCTCGATCATCCCGCCCTGCACTGCACGATCCACCCACCGGCGGGTCTCGAGCCCGACGGCGACAGGCAGGTAGCGACCGATGCGTGCCGCAGCGACTCGATCGATGTTCGCTTTCAGCTGCAGATCGCCGGGCCCCTTGGCAGCCCCGGCAGAAGACACCCACCGCAAGCGCGCAGCGCCAACAAGGTCCTCGGTTGCAAAGCGCAAATCCGGACTTTCGAATGTCCAGCGCGGGGGCGCATCTGCGCCCTTGCCGGGTTGTCTGCTCAGCGAGATCTCGCCCTGCGCCCGGGTCAGCCTGAGCCGGGGCTCAGCCCACACCCCAGGAGGACTCAGCTCGAGCGGCCCGGCATCCAGCGTCAGCTGAGTGCTGCCCGGCTGCCAGCGAATCTTTCCGGACAATCCGGTCACACCGGTCGCCGGGCGGTCGCGGCCCGTCTGACCGAGGATGAGCGAAAGCCCGGACACTCCGGCTTCGAGCTGAAGAGGCTTCGCTTCATCACCCTGGGCTTCGGCGCGGGAGCCCCCCCTCTGCATGGCGAGTTGCTCAAGCCGGCCCTCAAGGTGAAGGTCCTGTGGCCACAGCGACAGTCCGGTCAGAGCGCCGACACGCCTGAAGGCGGGTTCGAGCGTCTTCAGTTCGACCGCGGCAAGCGTGATCCTGGCGTCTGCATCGGAGAACGACGGACTTTGAACCGGCCAGTGCATCTCTCCGCTGCCAGACAGATTGAGGCCCTGACCATCGGAGAGCATGAACTGCTCGATCCTGGTCTGCATGGCAGAGCCGTCGGGTGTGGGGGAGGTTCGGGACAGCGCAAGCATGGCCCGAAGATCGATCGAGGATGGCGAACCTGCGCGCGCCCCTGCGGGCCTCGGGCTCGCGCCGTCCAGAGCGGCCTGCAGCACGAGCACTGAGCCTCGACTCGGGTTCCATCCTCCCCAGATCCGCAATGCGGCCTGCCCTGAGGCGACTGACCCGCCGGCACCCGACTGACCCGAAGCCGGCGCCAACTCCTGGACGAGCGCTTGAAGGTCGATCCCGCCCAGATCGAGATAGAAGCGATGCCGACCGGACTCGCGCGCAAGCAGCCCGGACACGTTCAGGGGATGGTCTTGCGGCCATCGGCCTTTGGCATCTGAGATGTGGATCTGACCCGCATCGAGCCGGAGACGGCCCTGCCTGAGCAACCAGTCCAGCCCTGAAGCGTCGCTCCTGCCGGAGGGCTCGATTCGCCATCCTGCAACCGCGATCGCACCATCGGCCTGTCGGGTCAGATGCAGTGCAGGTCGCTCGATCACCAACGATGAAAACCGCAACTCGCCTGACCACAGGGCTGCCGGCGAGAGCACGCCACGCACGGACACCGCACTGAGGCCGACCTCGCCTTCCGGGGTATGAATGCTCAGCCCCCGAATATCGAGTGCAGGGGCAAGGCCATTCCAGACCCCGGTGAGATGCTCGATCTGAACACTACGACCGAGCGCGGCACCTGCCAGCCACTGAACCTGATCACGCCAGCGATCGAGTTGCGGCCACACCCATGCACGCAGAACGAGGAGGGTCAGCAGCACCAGCGCGAGCGCCGCGGCCGCAGAAAGAATCGCCGGTTTGAACAGCGGTCTGGAGGCGCGGGCGGGCCGCTGGGGCGATTCGGTGGGCGCGGCGTCGGACGTCATGGAGTCGCGCATCGCTGCATCCTGCAGGAGGGTGGAACAGCAGGAGATCAATGGCTCAGCGAATGTAGCATAGGGACATGGACTTCCATGCCCGTGATCTTTCGCCCTGGTTCGCCCGCAGCCTCGACGCCCTCGAGCGCAGAGCACCCGAACAGCAACGCCTGCTGGTCGAACTCGCTGCAGCGCCGGTCGATGAGGCCGCGATCCAGCGAACCTGGGCTGTGCTTGCGCCCTGGGCCTGCAGCCCTTCGGCGGACACTGGCACCGACCCGGGGCCTGCCCTGCGACGACTGCGACAACTGGTGCAGATGGCCCTGATGGAGCGCGATGTCCGACAGCAGGCGCCCTTGCATGAGGTCTGCAGCGCGGTGAGCCAGGTGGCCTGCCTTTCGGTCGGCACGGCGATGCGCTTTATTGCACGCGATCTTGTCAGGATCCATGGCCTGCCGCTCGACACCGAAGGCGAGGTTCAGGATCTTCTGGTGGTCGGCATGGGCAAGCTCGGCGGTGATGAACTCAATGTGTCATCGGATATCGATCTCGTCTATGTCCATCGGGACGGCGGTCGAACCCAGGGTGATGCCCAGGGGCATGGCCGCATCGACAGCAACGAGTTCTTTCACCGGCTCGCCCGCAGGCTGACCGGCCTGATCTCGGAGGTGACCGCCGACGGTTTCGTGTTCCGGGTCGACACCCGCCTGCGACCCAATGGCGATTCAGGCCCGCTCACCGTGACCCTGGGCATGCTCGAGCAGTATTTTTTCGAGCAGGGCCGGGAGTGGGAGCGCTTTGCCTGGCTCAAGGGTAAGGTGATCGCCGACAGTGGCCTGGCTGGCCCTCAAGCCAGAGCCCGTGATGAGGCAGCCCTCCAGGACATCGTCCATCCCTTCGTCTATCGCCGCTACCTCGACTTCGCGGCCATCGATGCGATGCGCGAATTGCATCGGCTGATCCGAAGCGAAGCGGACCGTCGGGACCGGCGCAAGGATCAGCGCGACGGCGGAGGCATCGATGTCAAGCTGGGCAGGGGCGGTATTCGCGAAGTCGAGTTTTGCGCACAACTGTTTCAGGTGGTCCGGGGCGGCCGCGACAGTGGCCTGCGCGATCGCCGCACCCTGACCACCCTGGAGGCTCTGGCACAGCGTCGCCTGATTGACGGCGATGCAGCGGCCGGCCTGGCCAACGCCTATGTCCTGCTGCGACGGATTGAGCATGCCGTGCAGTATCAGGAGGATGCTCAGACACACCGGCTCGCAGACGAGCCAGCCGTGCATGATCGGATCGCCACCATGCTGGGCATGGACCGGGTCAGCTTCGATGCCAGGCTCGATGCGGCTCGGGCGCAGGTGGCCTCGGTCTTCGACAGCCTGTTGAGCGAACCTGCAACGAATGGATCCGCCGAGACAGGCCCTCGCAACGCAGGCGATCAGCTGGCGCTGGATCAGCAGGGGCAGGCGAGACTGGCCGCACTTCGGGAAGGACGTCGCTACCGCACCGCCAAGGCGGACACCCGCTCACGGATCGACCAGTTGATCGAGCTGGCCCTGCGCGAGGGACGAAGCCTCGAGACCGCGCAAAGCCCGGACGATCCCGCAACCGCACGCACCGAATGGCTGGGGCGGCTGATCGATCTGCTCGAAACCGTGGCCGGACGGCCCGCCTATCTGGCGCTGCTGGTGCAGTTCCCGGGCGCCTACAGGCAACTGCTGGGCATGATGGGCCGTGCCCGATGGGCTGCCGATTACCTCACCCGGCATCCGGTGGTGCTGGACGAACTGCTTGATGGCCAGATTCTGGAGGCGTCGGATCTGCAGGCCTGGGAGCAGGAGCTGCGCAGGTCCATCGCGGCCACGAAGCTGCCCGGGGGCGAGCCTGACATCGAGCGGCAGATGGATCTGGTGCGGGAAGGCCATCATGCGCAGGTCTTCCGGTTGCTGACCCAGGATCTGGCCGGGCATCTCGGTGTGGAGCGGCTTTCGGATCACCTGAGCGAACTGGCTGACCGGGTGCTGGCGGTCGCGCTCGATCAGGCCTGGGCCCAGGTGCGACAGCGCCATCGGGAAGTGCCCCGCTTCGCGGTCATTGCCTATGGGCGACTGGGGGGCAAGGAACTCGGCTACGCCTCGGATCTGGATCTGGTGTTCATCTACGAGGATCCCGACCCTGCATCACAACCGGCCTATTCGCTGCTCGCGCAGCGCCTGTCGGGTTGGCTGTCCACCCGCACCGCAGCCGGATTGCTCTTCGAAATCGATTTGCGTCTGCGCCCCAATGGCAACGCCGGCCTGCTGGTCTCGAGCCTGTCGGCCTTCGAGACCTACCAGAGGGAGTCCGCCTGGGTCTGGGAGCATCAGGCGCTGACCCGGGCGCGCTTTGCCGCGGGCGATGTCGCACTGGGCGAACGCTTCGAACAGCTTCGGCGCGAGTTGCTCGCCCTGCCCCGCGAGATCGACGGACTGCGCAGGGATGTGCGAGACATGCGCCGCAAGATGCTCGAAGGTCATCCGAACCGCAGCGCAGAATTCGACATCAAGCACGACCCTGGCGGCATGGTCGACATCGAGTTCATCGTTCAGTTTCTTGTGCTCGCCCACGCCCACCAGCACACGGCGCTGCTCGACAATGCCGGCAACATCGCTTTGCTCGACCGGGCCGCCCGCGCGGGCCTGATCAGCGAGGCGCAGGCCCGTGCCTGCGCGCAGGCCTATCGGGACTACCGCAAGCGTCAACACCTGCTCAGGCTCAATGACGCCCGCTATGCCCGCGTGCCGCCTTCTGAATTCCAGGACCACAGAGCCGCCGTGCGCGGTCTGTGGCAAACCCTGATCGGGACTCAGGACAGCAGTGTCTGACCTTCCTGCAGGCCGAGCATGAGATTCATGCACTGCACGGCTGCGCCCGAGGCCCCCTTGCCCAGATTATCGAGACGGGACACCACCAGCATGCGTTCGTCATTACCAAAGACAAACACCTCGTTGCGGTTGGTGTCGTTGCAGGCCTGAGGATCGAAGAAACCGCCGGGGGCATTCGAGGCCTCGTCCAGGGGCATCACCTTCACGAACGTCTCGCCCGCATAGTGCCGGGACAAGGCAGCATGCACCTCGGCGCGGGTGCTGCCCTGACGCAGCAGATACCCGTGCAAGGGAACCGACACCGCCATGCCCTTGTAGAAGTTGTCAACGACAGGAACGAAGACCGGAGCCCGCTCGAGGCCGCAGTAGGCCTGCATTTCGGGCAGATGCTTGTGCACCAGTGCCAGGGCGTACATGCGCGCGGCATCCAGTGAGCGGCTGTCGCGGGCGGCATCGTAATCGGCAATCATCTTCTTGCCGCCGCCTGAATAACCGGTGATCGAGGTCGCACTCACCGGATAGCCCGCAGGCACGATGCCCGCCGCAACCAGCGGTGCAAGGGCAAGGATGAAGCCGGCAGCATGGCATCCATTGACCGCAACCCGGCGCGAGGACTGGATCGCCGCACGTTGCGCGGGTCCGAGTTCGGGCAGGCCATAGGTCCATCCTGGGGCCACCCGGTGGGCCGTACTCGCATCGATGAATCGGGTGCGATTGTTTCCTGCATCAAGCAGCGTCACCGATTCGCGCGCGGCGTCATCCGGCAGGCACAGGAACACCACATCAGCCGCATTGATCAGCTCGCGACGCCGGGCGGTGTCCTTGCGGCGATCCGCTTCGATCTCGATCAGTTCGATATCGGGATGGGCCACCAGGCGTTCACGAATCTGAAGGCCGGTGGTGCCTTCCTGGCCGTCGACGAAGGCGGTCTTGCGGGAGGAATTCATGGGGCAGTCCGAGGGAAGCGATCGGGGGCGATACGGCAGCAGCCGGGCGAGAAGGAGGAAGCGTCTTTGCTGAAGGAGCGTTCAGGCGCGCATGATGCCACCGGAACCAACCCGACGTCAGCCCACCTCCAGCATGACCCCGAGAATGGCCCCGGCGAGGATCAACCAGAGCATGTTGATTCGGGAGCGCAGCACGATGAGCATCGCAACCAGTCCCATGGCCCAAAGTCGCCAGTCGCCGCCATTGTTGCCCTCCGAGACCACCCAGCCTGCGGCCGCGGTCAGGCCGATCGCGATCGGTGACAGGCCGGTGCGTACCGCAGCAACCCAGGCCGCATCTTCACGCTGCCGCTTGAACCGTGCGGCCCACCAGGTAAACAGGCTCGACGGGCCGAGCAGTCCCATCGTCGTGGCCAGCGCGCCCCAGGCGCCGGCAGTCTGCCAGCCGAGCAGGGTCACGAAGAGAATGTTCGGGCCAGGTGCGGCCTGTGCAATCACGATGGCCTCGGTGAAGGCGGTCCCGCTGATCCATTGCTGATCGTCGACCAGATATCGGCGCATTTCGGGTGCGAGTCCAAGCGCACCTCCCACCGCCAGCAAGGACAGGCTTGCAAAGTGAAGAAACAGGTCGATCAGTGCATCAGGGCTCATGAGGCCCCCGATTCCGGCGCCCCTGAACCCAGGCCGCCGCGAGCACGGCCACCGGAGCCAGCACCAGCATCAGCAAGGCCATGGGCAGGCGCAGCACGGCGAGTCCAAGAAACGCCAGCAGACCAAACCCCAGCCAGCGCCATTGACGACGGGCGCCGAGCGCAAGCTTGACCGCCGTGGCCATGAACAGACCGCCAGCCACAGCCCCCATGCCAGCCAGGGCGTGCCGCAGCATGGGATGTCCGGCAACCTGGCCGTACATGCTGATGGCGATCAGGACCAGCGCCATCGGCGCGGCCAGCATGCCGCCCAGTGCAACCACCGAGCCACGCCAGCCGAACCAGCGATCGCCCACCATGATGGCCACGTTGCACACATTCGGGCCGGGCAGCAGCTGACCGAAGGCCAGGGTCTCGAGGAACTCCTCTCGGGTGAGCCATTGCCGCTCCTCGACCAGCACCCGTTGCGCCCAGGGCAGCACGCCCCCGAAGCCGCGCAAGGCCAGCCCGCTGAACACCAGAAAGAGCTGCAGCAGGGAGCTCGGACGCAAAGCATCGCCCGATGCGCCACGCGGTTCGTCAGCGGCCATGGGCAGCTCCCGCGACCAGCCACCCGGGTCCGAGCCCGAGCAGGATCATGAACACCGCGCCCCCGGCGAGCATGCCCCAGAGCGCGCTGCGTCGCCACCAGGCCACCAGCAGCGTGACGATGGAGGCCGGCAGACGGGCATCGACCAGGATGAGGGACAGATCCACCGAAGAGGCTTTAAGAACGGCAAGCGCCTGCGGCGCGGTCAGACCGGCCAGTGCGGCAATCGGCACATGGCGAAGCGCACGCTCGAGCACACCCCGGGGTTGCCAGTGCCTGGGCATGAAGACGAAAGCATTGCGGGTGACAAAGACCACTGCCGCCACGCCGGCGATCGCCCCCAGGACCTGAGTGGCATCAAGCTGCATGATGCACTCGCGCGGGTCGGGTCATGAAGGTCGCCACGAGCGCGCCCGCCGCAATCGCCAGAAACAGGCCGCTGCGCAAAGGCCATTCAGCGGCCAGCACGGCCACCGTACCCGCCACCGCGGCATTGGCCCAGGCGGGGGCATCGCGCAGCATGGCGCCCACCAGCGCAATGATGGCCAGCACACCGGCAAAGGCCAGCTGAGGCTGATCGGGAAGGCGCCCGGCAAGCAGGACGCCCATCACCGTGCCGCTGATCCAGGCCGCATAGGTGAGGCCATTGGCTCCCGCAAAGAGCCGCGCCCGCTGGCGCACCGGCATTGCACGCTGCTGGCGGTGGGCAAGATAGGTTGCAATGCCGGTATCGGTGGTGAGCCAGCCCAGAGTCAGGCGCCGCAGCAGCGGCACGCGCCGGAACTCGTTGGCTGTGATCGCGCTGTAGAGCACAAAGCGCAGATTGGCCAACGCCGCCGTGAGCCAGATGACCGGCAAGGCTGCGCCTTCGATCATGAGCGGCAGCGCGGCAAGCTGCGCCGTGCCAGAGAAGACCACCACCGTCATGAGGATGGCCTGCATGGGCGACATGCCGCCCTTGATCATGGCCACCCCGGCCGCCACGCCCCAGAAAAAAGTGCCCAGAGCAGCGGGCCCGATGAGGCGCGCGCCGTGGATGACATCGGCATTCGACCGCATGGATGCGATCAGCGCGCCGGCACCTTTCCGATGGCCCAGCCTGTCGTTCGGGCCGCCTGAAGGATGGCCACCAGTGCCACCAGCGTGGCCGGCACCGACAGGGCATTGATGATGCTCCAGCCCTGGACATGAAGCAGGGCACCCGAAGACAGAGACGAGGTCACCATGACCGCAAAGACGCAGGCGTCGTTGAAACCCTGCACCTTGTTCTTCTCCGGGGGCTTGTAGGTGGTGGTGAGCAGCGTGGTGGCGCCGGTGTACATGAAGTTCCAGCCCACACCGAGCAAAAAGAGCGCTACGGTGAAGTGCCAGATCTCGATGCCCGAAAGTGCAATGGCTGCGCAGACGAACATGAGCACGCAACCGGTGAGCATGATCTGGATCGTGCCGAACCGTCCGATGAGCGAGCCGGTGACCAGGCCCGGCGCGAACATGCCGACAATGTGCCAGACCAGCACCCGGGCGGCTGCGGAGTACGGATGACTGCAGACCTCCATGGCCAGAGGGGTGGCCACCATGACCAGGTTCATGACGCCGTAGGACAGCGCAGCGATCAGAACCGCCGCCCATGCGGCGGGCTGGGCCAGGATGACCCGAAGCGGGCGGGCCTCGCCCTGCGCCGCAGCGACCTGCGACTCCGGAAGCTTGAGTCCCTGCGCCAGTACCAGCGAAGCCAGCGCAAAGAGCGATAGCGTGAGATAGGTGCCCGAGAACAGCGTGGGCAGCCACTCCCGCGTGTATTTGGACAACTCGGGACCCACAATGCCGCCGACAATGCCGGCACCCAGCACCAGCGAAATCGCCTTGGCGCGAAAGGTGGGTTGATAGGCATCGGCCACATCGGCCGCTGCAAACCGCAGGCTGGCGCCAAAGGCGTTGTAGCCGCCGAGCCCGAAGGTCGCGAAGACCAGCAGGGCCATGTTGCGTTCGGCCACCGCATGCCAGGCCAGAAGACTGCCGGCGAGCGCAAACAGCGAACCCAGCGTGTAGCCCGCCCGACGTCCCTTTGCTTTCATGAAGCGGGCCGCCAGCATGCTGGTGAGCGCAGCCCCCAGCACATATCCGGTGACCGGCAGCGTGGCGAAGATCGGATTGCCGGCCAGCGCCGCACCGGCCAGGCCATTGACCGCGATCAGCGTGACATTGTTGGTAAGCAGCAATGCCTGCATGACGCAGAGCAGGCCGAGTTGTGCGGGCAGGGTGGCTGGGATCATCGGCGCATTGTACTGACCGGCTGCGGACACCCGATGGGGCTACAATCCAGTGCTTTGGCAAAGCATTCCATTCCCGGGAGAACGCACCATGTCGATGGCCGACCGCGACGGAAAGATCTGGTTTGACGGCAAACTGGTGGACTGGCGTGACGCGAAGATTCACGTCCTGACCCACTCGCTGCACTACGGCATGGCCGTTTTCGAGGGCGTGCGCGCCTACAAGACCGGCGGTGGAACGGCCATCTTCCGTCTGCAGGAGCACACCCGGCGCTTCTTCAATTCGGCCAAGATCTTTCAGATGGCCCTGCCCTTTTCCTTCGAGCAGATCGTCGAGGCCCAGAAGGAAGTGGTCCGTGCCAACCAGCTCGAGTCCTGCTACCTGCGTCCCATCGCCTGGATCGGCTCCGAAAAGCTCGGGGTTTCGGCGCGGGGCAACACCGTGCATGTGTCAGTCTCGGCCTGGCCCTGGGGCGCCTATCTGGGCGAAGACGGCATGGCCAGGGGCATCCGGGTCAAGACCTCGTCCTTCACCCGCCACCATGTGAATATTTCGCTGGTGCGCGCCAAGGCCAGCGGCTACTACATCAATTCCATCCTGGCCAACCAGGAGGTCACTGCCAACGGCTACGACGAAGCCCTGCTGCTCGACACCGAAGGCTATGTCTCCGAGGGCGCCGGCGAGAATGTGTTCATCGTGCGCAACAACACGCTCTACACGCCCGATCTGGCCTCCTGCCTTGACGGCATCACCCGGGATTCGGTCATCCAGATGGCCCGTGACCTGGGCTACAGCGTGATCGAAAAACGCATCACCCGCGACGAGATGTACTGCGCCGACGAGGCCTTCTTTACGGGCACCGCCGCTGAAGTCACCCCCATCCGCGAACTCGACGACCGCACCATCGGCGAAGGCCGGCGTGGCCCGGTCACCGAGAAGCTGCAGTCGCTGTTCTTTGATGTGGTGGGTGGCAAAGCCCCGGCCTACCAGCGCTGGCTGAGCCCGGTCTGAGTCTGCAGATCTGAGTCGCCTTTTCGACTGAGTCGCCCTTTCGCATCCGCCCCGAACGAATCTCGAACCGACATCATGAGCAAGGCTTCTTCATCATCACCGGATCAGGCCGCACCTGCGATGGCAGTGTCATCGCAGGACAGCGCGCCTGCCGGCGTGGTCGAACTCGACGCCACCGACCTGCCCGCCTTCTGCCCCAACCGGCGGATGAGCACCTGGAATGCTCACCCGAAGGTGTTTCTCGATCTCTCGCACGGGGGGCAGGCACGCTGTCCGTATTGCAGCACCGAGTACCGGCTCAAGCCGGGCGTGGTGCCCAAGGGTCACTGAGTACAGGAAGATCGGGCCCAGATGCCCTCAGCAGAATCCGTAGAAACCAAGTTTTATGCCGCCCTGTCCAGAGGCGATCTGGACGCGGTCATGGCCCTCTGGGCCGATGACGATGCCATCGTCTGCAACCATCCAAGCGGCCCGCGCCTGATCGGGCGCACCGCGGTTGAAGCCTCGTTCCGGGAAATCCTGTCCCATGGCGGGCTGCACATCCGTCCGAGCCGGGTGCATGCCGTGCGCACCGCCGACATGGCCGTGCATAGCCTGATCGAGGTGATCGCGGTGCGCGGGCCCGGCGGCATGCAGGAGGTCGAGGTGATCGCCACCAACATCTTCGTGCGGACCCCCCAGGGCTGGCGTCTGCTCATGCATCACGCGGGCGTGGCCGAAGACGAAGAGGACGATTCGGACGATGTCGACGCCGAGGATGGCGAAATTGATGCCTCCGGACGTCGAGCCCACCAGGCCGAGGGGTTCGCCGCAGGAACGACAGACTCCCCCGAGGCCGCGGACAATCCGGCTGACCTGCCGCCGACCGACCGCCGCCGTCTGCACTGATGCACGCGGGTCTGCCTTACCGGGCACCTGCGTGGCTGCCGGGCGCACATGCCCAGACGGTCTGGCCCGCGCTGCTCTGTCCGAAACCTGTCCTGAACTACCGGCGTGAACGCTGGGATACCCCCGATGGGGATTTCATCGACCTGGACTGGTCAGGGATGGCGGCCGAGAAGGCCCCAGGGCTGCTGGTGCTCTTTCACGGACTGGAAGGCAGTTCGCAGAGCCATTACGCACGAGCGCTGATGCACGCCGCCGAGGCCCGGGGACTGGCGGGCGTGGTGGTGCACTTCAGGGGATGCAGTGGCGAGCTCAACCGCCAACCGCGCGCCTATCATTCCGGGGACTCGGCCGAGATCGACTGGGTGTTGCGCCGGCTGCGTCATCGTCTGAGCCCCGCCGCAGCGCTTCTGGTCACGGGCGTATCGCTGGGCGGCAATATGCTGCTCAAATGGCTGGGTGAACAGGGCGAGAGCGCACACTTCGTTGCCGCAGCCGCAGCCTTCTGTCCGCCCCAGGACCTTCATGCCGGGGCGGTCGCGCTCAGGCAGGGTTTCAGTCGGGTGTATGCCCGCAATTTTCTGGTGAGCCTGCGCCGCAAGAGTCTGGCGCTCGCGGCCCGCCATCCAGGCCTGCTGGATGTTGCGCAGGTTCGCAAGGCCGCCGATTTCTTCGACTTTGACGAGCATGTCACCGCGCGGCTGCATGGCTTTCGGGGGGCCATGGACTACTGGCAACGCTGCTCCTGTCGCCAGTTTCTGGGCGGGATCCGGGTTCCCACCCTGGTGGTCAACGCACTGAACGATCCCTTTTTGCCTGCGCGTTTCCTGGCGCGCCCCGACGAGGTGAGTGCCTGGGTCACGCTCGACTATCCTGCTCAGGGTGGGCATGTTGGCTTTGCCACAGGCCTGCTGCCGGGCCGTCTCGACTGGCTTCCGCAGCGGGCCCTGCGGCACTTCGGGCAACACTGCAGTCTCGATCTTGCACAAACCGAATGACACGATTGAGCCCATTTCAAGGCTGAGTCCCATGGAGTCGTCCTGACATGCCCATTGATGACGAGGTCCGCCGCGCGATGGCGCGTTGGCCTGCCGTGCCCGCCATGCATGGATGGCTGCGACTGACCCGCCGCGGGCGCTGGATGCTGATTGATCGAGGTCGCCCGGGGTTTGACGAGACACAACATGGCGCAGGCAGCGAGATCACCAGCCCACCCATTCTGGATTTCATCGGCCGCAACTACCTGCCTGATGAGACGGGGGCCTGGCACTGGCAGAACGGCCCGCAGCGCGTTTTTGTCGATCTCGATCTGGCCCCCCTGTATTTCAGGGTGCTGGAGCCTGCCGGCGCCTTACCCGGTGCGCAATCCCTGATCACGCATACCGGCTACCCAGTCGACGCGATTCGACGTGCGGCGATCGATGCTCAGGGCAATCTCTGGCTTGACACCAATCTGGGTCCGGGCTGCGTCGACGATCGCGACCTGGCGCAACTCGATCTGGATCTGGACTCCACCCCGGGACAGCTGCATCTGATGGGCCTGCATGAGGTCATCGAACTGGAGCAGGCGCCAGAGAAGCAATTCGGGTTCGTCGCCCATCCGCAACCGGGCCAGACCCGCTGAGCGGTTGAGGACTCAGTACGGGTCCCGTCCTGCCTGTCGGGATTCCTCGAGCTCACGACGTGCGGCGGGCTCGATTTCGCGCAAGCGGGCATCGATCATCGATGCGATGTAGAAGTCGGGATCCCCTGCCCGCTGGGCGCGTCTGAGCTGATCTGCCGCCGCCACAAAGGCGCCGAGCAGAACAAAACGCTCGGCAGCCGCCCGATGCGCACGTGCCCGCAGGCCTCGCTGCTCATAGGCCTGAGCCAGCATTCGCCACAGGGCATCGTCCTGCGGCCAGATCCGGGTCGCCTCCTCCAGGACGAGCACGGCCTGGGGCGTATCGGGAAGGGCAATCAGGGCCTGGGCCTGCAGCCGGATCAGGGCCCGTTGCTCCGGAAACCGGCGGATCGCCCGGCCCAGACGATCCAGCGCGCCGGCTGCATCACCCGACTCGAGACGCGAAGCGGCCTCAAGCCTGACAAACCAGGGGTGATCGGCGTCTGATGCCGGACCCAGCGCCGCGCGCGCCTGCACCAGCGCCTCAGTCATGCGTCTGGCGTCGCCTTGCGCCGCAGAGATGCTGGCCAGACCAAACCAGGCCTTGGTGGCATCGCTGCTCAGGCTGCGTACGGCTGAACGATCATCGGCCGCACGATCGCCGGGTGGTTTGCCCAGGGCCTTCACCTCGATTTCGGCCTGCTCACGGGCCCGCTGCCGTCCTGCGCCGGTACTGTCCACAGTGGCTCGAAGACGGGCCTGAAGCAGCCCGAACTCCAGGCTGTCCAGTTGAGCCTGTGCCCGGCGCTCCGGCAGGCGCGCCTCGATATCGGCAATCCGCTCGGTGGTGAGCGGATGGGTGCGCAGATACACCGGCGCCTGAGTGTCATAGACCCGCGTGGCCTGCTGCAGCCGGTTGAAGAAGGCCGCCATGCCCTGAGGTTCAAAACCCGCCTGTCGGAGCATTTCGAGGCCGAGGCGATCGGCCTCGCGCTCGGCATCGCGGGAAAAGGAGAGCGCGCTGGTGCGCATGACATGGTCGCCCAGCATCATCCCGCCCATGGCCGCCTGCGGATTCGAGCGCGCGGCCAGCAGCGCAAGCGCCATGGCGGCCATCGACAGCATGCTGCCGCGCCGCTGTTGCGCGATCATGCGAACCACATGACGCTGGGTCACATGGGCAATCTCGTGGGCAAGCACCGAGGCGAGCTCGGATTCCGACTGCGCCGATGCGATCAGGCCGGCATGCACGCCAATAAAGCCGCCGGGCAGGGCAAAGGCATTGATCGAGCCATCGTCCACCAGAAAGAACTGGAAGCGCTGCCCTGCTGCGGCGGGCGTGGCGAGCAGCGGCTCGACGAAGCGGGTCAGGAAATCCACCGCCTCGGCGTCATCCAGATAGGCTGGATCGCGCCGGATCTGGCGCATGATGGATTCCCCAAGCTGGCGCTCGGCCTGCGGAGAGAGCTCGTCGCCCGACGGGTCGCCCAGCCGTGGCAGGTGGTCAATGGGGTTGCGGGCGGGGGTCTGCGCCCAGGCCAGCGTCTGCCCCGCCGGCGCCGGCGCCAGGCCGAGCGTCAGGGCAAGCAGGAGTGCGATCAGGTGAGTTGCTGCTCGCGGGCGTGCAGCAGGGCGGCGGGGCAGCGTCATCGTGAGAATGGAATTCGGCGAACAAGCCATGTCATGCCGCGATCATAGGCCGGGTCGGCTTGCCCCAAACGCCCGGGCTATCATCCCCAGGATGAAAGAGTCATCATCTTCTGATCACACCCCCGGCCTGACGCACTTCGATGCCACCGGTCAGGCCCACATGGTCGATGTTGCGGCCAAGACGGTCACGCACCGGGTCGCAGTGGCCACAGGACGCATCACCATGCAGCCCGCGACACTCGCCATGGTGGCCTCGGGCTCGGCAAAAAAGGGCGATGTCCTGGGAATCGCACGCATTGCCGCCATCCAGGCGGCCAAGCGCACCGCCGACCTCATTCCCCTGTGCCATCCGCTTGCGCTCACCCGCGTCGCGGTGGAGCTGCGCATCGACGAGCCCGAATGCACGGTGCACTGCACCGCCACGGTCGAATGCGACGGCAAGACCGGCGTGGAGATGGAAGCGCTGACCGCCGTGCAGGTTGGTCTGCTCACCATTTACGACATGTGCAAGGCCGTGGATCGCGGCATGGTGATCACCGACGTGAAGCTGCTGGAGAAGCACGGCGGCAAGAGCGGGGACTGGGTGGCGTCGGTGTAGTTACCCCCGCCACAGCATCGCCAGCGCCAGCGCCACAAACACCCCTCCGCACACCCGATTGAAGCTGCGGCCAATACGGGCCAGCCAAGCCGCAACCCGCTGGGCCGTGCCCGCCAGGGCGAGCTCCACGAAAAATTCAATGAACACGAAGGTGGCAGCCATGATCAGGAATTGAAGCGCCACGTCGCGCTCGGGGGAGACGAACTGCGGCAGAAAGGCAGCAAAAAACAGGATCCCCTTGGGATTGGTTGCCGCCGCCAGCAGGCCCTGTCGGAACAAGACCGCGCGCGAGACCGGCTGACGGCCCGTCGCCGATCCCGGATCAGCGGTCTGCCCTAGCTCCAACTGCAGGGCAGGCGCGCGCCAGACCTGCACGCCCAGCCAGGCCAGATAGGCTGCGCCCACCCACTGCAGGATGGAGAGCGCCCCGGGCGAGGCCTTGATCAGGGCATCAATGCCGAACATCGAAAGCGCGATGATGAAGACAAACCCCAGGCTGCCGCCGATCAGGGTGGCCAGTGCCGCACGCACGCCGTACAGGGCGCCGTGGGTGAGTGCAAGCAGGCTGTTGGGACCGGGTGAGAGCGACAATCCCAGCGCTGCGAGTGTGTAGAGAAGCCAGATCTGCAATGACATGGACGAGGCCCGGGGGGCGAATCGTTAGACTGGGGTCCTGCTGCCCCCGCCCTTCGCCAAGGTCTGAATGATCTGATGTTGCCTGAATTGCCCAAGACACCTCCGCCGCAATCGCCCCAAGGTCTGCTGCCCCAGGACCTGCAGCCTCAGCGCCTGCAGCCTGAGGCGCCGCTGCCCGAGGCCTGGGCCCAGGTGCGATGGGTGCTCACCGATGTCGATGACACCCTCACCCTGCACGGGCGCCTGCCTCCCGAATCACTGATCGCCCTGGCGCAACTGCGCCACGCGGGGCTCAAGGTGGTGGCCGTGACGGGTGCCTGCGCAGGCTGGTGTGATCACATCGCGCAGGCCTGGCCACTGGATGCCGTGATCGGCGAGAACGGCGCCTTCATCATGCATCGTGCGGAAGGCCGGTTGCAGATCGACACCGCCCAGCCTATGGCCCAGATGCGGGCCGCTCAAGCAGCACTACGCGCCCGAATCGAAGTCATCCTGAAAGACCATCCTGACCTGGACTTCACCCTGGATCAGGCCTATCGGCTGTGCGAAGTGGCGATCGACATCGGTCAGCACCGCCCCCGCATCGAGGCCGAGCGCATCGAGACGCTCCTGACCGCGGTACGGGCCACGGGCGCACAAGCCACCGCCAGCTCGATCCACATCAATGCCTGGCAGGGCGAACACTCCAAGCGCAGCACGGCGCTCGCCTGGCTCGCACGCCATGGCATTTCTGGCGAAGCAGCTCAGAGCCTGGCCTGCTGCATCGGTGATTCCCCCAATGATCAGGGCCTTTTCGAGGTGCTGCCGCTCAGCGCCGGCGTGGCCAACATCCGGACCCACTGGGATCGCCTGATCCACAAACCTTCGGTGGTGATGACGCAGGAAGGCGGGCTGGGTTTTGCGCAATTCGCGCAGAAGCTGCTGGCCCGCGTGGGCAGCGCTTAGGGCAGCTGGCCCGCATCGGCGGTTCAGCCCGCGTAGGCGACTCTCAGAGCGGCAACATGGCCAGCTGAATCGGCCAGGCATACATGCCCGCTGCCACGCCGGGCAACAGACTGAATTGCACCGAAAACCGCACGGTCTCGAGGCTGCCTGCGGGATGAGGGCGACGCAGGATCTGCCCCCCACTGCCCACGGTGATCTGGCCCGAACCCTGGAAGTCGATGGTGGCACCGCTGACCACACCGGGCAGGAGCCGGAACATGATCTGATAACCGGCCGGATCGTTGGAGTGGATGTTTGCACTGCAGTTGATGGCCAGGGTCTGACCCGATTGCGCCTCCTGGGCACTGACCATCCATTGGCTGGGCATGTCGATCGAGTGCAACTCGGCCACAAGCGGCATGACCGACTGCACCGGCATCACATTGCTCATCGAACTCTTCTGCGCCCGCGCGCTAGGCGAGATCGAAAGCGCCAATGGCAGCAGCGGTGCCAGCAGCAGGCATCGGCGG
The DNA here is from genome assembly GCA_049422085.1 of Burkholderiaceae bacterium. Lineage (GTDB taxonomy): Bacteria > Pseudomonadota > Gammaproteobacteria > Burkholderiales > Burkholderiaceae_E > UBA4615. The sequence continues at coordinate 19,130 of JBMSOD010000018.1, forward strand.
GTCAAGAATGAATCTTGTCTGTTCATGGCTCCGCTCCTACCAGTCCACAAGTACGGAGACGGTATCGCTGTACGTGCCCGGAATCACATTGAGCTGCTGCGCCGGTATGCGCCCGAAAATATCGAAGGTCAGCGACAGGCTCTGCGTCTGCGTGTTGGCAGGCGAAAAGGTTTTTGTGACTGCAGGGGTGCTCGACCCCGCAGCACCCGCGCCCCAGATCGTCTGGTAATCGCTGCCGGTATAGAGGTTGTAATTGAGGGTTCCTGAGCCGCCAGCCCGACTCATGGTGCGCTGAAGGGCCGTGTTCGACCCGCCCGCGCCCAGGGACACCGTCACCGGCGGATTCGGCACACCCTGCCCGACCCTGTTCATCGAACATGAGGCGCTCACGCTGGTATTGATGTCGCTGGCCAGGGTGGGCTCATACACACCGAACACCAGGTTGTTGACCGTGATGCTGCAGGAGGTGACCAAAAATCTGACGCCTGCCTGAGCCCAGGCCGACGAACTGGACATCAGCCCGAATCCGAAAAGCAGACACACCGCCAAAAGGTGACGCATCGTCACGTGCTTCATCACAATCTCCTGCAGGTCAGGCGACCCAGATCGGGTAGAGGATCGCTTCCTGCCTTGAAGTCGAATTCCACCACGCAGCGGCCCTGAGGGAGCGTGACAATCGCCCGGTTTTTCGCCTGAAGTCCGCTCAGATAGGCGCGTCCGCCTTCAATGGTGACCGAGCTTTCAGGCTGCCCTTCAAGACGGATGGTGAGTCCCTTGGGCAGGGGCTCGCCCCGTTCATTCACGACCGTGAACTCTGCGCTGGCCACACGCTTGGCCTCGAACTGCACCACGGTGCCGCTGCGATACCAGGGCACGGCATCGGCCCGCAGGGTGCCCAGCTGAGTGTCCAGGGGAAAGTCCTGTTCGTCGATGCTGATGACATTGCGCTGGTAGGCCAGCAGGCGGGGCACAATCGCCACGCCGTCTGCGTCGGTGGTGGCCACCGGCTGGTTGTTGCTGAAGACCCGCACCCCCGGATGACCAGGCACCCGTACCAGTGCAAAGCTGTCGGTGGTTCTTCGGCTCGCGAAGGCCTTGCCCTCCATGAAGATCAGCCCGCCCTGCACGCCCAGCCGCGCGGCCGTATCGGACCCCTGCCGGGCCAGTTCGAGGTTGTAGGCGCCCACGCCGGTCTGCAGGGTGGTGCCCGCCTGCAGATTGCGGTTGTCGTCGGCCCGCAGCCGCCAACCCCAGCCTTCGCCCACCGGCACTGCCCGCTGCATCGAGACTGCGCCGGCCCAGTCGCCCGGTGTGATCCGGGTGGAAGTGCGCGTGGCATTGCCCGAGGCACTGGTCCGGGCATCGATCATCCAGTTCACGAACAGGCCCAGCGTGCGGTTGCGCTCGCCGCTGAAGGACTGGCTGAAGGTCAGGCCGCCAAACACCGAGGGCATGATCACTGAAGACCAGCTCGCAGTGGCCAGTCGGATGGGATCTCGGTCGGCCTGCCTGAAATCCTGCTGGAACAGGCCAAGTGAGAGCGCGCCGCCCTTGGACAGATTGAAACCCATCACGCCCTCGACGGTTCGGCTGGGCACAAAATCCCCCGGGTCCAGGCCCAGCTGCCAGAAACCTGCAGACGCGAACTGGGTGCGTAGCCCCAGGCTGAACAGCTTGCCCTGCCGCAGCAGGCTAAGCCCGGCAAGTCCACCGCGGCCGCGGTCGCTATTGCTGCCCGCCGCACTCAGATTGACTGTGCCGAGTTCCCCGAGCAAAACAGCGGCACCGAGGCCAGCCGCAAGCTGACCGCCCTGCCCCACCTCAAAATGACCTTCTCCGGTGAAGTTGGATGTCCACCCTCGCCGCCAGGTCATGGAGGCAAAAGAGCTGCCGTAGTCCTCGGAGATCAAGCCGAAATTGCGACGCAGTGCGCCCGCCTCGAAGGAATAGTCGTCCAGACCCTCGCGCAGCAGAAATGAGCTGCCAAAAAAGGGCTGCTGGATCACCTGCTCCCGACCGAGCAGATCCCGCACCACAACCTGCATCATGCCGGGCCCGGGCGCCGTCGGAATGTTGCCGATGGAGAAGGGTCCGGCAGGCACCTTTTGCTGGCTGACCAGGGCGTTGTTGATATAGACATCCACCGTGGAGGGCACCACCGCAGAACCCGAAAAGCTCTGTTGCGGCACGAGCACCAGGCCCGGCCGGGTGGCAAAGTTGGTGCCGTACTGCAAGCCGGCAAAGCGGACTGACCGCCCCCAGCCCGCGGCGCTGCGACTGATGCCATCCCCGATCCGAAGACTGGTCATGCGCTCGGGGTTATCCAGGGTCCAGGTCGACTCCAGACGCACGTAGCGCGACTGATCAATGCCGGTCGTCAGCCTCTCCCGCATCAGCACGCCGGTCACACCCACACCCAGGGGGCTGAACATGCCGAGTTCAAACGCACCAGACTCGCCCATCCGGCCAGTGACATGCTGGGCCAGCAGGTCGTAGGACAGAAAGCCGCCCCAGCCTGGTCGGGATGCCACCGGCCCCGCTGCCCGTCCGCCAGAGACCTGCGAGGCTTCAAACGCAGTCGCAGGGAAACGCAGTTCGGCTTTCAGGGCCCGCTCATCGAGCCTGCTGCTGGCACCCTCGATGCTCGAAAGCCGCCAGTAGCGAATCCCGTCAAAGACGCGGGGTTCGCCGGCCGGGATCCGGATTCGCCAGCCTTTCAGGTCGTTCTCGGCCAGCCAGAGCTGTCCGGCCCGGTCCCTCAACATCAGGCGGGGTTCGGACTCGGACACCTCATTGACTGTGGGCAACAGCAGGAGTTCTTCAACTTCAGCGCTCGGCGCTGCAGGAGTCGAGCTTGCCTGAGTCGGCGCAGACCCGGCCGGTCTGGCCCCCTGGGCATACGCTACGGCAGGGAATGCGAGCACTACCGTCAGGCAAAGCAGGGCGAAAGGCTGGCGACCAGGACGCTTCATGGTCGAGCTGTTCAAGGCCATGACAGGGGCTCAGGCGACCACGCAGGCGCAGGCGCTACTCAGCGCAGCGGCACGGCCACCTTCAGGTCACCCGCATCCGAGAATCCTTCGAGCTGCAGGGACGAGGCATCGGAGGGCAGAGGTCGGTCGAGCTTGACCGTCCAGACACGGGTCTGGCCCGGAAGCACATAGGCCGGATTCGACACTCGGGCTACGGGCTGGCCCTGGCTCGAGAGCTTCATGTCGGCGACCTGGACATGGAGGTTGCCGGTATTGACCGCCTGTAGCCGAAATTCACCCGCAGACACGGCCTGCGCCGTCCACTCCAGTTGCGCACGTGGGGCGGCCAGAGGCCGGATGAAGATCGGCACCGACAGGCGCAGGGTCATGGCCACCCCGGTACTGGTGGGGGTCGGAGGCGGTGCGTTTTCGGTCAGGAAGATCCGATAGGTGAGTTCACGCTCCTTGTCGGGCCCACGTCGCAGGCCAATCCTCACAATCTGGGCGCCGCGGGGCTCCAGGGTGAACACCGGAGGCGTGACGATCAGCTCGCGTGTGTCTTCATGCCTGTCTTCGCCATCCTGCTGGGTCCAGAGCATGGCCTTGGCATCGATCGTGACCGGCTCCGCGCCATCGTTGGTGATGGTGAGCGAGCCCAGGGGCCGCTGAGGCGAGAGCTCGATTCGGACCGGGGACACTGTAAAGCTGCCCGCCAAGGTCGAAGAGAAAGGGACAACCAGGGCCAGGGTTGCCGTGCAGGCCAGCAGGCACCGCGCGGCCCGATCGAAAAGGGGTCGCATCATCGGGGTTCACTCGAAATTTGACGCCCCTGCGGGCGATCAGTAGCTCACGACAACCGTGATGGTATCTGTATAGGCGCCCGGCGCAGCACCGTACTGCCCTGCCGGAATCCGGCCGTAGACAGTGAAGCTCATGTCGGTGCCCAGCCCTTGACCCGATGCGCTGATGCGGGTGGAGGCATTGTCCCAGACCGTGGTGCGTGCAGCCGAGGTGTACAGGTTGTAGCTCAGGCGACTGCTGCCATTGGCCAACTGGCGGCTGGACTCAGCAGCGCCGATTACACCCTTGTCCAAGCCGATGTTTACCGGGGTACCCATGGTGCAGCGCACGCTGAACTGCGTGGACGCATCCGTCGGGGAGGCCTCGCTGGCGCGATAGTCAGGGAAGCTCAGAGGCGCTGTGGTGAGGGACCGGCAGGAATGATTCACCGTGGCCGACACGTTGAGGGTGCCGGTGGAGGTGCCTGCCATGACCATTCCGCTAACCGAAAGTCCGGCCGCAAGAAGTGATAAAGCGCACAGTTGGGTGAATTTCTTTGCCATGGACACATAGTGAACCTTTGGTGTCTTTTCGGCAAACAAGACGTGACAAATGGCATGAAGCTGGAGCTAAACGGCAGACCCGGGTACAAGCGTGGCGCTTTTGTGCCTTGAACCGAAAAATCCCGGCGTTTTTGTTTCATCCTCCCATCAGGATCGCCACAAAGCAGAAGGGGCGCTTGCGCGCCCCTGTTCCGATTTTTGAGGTTCAGACCGTTTAGTAGCTCACCGTCACCGTGATCGTGTCGCTGTAGCTGCCAGGAGCTGCCTGGGTCTGACCTGCAGCGATCCGGCCATGCACGGTAAAGCTGGTGGCGGTATCCAGACCCTGGCCGGTTCCGCTCACGGTATTCGCTCCCCCCCAGACTGTGGTGCGGGCTGCCGAGGTGTAAAGGTTGTAGTTCAAGGTGTTGGCCCCGCTGGCCAGCTTGCGCTGCGCCACGGTCGCGCCCGCGGTGGTGCCGGCATTCAGATCGACCGTGATGGCTGCGCCCTGGGAGCACTTGATGCTGAGCGTGGCAGAGGCATCGGTCGCGGTGGCCGAGGTGGGATCGTAAGTGCCGAAGGCCAGCGCATTGGTGGTCAGGGTCGTGCACTGCGAAGGCACCGTGGCCGTGACCTGAAAGGTGGCTGTCTCGGTGGCGGCCCGGGCCTGTCCGATCACAAGAGCGTTTGCGATCGCGATCAGGATCATCGGGAAGGAGAAGCGGATGCGGTGCAGGGTCATGGCAGAGCTCTTTGAAACGTATTTGGACAGAACACGAACACGTGCGTCGATGGATGCATGTTGAAGGCAGCGGCCGCTTGCTTCGATGACGGATTTCACGCTGCAGCCCGGTAAAAACAAAGGCAGCGTGATCAATTTGGCACTTTCGTAAGGTGAACGCGGAATGAGCGCTGACGCTGAAATTTCATCGCATTCTTCGCTTCGATTTCTTTTAGAAATTTATTTTTCTTGAACAGCATAGAACCCATGAAGAAAACTTTTTCTGCAAAAGAAAAACGCCCGGAAGACCGGGCGTGTTTGTTTTTTT
>JBMSOD010000019.1:0-23895 GCA_049422085.1 Burkholderiaceae bacterium
CGGCCTCGGTGGTGGCCTTTGTCTCGCCTGACAGCTTCACCTCCTTCCTGTCCATTACCCTGCTGGTGGGCGTGGTGGTCGGCGGGTTGGCCTCCATTCCAGGCGCCATCGCCGGCGCCATCTTCATCCAGTTCGTGCCCAATATTGCTGACGAGCTGTCCAAGTCGGCACCCTGGGCGATTTATGGTGTCTTTCTCATTCTGCTGATGTACCTCATGCCCACCGGGGCAGCAGGGTTGGTCAGCAAGATCTGGAGCCGGCTGCGTCCGGCGTCGTCCTCGGCAACTTCATCCCCTGAAGGAAAACTCTCGTGAAACGCACTTTCCTTGCAACGGCCCTGGCGGGCCTGACCCTGGCCGCCTTTTCCGGCACGGCCCTGGCCCAGAAAAAATATGACTCCGGCGCAAACGACAAGGAGATCAAACTGGGCAATGTGAATCCCTATTCGGGTCCTGCATCAGCTTATGGCGCCATCGGCAAGACCATGGACGCCTACTTCAAGATGATCAATGCCGCCGGTGGCGTGAACGGCCGCCAGATCAAGTTCATCTCGCTGGATGACGGCTACAACCCGGCCAAGACCGTGGAGCAGATCCGCAAGCTGGTCGAGGAAGAAGAGGTTCTGGCCACGGTGGGCGTGCTGGGCACCCCGCCCAACTCGGCCATCCACAAGTACATGAACCAGAAGAAGATGCCCCAGCTCTTCGTGGCCACCGGCGCCACCAAGTGGGGTGATCCCAAGAACTTCCCCTGGACCATGGGCTGGCAGCCCAACTATCAGGGCGAGGGCAAGATCTACGCGCAGCACCTGCTCGAGACCAAACCCAATGCCAAGGTCGCCATCCTTTATCAGAACGATGACTACGGCAAGGACTACCTGAAGGGCTTCCTCGATGGTCTGGGCGACAAGGCCAAGACCATGGTGGTCAAGCAGCTCACCTACGAGGTGACCGACCCGACCATCGACAGCCAGATGGTGGAGCTCAAGGCCTCGGGCGCCGATGCCTTCTTCAACATCACCACGCCCAAGTTCGCAGCGCAGGCCATCAAGAAGGCGGCCGAGATCGGCTGGAAGCCCCAGCACTACCTGAACAACGTGTCCAACTCGGTGGGTGCCGTGATGGTCCCTGCAGGTGCCGAGAACGGTGTGGGCATCCTGTCGGTGTTCTATCTCAAGGACCCCACCGACACCCAGTGGCACAGCACGCCCGAGTACAAGGAGTGGCTGAGCTTCATGCAGAAGAACATGCCCACTGGCGACCTGAAAGACCTCAACCATGTCTTCGGGTACACCATGGCCCAGGGCGTGGTGCAGGTACTCAAGCAGGCCGGCAACGACCTGACCCGTGCCAACATCATGAAGCAGGCCGCCGCACTTGACATGAACCTGCCCATGCTGCTGCCTGGCGTGAATGTCAAGACCAGTGCTGACGACTTCTACCCGATCGAGCGCGGCCAGCTGGCCCGCTGGAACGGCAAGACCTGGGTGCTGGAAGGCAAGGTGTTCGGTCGCTGATCGAATGCTGATCAAACCCTGATCGACTGCGGTGACCTGTCAGGCCTCTCGGCTCTGGCAGGTCTTCCGCCCTACCGCGTTTCTCAAGAGAGGCCTTTGCAATGAAGCGAACATTCCTGAGTGCAATCCTGGCCGGCATCGGTGCCGCACTGATCGCCACGCCTGCTGTCGCGCAGAAAAAGTACGACACCGGTGCGACCGATAAGGAAATCAAGATCGGCGGCATCAGTCCCTACTCGGGCCCTGCCTCGTCTTACGGCACCATCGGCAAGGCGATCAAGGCCTACTTCGACAAGGTCAACGCAGAGGGCGGTGTCAATGGCCGCAAGCTGGTCTGGGTCTCTTACGATGACGGCTATAACCCGGCCCGTACGGTGGAAATGGCCCGCAAGCTTGTCGAGCAGGACGAAGTTCTCTTCATTTTCAATGTGCTGGGCACGCCGACCAACTCGGCCATCCACAAGTACATGAACCAGAAGAAGGTGCCGCAACTCTTCAATGCCACGGGTGCCACAAAGTGGGGCGATCCCAAGGCCTACCCCTGGACCATGGGCTGGCAGCCGAGCTATCAGTCCGAGGCCCTGATTTACGCGCAGCACATCCTTGAGACCAAGCCCAATGCCAAGATCGGCATCATTTACCAGAATGATGACTATGGTCGCGACTACCTCAAGGGCTTTGAGGATGGTCTGGGCGACAAGGCCAAGACCATGATCGTCAAGAAGGTGAGCTACGAGGCCACCGACGCAACGATCGACAGCCAGATGGTGGAGCTCAAGGCCTCGGGTGCCGACACCTTCTTCAACATCACCATCCCGAAGTTCGCTGCCCAGGCCATCAAGAAGGCGGCTGACATCGGCTGGAAGCCCACCCACTACCTCAACGGTGTGTCGGCTTCGGTGGGTGCCACCATCATCCCGGCCGGCCCGGAGAATGCGGTAGGTGTGATCACCGCCTACTACCTCAAGGATCCGACTGATGCAGCCTGGCAGGCAACCCCCGAGTATCGGGACTGGAAGGCATGGATGGACAAGTACTATCCGGGCGGTGACCTCAAGGACGCCAATAACGTCTATGGCTATACCGTGTCGCAAAGCCTGGTCAATGTCCTCAAGGCTGCAGGTGACAACCTCACCCGCGACAACATCATGAAGGTGGCGGCCAACCAGAACCACGAGCTGCCCATGCTGTTGCCCGGGGTGAACGTCAAGACGGCCGCGGATGATTTCTTCCCGATCGAGCGCCAGCAGCTGCAACGCTGGGACGGCAAGAACTGGGTGCGTTTCGGCAAGGTCTACGGACGCTGAACGCAGCGCACGTTTCTCCAACGTGCAGGGCCGCCTTCGGGCGGCTTTTTCTTGACCCCTCCGGACTTAGCACTCTTCACAGATTCCGCTTCCATGAGCACTCACGACACACTGGACGATTCCCAGGTTCTCATCACCGAACTGTTTGCCAGCCATGCGCGTTTTCAGCCCCTCAAGGAGGCGGTGGTCTGCGGCGAAGTCCGGCGCTGCTGGGGCGAGTTCGATGCCAACATCAGTCGCGTGGCACATGCGCTGCTTGGCGCAGGCCTGCAGCAGGGCGATCGGGTGGCCGTGCTCATGGGCAACTGCGTCGAGATGCTTGAGGCGGTCTTTGGCATCGTGCGGGCCGGGGGATGCGCAGTGCCGCTCTCGGGCCTGCTCACCGGAGATCAGCTGGCTGCCCTCATCACCGATAGCGGGGCGATCGGAGCGATCGCCACACCCGACTTTCAAGCGAGACTGGATGCGGCCGCAACGCCAGCCGAGGGCCTGCGCCAGACCCTGCGCGTGCTTCACGGTGCATCAGCGCCCGTGACCGGTTGGCGATCATTGGCTGATTTTCTAGATGGCATGCCCACCGGGCTGCCCAAGGTTCAACTGCGTCAGAGCGATGCCTTCAACATCATCTACAGCTCGGGCACCACAGGTCTGCCCAAAGGCATCGTGCAGACCCACCGTGCGCGTCTGCACTGGGCGTTCTCGAACGCCATCGAAATGGGTTTCAGGGATACCTCGAGGGCGCTGACCACCACCTCGCTATATTCCAACGGGACCTGGCTGATGATGCTGCCCGTGCTCTTTGCCGGGGGCACGCTGGTCGTGATGCCGGGCTTCGATGTGGCCCGCTTTCTGGATTTGCTGCGCGATGAGCGGATTACGCACACTTTTCTGGTCCCATCGCAAAGCCTGATGGTGCTGGCGCATCCAGCGCTGGAGCACTTTGATGTGACACGCGACGCGCCTGGCCTTGAGGTGATCCTCTCGGCGGGATCACCGCTGCGCACCGAGACCAAGCGTTCGGTCATCGAGCGTTTTGGCAACCGGGTGATCGAGCTCTACGGGTTTTCGGAGGGTTTTGCGACCATGCTCAAACCCTGGCATCCGGCCGAAAAATTCAGCACGGTAGGCACCCCAGTCATGGGTTTCGAGATCCGGATCCTGGACGATGAGGGCCGCGAACTGCCACGTGGCGAGATTGGCGAGATCGCAGCCTATGGGGCTGGCATGATGCGCGAATATCACGGACGTCCCGAGGCGACCGCCCAGCTCATCTGGAAGGATGAACGCGGACGCAGCTTCATCCGTTCCGGCGATATCGGTCGACTCGATGCGGAGGGCTTCCTGTCCATTCTCGATCGCAAGAAGGACATGATCATCAGCGGCGGCTTCAATGTCTTTCCTGCCGATATCGAACAGGTGATTGCCGCCCATCCGTCGGTGCAGGATGTCACCGTCATTGGCATTCCCCATGAGCGTTGGGGCGAGACGCCGCTGGCGTTGATCATCGCCCGTGAGGGAGCCCCGGTGTCACCGCAGGCCCTGATGAACTGGGCTAACGAGCGGCTGGCCAAGCATCAGCGTCTTGGCGCTGTGGAGCTGCGCAGCGAGTTTCCGCGCAATGCGCTGGGCAAGGTGCTCAAGAAAGATTTGCGCGCCCCTTACTGGGCCGCGCTTGGCAGAACCGTCTAGCCGACAGGGTGGACTCTGACGGCGGAGCCTGCCGATTGCAGGCATCATCGACCAATGGCCGCCCCTGCGAGTGGAAAGGACGATGGCCCGCTCAGGTTCGAAGCCCGTTTCACTGAAGACCCTCCTGGCTGTGCTGCCCATGGTGGCGGTGCTGCCCATGGTGCTTTTTGCCCTGTACCTGCTGAATCGGGTCTGGGAAGACAGTCTGGAGAACAGTCAGAAAGATTTGCAGCAACTCGTCCGCTCACAGACGCTCGCCCTGGAGCGGGGTCTCGAAGACCTCCAGCGTGACCTCAGGATGGTGGCTAACGGTCTCATGCACGCAGGCCTGCATGAGAGCGACTTCGAGGTGTATGCGGGGGCTGTTGCGAACTACAACCGGGCCTGGATGAACATCAGGCTGGCCGATCCGAAGGGCGGCCTGAAGATGCAGACCCATCCTGGCCAGAACACGCTTGAAGAGCGTCAGCTGGAGCATGTCATGCTGGCCATGCAGGGCGGATTTCCGGTGCATTCGGACCTGATGACACAGTCGGGCACAGGACGCCAGGTTGTGACGATGGCGTTGCCCCTGCTCACGCAGCAACACACCGCAGGGGTCCTGATCGGGGAACTCTCTCCCCATGCGATTTCAGAGTTGTTGACGGAACAATCGGAGGCGCCCCTTTTTGTCACCGTACTCGACCGCGACTATCGGGTGATCGGACGCAGCAGAGACCTTGAACGGTATCTGGGGCAATCGATCGGAGAAGAGCGCATGGCCATGATCCGGCGCGAGCCAGGAGGCGGTACCGTGGTGGCCAACAACCTGAGCGGACAGCGTCACAGGGTGGTCTGGCAGCGCGCTGCCAACGGCTGGACGGTCGTGGCAGGGGAGCAGGTGTCGATCTACGAAGACCCCCTTCGACGATCACTGCTGGTGCTTTTCCTGGTCGGCTTCGGACTCCTGATGCTGGGCATTCTCATCAGCCGGATTGCAGGTCGCTATTTCGAGTCCCGGTTTTCTTTGCTTTCAGCCGACGCCAGAAGCATGGCCGCCGGCGATACGCCTCAGTCGCCGGCCACCTGGATTGCTGAAATCAACGAACTGCGTTCGGCACTGTTCGAGACTCACCGACAGTTGTCCGAGGCCAGAACGAGTCGGGAACGGGCCATTCTGGCCCTGCAGCAGGCAGATCATCGCAAGGACCTGTTCCTGTCCGTTCTCGCGCACGAGCTTCGCAATCCGATGGCCCCGCTGCGTAATGCGGTTGCCCTTCTGCAGACCCGTACCCGCGATGATCCCGTCAGTTCGCGCATGCTGGCGCTTGCTGACCGCCAATTGCGCCATCTGGTGAGGCTGGTCGATGACCTGCTCGATGTTGCGCGCATCACCCGTGGCCGCCTGGATCTGCAGCGCGAACCCCTGATCCTGCAGGAGATTCTGAACGAAGCGATCGAAAGCACCGCGCTGATGATCCAGGACCAGTCGCAGGTTCTGGAGACTCAAATCCCCTCGAAACCCGTTCATCTGTCAGCAGATCGGGTGCGTCTGGTGCAGGTCTTTGAAAACCTGCTCTCCAATGCCAGCAAATACAGCCCTCCAGGGGAAGTGATTCGACTCGCGTTCGAGGTCGACGGGCATCGCGTCCGGATTCGTGTGACCGACCGCGGTGTGGGTCTCGACCAGGGAGATCTCGAACAGGTCTTCGAGATCTATCACCAGATCGAATCCTCGCTGCATCGTTCCCAGGGGGGGTTGGGGATCGGTCTGGCCCTGGTTCGCAGGCTGGTCATGCTTCACGGAGGCACAGTGACAGCCAGCAGCGCAGGTCCTGGGAAAGGGAGCTGCTTCGAGGTGAGCCTGCCGCTCCCTGCACAGGCAGGCAGTCCCTGAAGCGGCGAGGATGCGGTCGTGTCGGCCTGGGTCCGAGACCGGGCACGGCCTAGGTCCGAGGCCGGGCATATTCCGGATGCAGCTGCGCGACGATCTCGCCATCTGAGGCCCAGGAAATGCAGCCGTCCAGAAAGTACGGTTTGCCCGACCGACGCACGGGCTGTTCTGCCTGTGGCTTGCGTTCGGTCTGCGCATCGTCATCCGATGACCAGCCGCCGATGGTCTGAAACGCGACCGTGGCCATCGGGAAGAGCAGCTCGCGTACATGGGTGCATCCGCTCACGCCACCCACGGCCTCGTTGACGGCCTTGCGCCAGCCCGGGCCGATCCGGGCTCCCACCAATCCCTGGAAGGCCGCTCGCGCGCCCTGACAGGTGCCGTACGGCGTTTGCGGCATGTCGACCGCAATGGCCCGAACGGTCATATCGGAGGCCACGGTCAGCCGGACGAGCATTTCGTGGACCGGATCGCCTGGCAGCCTGCGACCCCGGAAGGGTTCGGTGTAGGCATAGGCCTTGGTGTCCAGAATGCGGGCCTCGATGTCGAAATCGCCATCGTCGCGAAGAAAGCCATCGCACACGATGCTGCGGGTGTGCAGGGGTTTGCGGGGTGCGGCGTCGGGAAGGGCCATCAGTCTCCTGCCTTGATGTTGAAGTCCTTGACGACCTTCGCCCATTTGCTGCGCTGGTCTTCAATGAAGCTTGCGAACTCCTGCGGTGAGGAGGCGACGCGGTTCATGCCCTGAGCTGCCATGCGCTCACGGACCGTGGGGTCGTTCAGCGCCTTCATCAGCTCTGCATGCATGCGCTCGAGAATCGCAGGCGGGGTGCGGGCCGGGGCCAGAAAACCCCACCAGGCAGTGGCATCGAAGCCGGCAATGCCCTGCTCGGCAATCGTGGGCACATTGGGCAGCACCGGATCACGGTTCGCGGTGGTGACGGCCAGGGCGGTCAGCGTGCCGGCCCTGATATGAGGCGCTGCCAGGGCCACGCTCATGATCGATACAGGCACATGACCGGCGATCGCATCCTGAATCAGCGGACCGCCTCCTTTGTAGGCCACATGCGTCGGTTTGAACCCAGCGGTGGACCCCAGTTGGGTAATGGCCAGATGCGCCAGGCTGCCTGCGCCGATCGTGCCGTAGTTCGGATAGCCTGGCGTGGCCCGCGCCTCGGTCAGCATCTGCCCGAAGGTCTTGATTGGCTGACTGTTGTGCGCCGAGAGCACCATGGCGCCCTTCGCAATCAGCATGATCGGCGCGAGATCGGTGCGCGTGTCGTAGGGCATGGACGGCATCAGGCTGGGATTCACGGCATGGGTATCGAACACCATGACGAAGGTATGCCCGTCTGGCGCCGCCTTGGCGGCGATGCCCGTGCCCAGCGCCCCGCCTGCCCCCGGCCGGTTCTCAACCAGAACGGGCTGGCCGAGCGATTGAGACAGGATCGGTGCCAGCATGCGTGACAGTTGATCGACTGTGCCCCCGGGCGGAAAGGGCGCAATGATGCGCACCGGCTTGGTAGGCCAGGCATCGGCAGCGCTCTGAGCGTGCGCCTGTGCGGGGAGAAGGGCGAGCGCAAGTCCGAGTGCAGTCAGGGTTTTCAGCATGCGTGTCTCCTGGGAAGGACGGGATTGAACGCGATCCGTGATCGGCGCCGATGTCAGGGCATTGCTGCCGATTCCGCCATCTTAAGGCCTCGCCTTGACCCGGCCCGCATCAGGGAGAACAATCGGTCGCTTATCGAGGAGACATCAACATGATCGAAGTCCAGCCGTCCGGAGCATCCTGCGGCGCAAGCGTGCGGGGGGTGGATTTATCCAAACCACTGGATGAGGCCACTGTGGCGCAACTGCGAGAGATCTGGCTCGAGCATCAGGTGATCGCCATCGTCGATCAGAACCTCGCCATTGAAGACCTCGAGCGTTTCACGCTCATGGTCGGGCCGCGCGGCGAAGACCCCTTCATTGCGCCGATTCCGGGGCACAAGCATGTGGTCGAGATCAAGCGCGAGGCCGACGAAAAGTCCAAGCTCTTTGCCGAGAACTGGCACTCCGACTGGAGTTTTCTGCCCTCGCCGCCGGCGGGCACGGCCCTGTATGGCTGCGTGATCCCGCCCGTGGGCGGCGACACGCTCTTTGCCGACCAATATGCCGCCTGGGAGACCTTGCCCGCCGCACTCAAGTCGCAGGTCGAGGGCCGCATGGCCATTCATTCAGCCCGGCGTGGTTATGCGCCGACGGGTGCCTACGGCGAGAAAGATCGCGCTGCCGGCCGCTCCATGGCGATCCGGTTCAGCGAGACGGCCATGCGCACCCGCAGCCATCCGATCGGACGGGTGCATCCCGAGACCGGCCGCACCGCGCTCTTCGTGAGTGGCGCCTATGTGATCGGCATCGAGGGTATGCCCGACGACGAGGCCGACGACCTGCTCAACCAGCTCTACGAGCACATGGGGCAGGAGCGCTTCGTGTATCGGCACCGCTGGAGCGTGGGCACGCTGCTGCTCTGGGACAACCGCTGCCTGGTGCACAAGGCCACGGGGGGCTACGAGGGCCACCGTCGCCTGCTTCAGCGCATCACGATTTCTGAGCGCGAGCCAGTGGCGGCCTGATCGGGGTGCATGTCATGAGTTCGGAGCGCGTCTGACATGACGTCATGCCCGACGCATGAACGGGCGTCACGGCAGTAGCGCTTCGCCCTCGATCTCGACCTTGGCCGACGGGTCGATCAGGCCCGAGACCTGAACGAGCGTCATGGCCGGAAAATGGCGGCCCAGGGTCTCGGCCCAGGCCTTGCCCACCGCGGCGCCTGCGCGATTGAACTCGCCAATGTCGGTGACATAGGCACGCAGCATGATGAGGTGCTCGGGCTGGCCGCCCGCGGCTCGCAATACGGTCACCAGATTGGCCAGCGCCTGCGCCCACTGCATGCCCATGTCGGCATCGGCCGCAACGCCCGGTTCGCCGCGCACCACGCCGATCTGACCGGCGATCCGGATCTGGGTGCCGCCGCGGGCCACCACGGCATGCGAAAAGCCGCGGGGACGGGGCCAGCCCTCAGGCAGGATGGTCTGGTAGGCGATGTCGCTCATGCAAGGGTCCTCCACGCTCAGGGGCACATCTTAGCCGGCCGCGAAACAGTGATCGAGTCGGCCAGAAAAATCAAAAGCCCACAGACGGCTGAGGTCGGTGGGCTTCTCATGAGATCGGCAACAAACAAGAAAAATAAGTCAATCTGGTCGGGGTGAGAGGATTCGAACCTCCGGCCTCTACGTCCCGAACGTAGCGCTCTACCAGGCTAAGCTACACCCCGACTCCGACGCGGCATGGTCAATCTCTGCCACTCGGAAAGCCGGGAAGTTTAACAGACATCAGGCGACTGGCGGTTGCGGTGGCCGCCTGGGCCCCGACCCGGGAGCAGCGCTGGACCGAAGCTCAGCGATCGCGAATCAGCGCGCTACGGGCGATCTGCGCCAGGGTGTCCTTGAAAGCCGACGCTGGAAAGCGCTCGAGCGCGGCCTCGGCTGCGCGGGTCTCGTCAGCCGCGCGCTCCCGCGCATACTCAAGGGCACCCGACTGCTGCACCGCCTGAAGGATGCGGTCGAACTCGTCGGTTTCGCCCTGCTCGATGGCCTGGCGCACCAGGCTGCGTTCGAGTTCGCTGCCATGCTGCATCAGGTGGATGAGGGGCAGGGTCGGTTTGCCTTCCCGCAGATCATCGCCCACGTTCTTGCCGATGTCGGCCGGGTTGCCTTCGTAGTCGAGGATGTCGTCAACCAGCTGAAACGCGGTGCCAACCCGCCGGCCATATTCGGCCGCAGCCTCTTCAAGCTCGGGCGGAGCGTCATTCAGGATGGCGCCGAGCCGGGCCGAGGCCTCGAACAGACGCGCTGTCTTGTAGCGGATGACCTGCAGGTAACGCGCTTCGTCCACATCAGGGTCGTTGCAGTTCATGAGCTGCAGCACCTCGCCCTCGGCGATGATGTTGGTGGCGTCGCTCAGAACCTGCATGACCCGCATCCGATCGACCTCCACCATCATCTGGAAGGCCCGCGAGTAGAGAAAATCGCCCACCAGGACCGAGGCCGCATTGCCGAAGGCAGCATTGGCGGTCTGCCGCCCACGACGCAAGGCCGATTCATCGACCACGTCGTCATGCAGCAGCGTGGCGGTATGAATGAACTCCACCACCGCAGCCAGCTGCACGTGCCAGCTGCCCTTTTCGTCGCAGCGCTGCTCTTCATCGAGCGCCCGCGCCACCAGCATCAGCAAGACCGGGCGCAGACGCTTGCCGCCCGAGGCGATGATGTACTCGCTGACGGTATTGACGAGCGCGATCTCGGAGCGCAACCGGGTCCGGATGAGCTGATCGAGTGCGACCAGGTCGGATCGCAGCGGCTGGGGAAGGTCGGGGGTACCCAAGAGAGTGAGCTCGTTAAGGCTCGGAAGTATATCGGCACCCGGGCAGACTTGACCTCACGGGCCTCTCTTTATAGAATCTCGGGTTCTTCAGGTTGCACTGACGTTTAGTCGTTCAATTTTTTAGTCGATCAATTTTGGGGTAGCCCATGTACGCGGTCATCAAGACGGGCGGCAAGCAATACAAGGTTTCAGCCGGCGACAAGCTCAAGGTCGAGCTTCTTGCGGCCGAGGTCGGTTCGCAGGTGGTCATCGACCAGGTTCTGGCGGTGGGTAGCGGCGATCAGGTAGCCATCGGTGCGCCGCTGGTGGCGGGTGCGTCCGTGTCGGCCACGGTCGTGTCGCATGGCCGTGCCGACAAGGTGCGCATTTTCAAGATGCGCCGCCGCAAGCACTACCAGAAGCGCCAGGGCCATCGTCAGCACTACACCGAGTTGATGATCGCAGGCATTTCTTCGGCTTTGGGCAACGCTAGCGCAGCCCCGGCAGCCGCCTGAGCGTCCTTTTCGGGCGTCTTCCCTACAGGATCACACCACCATGGCACAGAAAAAAGGCGGCGGCTCAACCCGCAACGGCCGCGACTCCGAATCCAAACGACTTGGCGTCAAAGCCTACGGCAGCGAGACCATTCCCGCAGGTTCGATCATCGTCCGTCAGCGCGGCACCCGGTACCATGCCGGCACCAACGTGGGCATGGGCAAGGACCACACTCTTTACGCGCTGATCGACGGTACGGTGCGTTTCGCGGTCAAGGGGCCGCTGCGTCGGCAGACAGTCAGTGTCGACCCCCTTCAGTAAGGTTTCCGGTTCCGGAAGACCTGGCAAAAGCCCCGCGTTCGCGGGGCTTTTGATTTACGGGGCAACCGAGCACATGCACGGCCCTTCGATCCGGGCTTGCACCGCCTGAGCCGACCCTGCCCGCCATGGAATCCTTCCTTCTGAGCACCGGCATCGTGGCGCTGGCCGAGATGGGTGACAAGACGCAGCTGCTCTCATTGCTGCTCGCTGCCCGCTTCCGCAAGCCCTGGCCGATCGTCGCGGGCATCCTGGTGGCCACGCTGGCCAATCATGCGGTCGCCGGTGCGGTGGGTCATTGGGCGCAGCAGGTGCTGAGCCCTGAGTGGATGCGCTGGATTCTTGGCCTGACCTTCCTGGCCATGGCTGCCTGGATGCTGGTGCCGGACAAGCTTGATGACGCAGCGCCTTCTGCGACCGGCCTGGGGGTTTTCGGTGCGACCCTGGTGACCTTTTTTCTGGCCGAGATGGGCGACAAGACTCAGATCGCCACCGTGGCCCTGGCGGCTCGTGAATCTGCGCTGGTGGCCGTGGTGGCCGGCACCACCCTGGGCATGATGCTGGCCAATGTGCCGGTGGTGTTTGCGGGCGATCGCATCACCCGCTACGTGCCCATGACCTGGGTGCACCGCATCGCGGCCGGCATTTTTCTCGTCCTGGGCATCCTGGTTCTTTCGGGTGTCGGCAGTACGCTTTTTGTCTCCCATCATCAGGACCTGCGGGCGCTGCTATGAAATTCGTTGATGAAGCCCGGATTGAAGTGCTCGCAGGCAACGGCGGCAACGGTGCCGTTGCGTTTCGACGCGAAAAATACATCCCGAAGGGCGGACCGAGCGGCGGGGACGGCGGCCGCGGCGGATCGGTCTGGGCGCTTGCCGACCAGAACATCAATACGCTGATCGACTATCGCTATGCCCGCATTCACCGCGCACGCAACGGCGAAGGCGGACGAGGGTCCGATCAGTACGGCAAGGGCGCCGAGGACATCGTCCTGCGCATGCCTGTCGGTACCCAGATCCTCGACGAGCTGACCGGCGATCTGGTGGCCGACCTCACCACCCATGGCCAGAAAGCGTTGCTGGCGCAGGGCGGCGAGGGAGGGCTGGGCAACCTGCACTTCAAATCAAGCACCAACCGTGCGCCGCGCCAGTCCACGCCGGGGCAGCCCGGGCAGGAGCGGACCCTGCGGCTCGAACTGAAGGTGCTGGCCGATGTGGGTCTGCTCGGCATGCCCAACGCAGGCAAGTCCACCTTCATTGCGCGGGTGTCCAACGCCCGGCCCAAGATTGCCGACTATCCCTTCACCACCCTGCATCCGAATCTGGGTGTGGTGCGGGTGGCCGATGAGCGCAGCTTCGTGATCGCCGATGTGCCGGGGCTGATCGAAGGGGCTGCCGAAGGCGCGGGCCTGGGCCATCAGTTTTTGCGCCATCTGCAGCGAACGCGACTGCTCTTGCATCTGGTCGACCTGTCAGGCCTGGAGGCCGAGCGCGACCCGGTGCAGGAGGCCAGAGCCATCGTGCGCGAGCTGCGCAAGTACGACCGCGAACTGTATGACAAGCCCCGATGGCTGGTGCTC
This sequence comes from Burkholderiaceae bacterium, assembly GCA_049422085.1. GTDB lineage: Bacteria > Pseudomonadota > Gammaproteobacteria > Burkholderiales > Burkholderiaceae_E > UBA4615. The sequence goes on from JBMSOD010000019.1 coordinate 13,182, forward strand.
AACAAGATCGATGCCTTGAGCGATGATCCTGGCAGTGGTGCCGATGGCAAGCGCTCGCAGCGGGCTCTCGCGATGGCGGAATTCAAGCGCCGGTATCGCCCGGTGGGCCCGGTGTTCGCGATTTCCGCGCTCACTGGAGAGGGATGCAGCACCCTGTGCCATGCCATCTGGGATCATCTGGCCCGTCATCGCGAGGCCGCGGGCGCGACCGAGGATGATCCTCGCTTCAGACCGCAGCCTGACACGGGCGATTCCTCTTCAGACGTATCGTGACCTCCTCGACTCCCACACCCCCCCTTCTTGAGCTGACCCAGGCCATGGCCGAGACCCCGGTGGTTGCGCAGGCCACGCGGATTGTCGTGAAGGTGGGCTCAGCCCTGGTGACCAACGAAGGCCGGGGCCTCGACCCCGAGGCCATCAGTCGTTGGGCGGCCCAGATTGCCGAACTGCGCAAGCAGGGGCGTGAGGTGGTGCTGGTGTCCTCGGGGGCGATTGCCGAGGGCGTCAAGCGATTGGGCTGGCCCACCCGGCCCCATGAAATTCATGCCCTGCAGGCTGCCGCCGCGGTGGGGCAGATGGGGCTGGCCCAGGTGTATGAGAGCTGTTTTCGGGCCCATGGCTTGCAGACCGCGCAGATTCTTCTGACCCATGACGACCTGGCCGATCGGCGGCGCTATCTGAATGCCCGCTCTACCTTGCGCACCCTGCTTGCGCATGGCGTGGTGCCGATCATCAACGAAAACGACACGGTGACCACCGACGAGATCAAGGTCGGTGACAACGATACCCTGGGCGCGCTGGTCACCAATCTGATTGATGCTGATGTGCTGGTCATCCTGACCGATCAGTTGGGTCTGTATACCGCGGACCCACGCAAGGATCCTCAGGCGCGCCTGTTGTCGCGGGTGGTGGCTGCCGACCCCGCACTGGAGGGCATGGCAGGCGGCGCAGGCACCTCGATTGGCAAGGGCGGCATGATTACCAAAGTGCTGGCGGCGCGCCGTGCCGCCCACGGTGGTGCCTCCACCGTGGTCTGCTCGGGTCGTGAACCGGGTGTGCTGGTGCGACTGGCTTGCGGCGAATCGCTGGGTACCACCTTCATGGCCCAGATGCCGCGTCTGGCGGCCCGCAAGCAGTGGCTCGCGGATCATCTCCAGTTGCGGGGTGCCCTGCGGCTGGATGCCGGGGCTGCCCGGGCCGTCCTGAAGGATGGCAAGAGCCTGCTGCCGATCGGCGTGACCGAAGTCAGCGGCGAATTTGAGCGTGGCGATGTGGTGGCGGTCTTGTCGCCAGACGGCACTGAGATCGCGCGGGGGCTGACCAACTATGGCGCCCAGGAGGCCAGACGGATTGCGCGTCGCCCCTCGGCCGAGATTGAAAGCCTGCTCGGTTATGTGGAAGAGCCGGAACTCATCCACCGGGACAACCTCGTTCTGCGTTGAAGCCTGATGTATTACACTTCCGGGCGATTGTGACGTCCCCCCTCGGGCACGACATGATCCGCCGAAGCTGCTGATCTTCCCCGCGGGGCCCGGATCTCGCACTGCTCGACAGGCAGAAAGTACAGGACTCAGGCTTCCACTCACCATGCACATCGCCATTCTCGAAGACGACGCGTACCAGCGGCAGTTTCTGACCATGCTGGTCGAAACCGGAGGGCATCGTGCGAGTGGCTTCGCGCAGGGCAGCGAGTTTCTGGCGTCGCTTGACACCATCAGCTATGACCTGTTGCTGCTTGACTGGATGATGCCCGAGATGGCAGGTGACGAAGTGCTTGCCGCTGTGCGGCAACGGTTCGGGATGGAGCTGCCGGTCATGGTGGTCACGGCGCGTGATGCGGAGTCCGATGTGGTCACTGCACTCAGGCAGGGTGCGGACGACTTCATTGTGAAGCCCCCCAAATCGCTCGAGTTGCTGGCCCGGATGGAGGCACTCACGCGTCGCGCACGCAGCTCCCGCTCGGGGGCGATCCGCGTTGGAGCCTACGAAATCGACCCAGAGCGCCGGACAGTGAGCCTCGAAGGCAAACCCATCTCGCTCACCCAGAAGGAATTCGATCTGGCGGTCTTCCTGTTCCAGAACCCTGGGCGGCTTCTCTCCAGAGTCAAGCTGCTGGAGCAGGTCTGGGGGGTGTCGGCCGAGCTCGATACCCGAACGGTTGATACGCATGTGAGTCGCGTTCGCCGCAAGCTGCAACTGGATGCGAACACCGGCTGGAAGCTGCTTCCGGTCTATGGGTTCGGCTACCGGCTCGACCCGATCGACGCAGAGTGAGCCTGCGCGTTCTCGTCCTCGGGGGCGATGGTGTCGGCCCCGAGGTCATCGAACAAGCCCGAAGGGTGCTGGAGCGTCTGGCCCGCCAGGGCGCGCTGGCCCTTGAGCTGATCGAGCGACCCTATGGACTGTCTGCCTGGAAGTCCAGCGGTCATATCCTGCCTCCCGAGACCCTGCAATTGGCGCTTGAGGTCGATGCCGTGCTGTTCGGAGCGATCGGAGGCGACTACGCCGGTGTGCCGATGCAGGTGCGTCGGGAGGGCAGTGTACTGAGACTGCGCCGCGAGCTGGGTCTGTATGCCAACCTTCGGCCGGTGCGCTACTGGCCGGCCCTTGCAGCCTCCTGCCCGCTGCAACGCCATGTGGCGCAAGGCACCGATATCGCCCTGATCCGCGAGAACACCGGCGGGTTGTACTTCGGATTGCCACGCGGACGCGAGCGCCGTGCTGACGGTCTTGAGGAAGCCCACAATACCCTTCGCTATACCACCGCCGAAATCGAGCGGGTGGCGCGTTTTGCCTTCGGGCTGGCCCGCAGCCGCAAGGGTCGTCTGTGTTCGGTCGACAAATCGAATGTGCTTGAAACCGGCCTGCTGTGGCGCGAGACAGTCACTGCGCTGCATGCGCGTGAGTTCGCAGACCTTGAGCTCACTCACATGCTGGTCGACAACTGCGCCCTTCAGTTGGTCCGCGAACCGACCCGCTTCGATGTCATCGTGACCGACAACATGTTTGGCGACATTCTGTCCGATGGTGCGGGCGCGATTGCTGGATCGCTGGGCATGCTGCCCTCGGCCTCCCTGGGCGAACCAAGGGCCAATGGGCGACCGGCCGCGCTTTATGAACCGGTCCATGGCAGCGCGCCCGACATCGAAGGTCGTGGAATTGCCAATCCGATCGGCGCCTTGCTGTGCGTGGCCCTGCTGCTGCGCCACACGGCGCAGCGGGAGGATCTGGCGACGCGGCTCGAGCTGGCGATCGAAACGGTTCTGCAGCAGGGCCTGCGCACTGCGGATATTGCCGCTGCCGCAGAGCCGGTGGTCGGCACGGCCGCCATGGGCGACGCGGTGCTCGCTGCGCTGGCTTAGGGCGAGGAGCCCGCGCACGGCCCTGGCCTCTGTGGGGCGTTGTTGATGCCCGCCAGGCAGGCTTGACTGTTCCCCGCAGGGCCTGGACTGTTCCCCGCTGGACCTGCTCAGTTGCCTGTCACTGCTCAGGCTCCGGTGTAGTTGGGCGGCCGCTTTTCGAAGAAAGACTTCACGCCTTCGGCATAGTCTCCCGAAGCGGTGGCCAGCATGAACTGGTCAAAATCCGAGTGGCTGATGGCTCGGTCAAGCGCATGGGCATTGGCGTTGATCGACTGCTTGATCATGCGGGCCTGGACGGGGGGAAGGCTTGCTGCCCGTTCGGCCAGCGCCAACGCGGCGCGCAGCGTCTGACCGGGCTCGGTGACTTCGTCGACCAGGCCCCACTGCATTGCAGTGGCGGCATTGACTCGCTCAGCCAGCAGGATCACCCGCTTGGCCCGGGCGGGGCCGACCAATCGGGTGATGCGGGGAACGGCACCCCAGGACAGGTTCATGCCGCGTTCGATTTCGGGCACATAGAGGGTGGCCCCCGACGAGGCCACGCGCAGATCGCATGAGACCGCCAGCGCCGCACCGCCGCCCACACACCAGCCCTCGATAGCCACGATGGTCAGGGCTTCGACCTCTTCCCAGGCCCGGCACATCTTGCCCCCGGTTTGCGAGGCCAGTCGCCGCTCCGAAAGGCGTCCGGTGCGCGAGCGCTGCAGCTCCGGGTCCCGCAGGTCCGCTCCCAGACTGAAGAGCTGGTCGGTCCCGGTGAGAATCACTGCAGAGACATCGGGATCGTGCTCGAAGCTTCGAGCCGCGTCGGTCAATTCGCGCAAGGCACGCATCGACAGGGCATTGCGGCCATCCTGACGGTCGAAGTGCACGATCGCGATGCGTCCACGACGCTCGATGCGGACCAACGGGGACTCGGTACTCATGTCAGGTCCTGGCAGGTATCAGCGGGATTCAGCGGGATTCAGCGGGATTCAGCGAGTCTGGGCAGGCCGGATCAGCGCGGGTGAGACAGGCGGGGCCGGCGGGGGCGTCATGACCCGAGCAGGCACTGCGCTTTGCGTCGAGCCACCGAGCGGAATCCGCCAGCCCAGCCCGACGATCCAGTCACCGAGTTTGCCGCCGTTCCCGAGGTTGGTTCCGTTGGCATCCAGGCGATAACGCGCATCGAGCTGCAGGCGCCCCCATGAGCCCAGACCCCAGTCGGTCCCGAGGCCGGCATGGGCCATCCAGTTGGTTTCTGTACCGCCAGGAACCCGCTCATTGAGCACGCCGAGGCCCGCGATCGCGTAGGGCTGACCGCCCCCCAGCAGGGTCATGCCCTTGCGGCCGGCAAAGTACCAGTGGCTGTCTGCTGAAATCGACCACATGCTGTAACGACCTGGCCCACCGGGTTCTGCGCCGAGCTTCTCCCAGGCCCCTCGCAGGGCCAGGTCCCAGTCTGCGGCAATCACGCGACTCAGACTCAGGCCATAGGTCAGGCCGTTGGCCGAACGTCGGTCGCCATCGGCGAGCACCCAGCCCACCGTCGGAATCAGACTCCAGCCCGGGTCGGTTTCGGTGCTGCCCTGCGCTTGCACCGTTGGCACAAGCATCAGACTTGCAAGCAGGGCAAGCACGGTGTGACGACCGTCAGATCGCCTCTGAACGGAGCAGGACTTGGGTTGGGCAGACTGGCGCATGGGGGCTCCCTGTAATCCGGATGCCGATTATCCTGCCTTTCGGGATCCCGGCGAGCGATAATCAGCGCTTTCCCTTCCAGCTTTCGAGCATCAGGCGCCCATGGCCCAGTACGTCTACACCATGAACCGGGTCAGCAAGACTGTCCCGCCCAAACGCACCATCCTCAAGGACATCTCCCTGTCCTTCTTTCCGGGCGCCAAGATCGGCGTGCTTGGTCTGAACGGTGCCGGCAAGTCCACCCTGCTCAAGATCATGGCGGGGATCGATCGGGAGATCGAGGGCGATGCCACGCCCATGCCGGGCATCAAGGTGGGCTATCTGCCCCAGGAGCCGCAACTCGACGCCGACAAGACCGTGCGCGAAGAGGTCGAAAGCGGCCTGGGCGCTGTCATGCATGCCCGCACGCGACTCGAGGAGGTCTACGCGGCCTATGCAGAGCCTGATGCCGACTTTGACAAGCTCGCCACCGAGCAGGCCGAGCTCGAGGCCATCATCGCCACCTCCGACGGCAACAGCCTCGAGCAGCAACTTGAAGTGGCCGCCGAAGCCTTGCGCCTGCCCCCCTGGGATGCCCTGATCGGACCGCTCTCCGGTGGCGAAAAGCGCCGCGTGGCTTTGTGCAAGCTGCTTCTGTCCAAGCCCGACATGTTGCTGCTCGATGAGCCGACCAACCACCTCGATGCCGAGAGCGTCGACTGGCTCGAACAGTTTCTGCAGCGCTTCCCGGGCACCGTGGTCGGTGTGACTCACGACCGCTACTTCCTGGACAACGCCGCCGAGTGGATTCTCGAACTCGACCGGGGTCATGGCATTCCCTGGAAGGGCAATTACAGCTCCTGGCTCGACCAGAAGCAGAATCGCCTGAAGCAGGAAGAGTCCTCCGAGTCGGCGCGTCAGAAGGCCCTCAAGAAAGAGCTCGAGTGGGTCCGCCAGAACGCCAAGGGACGACAGTCCAAGAGCAAGGCCCGACTGCAGCGCTTCGAGGAGATGTCGTCCTACGAGTACCAGAAGCGCAATGAGACCCAGGAGATCTTCATTCCGGTGGCCGAGCGCCTGGGCAACGAAGTCATCGAGTTCGAAGGCGTGTCCAAGTCTTTTGGCGATCGCCTGCTGATCGACAACCTGAGTTTCAAGATTCCGCCGGGGGCCATCGTCGGCATCATCGGCCCCAACGGCGCGGGCAAGTCCACGATCTTTCGCATGATCACCGGCAAGGAGCAGCCCGACAGCGGCACGGTCAAGGTTGGCCATACGGTACAGCTGGCCTATGTCGATCAGTCGCGCGATGCGCTCGATGGCAGCAAGAATGTCTGGGAGGAAGTCTCGGGCGGTCTGGACATCCTCACCGTGGGCCGCTTCGAGATGCAGTCGCGGGCCTATATCGGCCGCTTCAACTTCAAGGGCAGCGATCAGCAAAAGCTGGTGGGCCAGCTCTCAGGCGGCGAGCGCGGACGACTGCACCTGTCCAAGACCCTGCTTGCCGGGGGCAATGTGCTGCTGCTCGACGAACCCTCCAACGACCTCGATATCGAGACCCTGCGCGCGCTGGAAGACGCGCTGCTCGAATTCGCCGGCTCGGTGCTGGTCATCTCGCACGACCGCTGGTTTCTCGACCGCATCGCGACCCATATCCTTGCGGCCGAAGGCGATTCGCAATGGACCTTCTTCAACGGCAATTACCAGGAATACGAGGCTGACAAAAAGCGCCGCCTGGGCGATGAAGCGGCTCGGCCCACCCGGCTCCGCTTCAAGCCGCTCAAGTAATCCAGCCTGCTCAAGTCATCCAGCCTGGTCATCCAACCTGCTCAAGTCATCCGACCTTCAGGAGACGCACTCATGAACTATCGCTGTGCCCATCGATGGGCTTTTCCGAAATGGGGCGAAGCCCTCGAGCTTCATGAAGACGCGCTCGAGGCCCCCGTGGGCCATGAGGTCACGGTGCGCGTGACCCATTGCGGCATCTGCCATTCCGATCTGCACATTCAGAGCGGCGGTTTTGACATGGGCGGTGGCAAGACCACCAACCTCGAACGCGGCGGGACCAAGCTGCCTGTGACCATGGGCCATGAAATCGGTGGCGAGGTGGTCGAGGTCGGCCCCGAGGTCACCAGCGTCAAGGTGGGTGACCGGGTGGTGGTCTATCCCTGGCTGGGCTGCGGTGAGTGCCCGACCTGCCTGGGCGGCAACGACCACCTGTGCAACCGGGCCGCGCGCAATCTGGGCATGCAGCTGCCAGGCGGCTATGCCGACCTGTGTCGCGTGCCCCACGACCGTTACCTGGTCCCCATCGGCACGCTCGATCCGGCCCGTGCGGCCACCTTCGCCTGTGCGGGCATCACGGCCTATGGCGCCATCCGCAAGCTGCCTGAGGCCACGGCAGAAGACTGGATTGCGGTGGTGGGCTGCGGCGGGGTGGGCATGACGGCGGTGGCACTGCTTTCGGCCATCTCCAAGGCCCGTGTGCTGGCCATTGATCCCGATCCGGCCAAGCGCGAGATGGCGCGGCGCTACGGTGCAGCCGAAGTGCTCGACCCGTCGGGCGCCGATGCGGCCCGCAATGCCATGAAACTCACCGGCAATCAGATCCTGGGCGTGATCGATTTCGTGGGCTCGGAGTCCACTTCGTCGATGGCCACCGGCATCGTGCGCCGTGCAGGCACGGTCGTGATCGTCGGCCTGTTTGGGGGCGAGTTCCGTTGCCCGGTGCCGATGTTCCCGTTCAAGTCCATGACGGTGATCGGCTCCTATGTCTCGGGCCTGAACGAACTTCGCGAACTGGTGGAGCTGGCGCAGCGTATTACCCTGCCCGAAATCCCGCTCACCCTCAAACCGCTGGCCGAAGTCAATCAATCCCTGCTAGACCTGGCTGCAGGCCGCGTGGTCGGCCGCGTGGTCCTTCAGCCCTGAGACCCAACGAGAACAACACGGAGACCGCCCGCATGGAACTCGATCCGCAAGTCCGCGCCCTGCTCAAGCTGTTTGAAGGGCGTCCCGCCGTCAATACGCTGCCGGTCGAGGTGGGCCGGCGTGGCTACTCCGAATCCATGGCCAAGCTGGTGCCGCGGCCGGCGGCGCCGGTGGGCGTGGATCGTGTCATTCAGGGCCCGGGCGGCGACCTGAAGCTGCGGATCTACCGCGCCGAGGGCGCTCAGGGTGCCTTGCCCCTGATCGTTTATTTCCATGGTGGCGGCTGGGTGCTGTGCGATCTCGACACTCACGATGCCTTGTGCCGTAACCTGGCGACCGAGGCTCAGGCGGTCATCGTCTCGGTGGATTACCGCATGGCGCCTGAGCACCTGTTTCCGGCGGCACCGGAGGACTGCATGGCGGCCACGCGTTGGGCCATGGCCCAGGCTGCCGAGCTCGGCATCGACCCGGCCCGAACGGTAGTGGCGGGCGACAGCGCCGGAGGCAATCTGGCCGCAGCCGTTGCACTGCGCGCCCGCGACGAAGGCCTGGCCCTGGCCGGACAACTGCTCATCTACCCCGTCACGGCCCACTACACCGCCGCTTTCGATTCCTACGCGGAATTCGCGACGGGCTATGGTCTGACCCGCGAGGTCATGGTCTGGTTCTGGGATCTCTATCTGGGGGGTGCCCGGACCGAACAGCAGGCACGCGAACTGTCGGTGCAGGCAGCGCCCATGCTGGCTCAGGATCTGCGGGGACTGCCACCCACGCTGGTCATTACCGCAGCGGTCGATGTCCTGCGCGACGAAGGCGAGGCTTATGGCATGCGCCTGGTCGAGGCCGGCGTCCCCACCACCCTGACCCGTTACCCCGGCATGCATCACGGCTTTTTCACCTACCCCGGAGTCCTCGACGGCGCCAATCGGGCCGCAGCCCAGGCAGGCGAATGGGTTCGGGCCTTGCCTTCTGCCGGGCATGGCCGAACTGCGTGAGTCCGAGGTTGAGCTGACCGCCATCCGCGCCCAGGGCGCGGGGGGTCAGAATGTCAACAAGGTCTCCAATGCGGTGCACCTTCGGTTTGACGTCAAGGCCTCTTCTTTGCCAGCTGATCTCAAGGATCGTCTGATGGGCCTGCGAGACACAAGGATCAGCACCGAAGGCGTGGTGGTCATCAAGGCCCAGCGCTTTCGCAGTCTGGAGAAAAACCGCGAGGATGCGCTTGCGCGTTTGCGGGTGCTGATCGACAAGGCCGAGCAGGTACCGCTCGAGCGACGGCCCACCCGCCCGACCCTGGCTTCTCAACGGCGTCGGGTCGAGGACAAGCTGGCTCGCAGCCGGGTCAAGGCCATGCGGGGCAGGCCCCTCGACTGAAGGGCTCGCTCTACTCGGCCACGCCCTGCGCCTGCAGGGCTTGAGCCGGTGTGGTCCGCAGACTTACTTCCCGAACACGCGGGTGCCGTAAAAACCGAACCCAATCGTATAGAGGGTGCTCGTGCCGGCGCCGTTCTGGCGGCCCGCCGAGAAGTCCAGAGTCAGCCGCTCCGGAATGATCCAGATCGCTGCCCCGGCATTGCGAAAGGCGCCCGAGCGATGATCGCCGGCCAGTTCGGCAAAGACAAAACCGGCTTGCCCGAATTCCTTGACTACCGCCACGCCATAGGTGGCTGAAGTTTCCTTGGCATCGCGGTCATGGGCCACCCCTATGTTGGTGTGCAGGGCCAGTCCGTGGCCATATTTGCCGCTGCCCAGCAGCGTGACCGAATAGGCGTCAGGGCTATAGCCCCGGGTATAGCGGTTGTGCACCGAGAAAGTGTTGAGCTTGGCGCCGAAGGCCCAACGTTCGGTCTTGAGGGAGTCGAAGACGGTCTTCAGCTGAAGTCCGTAGCCCCCCGCATCTGCAGACGCCGGTGAATAGCGTGTGTAGGACACGCCGAATTCAAGGCCATCGGCCACACCACAAGCGGGCGCGAAGGTCGGGCCGCGAACGCCCTGAGTACGCTCCTGCCAGACTTCAATCTGGCATTGGCCATAGTCATTGACTGCAGCATCGTCGGTGATGAGCGGGCGCGCGGCATGGGTCTGGGTGGCGAATGCAAGTCCGGCAGCGAGCAGGGTGGCGCAGAGGGGCGAACGGGGCGTCAGGGTCATGATCAGTCAGGTTCTGGCAGGTCGATGGGAGGGTTGGGAGAGAATCGGGTCTTGCACGAATTCTCAGCCTCGATCGAAGCATGCCGCAGGTTCTGGCGCAGGACTGCGCCCACCCGACCACTGGTCGAATGCCTGTCGGCGGCGCGCAACGGCATTTCGTCAGCCGGTCATCGAATAAGGCCGGCCCGCGGGCGACCCTTCCGTCCAATGTTGACCGATCGTGGAGTCTCTCCGATGTCCCTGAGTGCCCTGACCATCCGCAAGCGACTGAACCTGTTCATGGGTTCGGCGGCGGCGCTTGTGATTGCCGTGGCTTTCGGGGGCCTGCAGGCGACCTGGCAGATGCGCAATGCACTGGCCGAGACCACGACCACAGCCAGCGCCATCCGGGCTCAGCTCGAGGCCGACATGATGCATGACGCCTTGCGAGCCGATGCCTACCGGGCGCTTGCAGTGGGCGGGGCGGATGCCGAGGTGGCTGCATCGATCCGCAAGGATTTGGCCGAACACGCCGCTCATTTGCGCGAGCAGGTGGGAGAGCTCTCGGCCCTGGAGCTGCCCGAGGCGCTCAAATCCCATGTGGCCAAGGTCAAGCCGACCCTGGAACAGTA